>NZ_JAOTNW010000002.1:0-513442 GCF_036346515.1 Pseudomonas sp. AM4(2022)
GTGGACTGCGCTGGGTTTGAAATTTACGAGCACATACAAAAATGCCCCGATCTTTGGACCGGGGCATTTTTTGTTCGCTGCGTGTTAGGCGGCAATCGACAACTTCAGCTTGTTCATCGCGCTTTTCTCAAGCTGACGAATCCGCTCGGCCGACACGTTGTACTTCTGCGCTAGGTCGTGCAGCGTGGCTTTTTCTTCTGCCAGCCAACGCTGGTAGAGGATGTCACGGCTGCGGTCGTCCAGCACTTCCAGCGCTTCGTGCAGATTGTGGTTGGAGTTGTCGCTCCAGTCGGCGTCTTCCAGTTGACGCGCCGGGTCGTACCGGTGGTCTTCCAGGTAGTTGGCCGGCGATTGGAAGGCGCTGTCGTCATCCGCTTCGGCGGCTGGGTCAAAGGCCATGTCATGGCCGGTCAGGCGGCTTTCCATCTCGCGCACTTCACGCGGCTCCACGCCGAGGCTTTCGGCCACGCGGTGGACTTCTTCGTTGTTCAGCCACGCCAGGCGTTTTTTCTGGCTGCGCAGGTTGAAGAACAGCTTGCGCTGGGCCTTGGTGGTGGCCACTTTCACGATGCGCCAGTTGCGCAGGATGAACTCGTGGATTTCCGCCTTGATCCAGTGCACGGCAAACGACACCAGGCGCACCCCCATTTCAGGGTTGAAACGCTTCACAGCCTTCATCAGGCCTACGTTGCCTTCCTGAATCAGGTCGGCCTGGGCCAGACCGTAGCCGCTATAGCTACGGGCGATATGTACGACAAAACGCAGGTGGGCGAGCACCATCTGCCGAGCCGCCCCCAAATCCTGCTCATAGTAGAGACTCTCGGCCAGTTCACGCTCCTGCTCGGGCGTCAGCAATGGAATGCTGTTGACCGTGTGCACATAGGCCTCCAGGTTCGCACCCGGGACCAAGGCATAAGCAGGTTGCAAAGAAGTGGTCATACGAAAAAACCTCCGACTCACATAACTCGTGCAGTTCAGCACTGCGAAAATTGACCTGGGAACCGTAGGACAAGTTCCCTAAACCGCTGATACGGTCAATACAAACGAAACCAGATTAATCTGGCATTAACTACTTCGGCGCCAGCTCACGTAAATGCCGTGCCACCGCAATCCACGCACCGATATACCCCAACAACACCGCGCCAAGCAAGAGACTCAGACCATCGGCTACCGGCACACCGGCCAGCGCGAAATCACTGCCGTAAAGCCCGGCCAAGCCGACAACCGCGTCGTTCAACCAATCCAGGCCAAACGCCAGTACGCCCCAGGACAAGATCCCCGCACCCAGGCCATACAGCGCGCCCATGTACAGGAAAGGCCGACGCACATAGCTGTCTGTGCCGCCCACCAGTTTAATCACTTCTATCTCGGTGCGACGGTTTTCAATATGAAGACGAATGGTATTACCTATCACCAAAAGTAATGCAGACACTAATAACACCGTCAGGCCGAACACAAAGCGGTCACCCAACTTGAGGATTGCGGCCAGGCGCTCCACCCAGACTAGATCAAGTTGCGCCTGTTGCACCTTCGGCATCTCTGCGAGTTTTTGTCGCAGGGCTTCCAGCGCCGGCTTGTCGACCTCGTTCGGCGTTACCAGCACCACGCCCGGCAGGGGGTTCTGCGGCAGCTCCTTGAGCGCCTCGCCCAGGCCGGATTGCTGCTGGAACTCTTCGAGGGCCTGGTCGCGGCTGATGTACTCGGCCTCGGCTACCCCCGGGATGCTCTTGATGTCGTCACGCAGCGCTTCGCCTTCCTTGCTGCTGGTGTCCAGGTTCAGGTACAGCGAAATCTGCGCCGCCCGCTGCCAGGAACCGCCCAGGCGCTCCACATTATTAAGCAATAGCGACAAGCCCATCGGCAGGCTCAAGGCCACGGCCATGACCAGGCAGGTGAAAAAGCTGCCGATGGGCTGCTTGCCCAGGCGTCGCAGGCTGTCCAGCAGGCTGGCGCGATGGCTTTCGATCCAGGCGTGCACCAGGGTGCCGAAGTCCGGGCCGTCGTCGTCGTCGTGTTTTTTCTTTTTCGGTTGCGGGTCGGCCGGTTTCGGCGCCACGCGTTCGGATACTTTAGGGCTGCGTGTAGCACTCATACGCCCGCCTCCCCATCGCCGATCAGGCGGCCGCGTTGCAGGGTGAGCATGCGATGGCGCATGCGAGCAATCAGGGCCAGGTCGTGGCTGGCGATCAATACGCTGGTGCCCAGGCGGTTGATGTCTTCGAACACCCCCATGATCTCGGCCGCCAGCCGCGGGTCGAGGTTACCCGTGGGTTCGTCCGCCAGCAGCAAAGCCGGGCGATGGACGATGGCACGGGCGATACCGACACGCTGTTGCTGACCGGTGGACAGGTCGCCGGGGAAGAGGTCGGTCTTGTCCGACAAGGCCACGCGCTCCAAGGCCGAATCCACGCGTTTGACGATCTCGGCCTTGGACAGCCCGAGGATCTGCAACGGCAGGGCCACGTTGTTGAACACCGTACGGTCGAACAGCAACTGGTGGTTCTGGAACACCACGCCGATCTGGCGGCGCAGGAATGGAATTTGCGCATTGCTGATAGTGGCCAGATCCTGGCCCGCCAGCAGCAACTTGCCGGTCGTCGGGCGTTCCATGGCCAGCAGCAGGCGCAACAGCGTACTTTTGCCCGCGCCCGAATGGCCGGTGACAAACAAGAATTCGCCGCGACGCACTCGAAAGCTCAGCTCATGCAAGCCCACATGCCCGTTGGCATAGCGTTTACCGACCTGTTCGAATCGAATCATGAACGCTCCCGCTCGGCAAACAATGCCTGTACAAAGGGTTCGGCTTCAAAGGTGCGCAGGTCGTCGATGCCTTCACCGACGCCGATATAACGAATCGGCAACCCGAACTGTTTGGCCAGGGCGAAAATCACCCCGCCCTTGGCCGTGCCGTCGAGCTTAGTCAATGCCAGGCCGGTCAGTTGCACGGTCTGGTTGAATTGCTTGGCCTGGCTGATGGCGTTCTGGCCGGTACCGGCGTCGAGCACCAGCAGGACTTCATGGGGTGCATCGGCGTCAAGCTTGCCGATCACGCGGCGCACTTTCTTCAGCTCTTCCATCAAATTGTCTTTGGTGTGCAGGCGGCCGGCTGTATCGGCGATCAGCACATCAATGTTGCGCGCCTTGGCGGCTTGCACGGCATCGAAGATCACCGACGCAGAGTCGGCACCGGTGTGCTGGGCGATCACCGGGATCTTGTTGCGCTCGCCCCACACCTGCAACTGCTCGACGGCTGCGGCACGGAAGGTGTCACCGGCGGCGAGCATGACTTTCTTGCCCTCACCCTGCAGCTTCTTGGCCAGTTTGCCGATGGTGGTGGTCTTGCCTGCGCCGTTTACACCTACAACGAGGATGACGAACGGCTTTTTCGGCGTGATCACCAGCGGCGCTTCAACCGGCTTGAGCATGGCGGCCAGCTCAGCCTGCAGGGATTTGTACAGCGCATCGGCGTCGGTCAACTGCTTACGCGCAACCTTTTGCGTCAGGCTCTGGATGATCACGGCGGTGGCTTCGACGCCCACGTCGGCGGTGAGCAGGCGGGTCTCGATGTCTTCCAGCAGCTCGTCATCAATGACTTTCTTGCCCAGAAACAGGCTGGCCATGCCTTCGCCAATACTGGCGCTGGTCTTGCTCAGGCCCTGCTTGAGGCGGGCGAAAAATCCGGTTTTGCTGGTTTCGGTTGTGGCAGCGGCGGGTTCTGGCTCGATAACAGCAGGTGCGGCAACAACCGGTGCAGGCACTTCAACAACGGGCGGTACTTCAGCCACAACCTCTACCGGCACTGGCTCGACCACTGCAGGAATCGGCGGCACAACGTGCTCGGCCTGAACATCATCCACCAACGCCACGGGCTCTTCGGCCACCGGCAGCTCCAACCAGGGCTTGTGCTCGGGCGCAGGCTCAGGTTCCGGCTCGGCCTCGACGACCGGCTGCAACACCGGCTCAGCCATCGGCAACACCACCGGAACTGGCGTCTCGGCAACCGGTTCGGCTTCTATTACGGGTTCAGGGGTCGGCTCAGCGTGAACCTGTGGCTGTTCGACGACGGTTTCCTGCGGCTTTTTGCGCAGCCATCCGAACAGGCCTTTCTTCTCGCCAGCCGCAGCTGGGGTCTTCTTGTCGTCGTTGGAACCAAACATGGAGACGGCTATCTCAAGGTAGCGACGCGCCACAGGGCGCGTCGGTAAATAAAATTCGATGCGTAACAGACTGTTTTTTAGCCAGCTCGTTCATGCGCAACATTTTGTAAGGCCTAAATAGGGCCTTCACAAGACAGCCGCAGTGGCCGTCCTTAAGTCGGACCAGTATCCTAGCACCTCCTCGCCCGCCGACGCTAAGACCAAGCGGGCAGCCCAACAGGTTTAAAAACGAATGAATGCTCTAGCCCGCCGCGCCGCAGGCCTGCTGTTCAGCACAGTTTGTCTGCCTCTCTCAGCTTTGGCTGCCGATCCACAACCCACCCACGAATTCACCCTCGATAACGGCCTCAAAGTGGTCGTGCGCGAAGATCATCGTGCGCCGGTGGTGGTTTCCCAGGTCTGGTACAAGGTTGGCTCAAGCTACGAAACCCCGGGCCAGACCGGTTTGTCCCACGCCCTGGAACACATGATGTTCAAGGGCAGCGCCAAGGTTGGCCCCGGCGAAGCCTCGCTGATCCTGCGCGACCTGGGCGCCGAAGAAAACGCCTTCACCAGCGACGACTACACCGCGTATTACCAGGTATTGGCCCGTGATCGCCTGGGTGTGGCCTTCGAGCTGGAAGCTGACCGCATGGCCAGCCTGCGCCTGCCGGCCGACGAGTTCAGCCGTGAAATCGAGGTAATCAAAGAAGAACGCCGCCTGCGCACCGACGATAACCCCATGTCCAAGGCGTTCGAGCGCTTCAAGGCCATGGCGTTCCCGGCCAGTGGCTACCACACGCCGACCATCGGCTGGATGGCCGACCTGGACCGCATGAAGGTCGAGGAACTGCGCCACTGGTACCAATCCTGGTACGTGCCGAACAACGCCACGCTGGTGGTGGTCGGCGACGTGACCCCGGACGAGGTGAAAAACCTCGCCCAACGTTACTTCGGCCCGATCCCCAAGCGTGACGTGCCGCCGGCAAAAATCCCGATGGAACTGGCCGAGCCCGGCGAGCGCCTGCTGACCCTGCACGTACAGACCCAACTGCCGAGCGTGTTCCTGGGCTTCAACGTGCCCGGCCTGGCCACCGCCGAAGACAAACGCTCGGTGCAGGCCCTGCGCCTGATCTCAGCCCTGCTGGACGGCGGCTACAGTGCACGGATCTCCGAGCAACTGGAGCGCGGTGAGGAGCTTGTGTCCGCGGCTTCCACCAACTACGACGCCTACACTCGTGGCGATAGCCTGTTTACCCTCTCGGCCACGCCGAACCAGCAGAAGAAGAAAACCGTCGCCCAAGCCGAAGCCGGCCTGTGGCGACTGCTCGATGAGTTGAAGGCCAAGCCGCCGACCGCCGAAGAACTGGAGCGCATCCGTGCCCAGGTGATTGCCGGCCTGGTGTACCAGCGTGATTCCATCACCAGCCAGGCCACGGCCATCGGTTCCCTGGAAACCGTCGGCCTGTCCTGGAAACTCATGGACACGGAGCTTGCCGACCTGCAAAGCGTGACCCCAGACGATATCCAGAAGGCTGCACGCACCTATTTCACCCGCGAACGTCTGAGCGTCGCCCATGTTTTGCCAGAGGAGACCGCTCATGAGTGATCGCAAAAACAGCCGCCTGATCCTGCCCGGCCTGATCGCCGTCACCTTGATGGCGGCCAGCGCCGTTTACTTCTTGCGCCCCAGCGAGTCGGTCGCCAGCCAGGCTCTGGACAAGGCTCAAACAGCCAGCACCCTGCAGTCCCTGGCGGAACTGGATGGCAAGGCACCGACCAACCGCAAGCTCGACGTACAAACCTGGACCACCGCCGAAGGCGCCAAGGTACTGTTCGTCGAAGCCCATGAGTTGCCGATGTTCGACATGCGCCTGCTGTTCGCCGCCGGCAGCAGCCAGGATGGCGACGTGCCAGGCCTGGCGTTGATGACCAACGCCATGCTCAACGAAGGCGTGCCGGGCAAGGACGTCAGCCAGATCGCCAGTGGCTTCGAAGGCCTGGGGGCCGATTTCGGCAACGGCGCCTACCGCGACATGGCGCTGGTGACCCTACGCAGCCTGAGCGACAGCGCCAAGCGCGACGCCGCCCTGTCACTGTTCAACCAGGTGATCGGCCAGCCGACTTTCCCGGCAGACTCACTGGCACGCATCAAGAACCAGATCCTGGCCGGTTTCGAGTACCAGAAGCAGAACCCCGGCAAACTGGCGAGCATCGAACTGTTCAAGCGCCTGTACGGCGACCACCCTTACGCACACCCGAGCGAAGGCACCCCCGAGAGCGTGCCGAAGATTACCCTGGCGCAGTTGCAGGCGTTCCACGCCAAGGCCTATGCAGCGGGTAACGCGGTGATTGCGGTGGTGGGCGACCTGACCCGCGCCGAAGCTGAAGCCATGACGGCCAAGGTGTCCGCGTCGCTGCCCAAGGGCCCGGCCATGGCCAAGATCGCCCAGCCGACCGAGCCAAAAGCCGGCCTGAGCCGTATCGAGTTCCCGTCCAAGCAAACCCACCTGCTGTTTGCGCAGTTGGGCATTGACCGTGCCGACCCGGACTACGCAGCCTTGTCCCTGGGCAACCAGATCCTTGGCGGCGGCGGCTTCGGCACCCGTTTGATGAGCGAAGTGCGAGAGAAACGCGGCCTGACCTACGGCGTTTACTCCGGTTTCTCGCCGATGCAGGTGCGCGGCCCGTTCATGATCAACCTGCAGACCCGCGCCGAAATGAGCGGTGGTACCTTGCGCCTGGTGGAGGACGTGCTGGCTGACTACCTCAAGACCGGCCCGACGCAAAAGGAACTGGATGACGCCAAGCGCGAGCTGGCTGGCAGCTTCCCGCTGTCCACCGCAAGCAATGCCGATATCGTCGGGCAGTTGGGCGCCATGGGTTTCTACAACTTGCCGCTGAGCTATCTGGAAGATTTCATGAAACAATCCCAGGCCCTGACCGTCGATCAGGTCAAGGCTGCAATGAACAAACACTTGAGCGCCGACAAGATGGTCATCGTGACCGCCGGCCCGACGATTGCGCAAAAGCCACTACCGCCCCCCACTGATAAACCTGCCGAGCAGCCGCTCGGGGTTCCGGAGCATTAATGGCCAGTTCATCTCGCCCGAAAAAACCTGTCCACAACGTACATAACGGTGTGGGCCAACTGCGCATCATTGGCGGTGAATGGGGCAGCCGCAAGCTGAGCTTCCCCGACGTCGTGGGCCTGCGCCCGACGCCCGATCGCGTGCGTGAAACCCTGTTCAACTGGCTCGCGCCGTACATTGGCGGGGCCAAGGTGCTGGACCCGTTCGCCGGCAGCGGCGCGCTGTTCCTGGAGGCGCTGTCCCGTGGCGCGGCCCAGGGCCAGGCGCTGGACGCCAGCAATGTGGCAGTGTCCAGCCTCAAGGAGCACCTGGGCACGCTGCGTTGCACCACCGGCCAGGTGCAGACGGCCGACGCGCTGCGCTACCTGGAAACCCAGGCGGCGACTGAATACGACGTGGTGTTCCTCGACCCACCGTTCAACCAGAACCTGCTGCCGGCCGTCTGCACCCTGCTGGAAGAACGCCAGTGGCTGGCACCGGATGCCTGGATCTACACTGAGAGCGAGACCGCGCCCTCCACGCTCGGCCTGCCAAGTGGCTGGCGCCTGCACCGGGAGCAGAAGTCCGGGCGGGTGTATTACGCGTTGTGGCATCGCACCCTGTAGGAGCGAGCTTGCTCGCGAAGATCGAACAGGCGACACGGGCTGTCTGATAGCGCTGCGTTATCGTTAACGTTTTTCGCGAGCAAGCTCGCTCCTACACGGCAGCGGGTAATTCATGATTCCATCTACAGACCGCTTCAAACCCGCCTTCGGCCTTGGCAACCCCCACTTGCAGACACTGTGGGGGCCGCTGTGGCGGCCGACGACCCACATCGAGCGCCAGCGTGAACGCCTGTGGCTGGAAGATGGCGACTTCCTTGATCTTGACTGGCATGGGCCGCATGACGTGCAAGCGCCCTTGGTACTGGTGCTGCATGGGCTGACCGGCTCGTCCAATTCGCCCTACGTGGCCGGCCTGCAAAAAGTCCTGGCCGCCCAAGGCTGGGCCAGCGCCGCGTTGAACTGGCGTGGTTGCTCGGGCGAACCCAACCTGCTGGCTCGCAGTTATCACTCCGGCGCCAGCGAAGACCTGGCGGCGGCGATTGCTCATCTGCGCGCCAAGCGGCCGTTGGCGCCCTTGTATGCGGTGGGTTATTCCCTGGGTGGCAATGTGTTGCTCAAGCATCTGGGGGAAACCGGCAAGGCTTCGGGCTTGCAGGGGGCGGCTGCGGTGTCGGTGCCGTTTCGCCTGGATCAATGCGCCGATCGCATTGGCCTGGGGTTCTCGCGGGTGTATCAGAAGCACTTCATGCGCGAGATGCTCGCGTATATCCGCGTCAAGCAACGCCAATTCCTGCAGGACGGTCGTGAGGATGGGCTCAAAACCCTGGAGGCCCTTGGTTCCCTGGAAAAGATGCGCACGTTCTGGGACTTCGACGGGCGGGTAACCGCGCCACTGCATGGTTTCGTCAGTGCCGAAGACTACTATCGCCGCGCGTCGAGCCGTTATTACCTGGGCGATATCCGCACGCCCACGTTGATTATCCAGGCGGCCGATGACCCGTTTGTGTTTGCGCATAGCTCGCCTGACGCCCGTGAGCTGTCGGACTGTACTGAGTTCGAGTTGCTGGCCAAGGGTGGGCATGTGGGGTTTGTGGAGGGTTCGCTGAAGCGCCCTGGTTACTACCTGGAACGCCGGATACCTGCCTGGTTACTGACACAACGCGGTTAAACATGTGGGAGCGGGCTTGCTCGCGAATGCGGTGTATCAGTCAAACTTGTATCGACTGACACCCTGCATTCGCGAGCAAGCCCGCTCCCACATTTGATTGGGTTTGCAGATCGAGCCTTAGTCGCCCGTTGCTATTTCCCGAGCGGGATCAGTAATCCACTCACTCCACGACCCCGCATACAACTTGCCCAACGGGTACCCCGCCAGGCTCAACGCAAACAGGTTATGGCACGCCGTCACCCCAGAACCGCAATACGCCACCAATTCCTGCGGCGGGCGTCCTTGCAACTGCGCGGCAAAGCGCTGCTTGAGCTGCTCGGCTGGCAGGAAGCGACCGTCGCTGCCCAGGTTTTCACTGAACGCCGCGCATTGCGCGCCAGGGATATGCCCGGCAATCGGGTCGATGGGCTCTACTTCGCCACGAAAGCGCGGCTGGGCGCGGGCGTCGATCAAGGTCAGGCCGGGTTGGCCCAGGCGTTTTTGCAGGTGTTCGGCATCCAGCAACAGACGATGATCCGGCGTACCGGCGAAGGTACCTGGCTCAACCACAGGCGCGTCCAGGCTCAGGGGGAAACCGGCGGCATGCCAGGCCTTGAGGCCACCATCCAGAATAAACACGCCATCACGCTTGCCCAGCCAGGCCAGCAGCCACCAGGCACGGGCGGCGTAGGCACCGGGGCCGTCGTCATACAGCACCACATCGGTGTCGGCACTGATGCCCCAGGCCCGCAGTTGCCTGGCGAACGTGTCCGCCGCCGGCAAAGGATGACGACCGGTCACGCCCTTGGTCACCGGGCCGCTCAGGTGGCGCTCCAGGTCGGCGTATTGCGCGCCCTCGATATGCCCTTCGGCGTAACTGCACAAGCCGTAGTCCGGGTCTTCCAGAGCAAAGCGGCAATCCAGGATCACCCACCCGCTCGACTGTTGGCGCTCGGCCAATTGCTGGGGGCTGATCAGTTGGGCAAGCGGCATGACTGACTCCTGTGAATACAAAGGGGAAAGGTCTTACTTCACTTCTTCCAGTGCCTGATTCAACGGCACGTAAAACTCTTTGAACAAGGCGTCCACCGCCTCTTTGGCCTGCGGCGTGACAAACCCCGCCTCCAGCACCAGCACCTGATAGACCCCACGCTTGATCGCCTCGGCGCTCAGGTGGGTGGATTTTTCATTGGTGGTGCACAAAAAGCGCACCCACGAGGTGAGGATGATCCAGGCATTCAGGGTCAGGGCTTCGGTTTGCACCGGGTCCATATTGAGGATGCCGGCATCGACAAAGCCTTGGTAGATCGCGCCGCCCTGGATCAGGCAACGCTGGGAAAACCGCCGGTAGCCGGTCGCCAGTTCCGGGTCGCTCTCCAGCAGGTGTTCAAGGTCACGGTGCAGGAAGCGATAACGCCACATGCCGGCCAATACGGCTTGCAGGTAAAAGCGTTTATCCTCCACCACCATCGTGCGTCCCTGGGGTGGGCGCAGGAAACTGTCTACCAACGCTTCATATTCGCGGAACAGCACGGCGATGATCGCCTGCTTGTTAGGGAAGTGGTAGTACAGGTTGCCCGGGGAAATTTCCATGTGGGCGGCAATGTGGTTGGTACTGATACTGCGCTCGCCCTGCTGGTTAAAAAGCTCCAGGCTGGTTTGCACAATGCGCTCGCTGGTCTTTACTCGTGGTGCCATAGGGGATCAGCTTCTATACACGGGATGGGGCATCTTACGGCCTAACCCGGCCAGGATAAATCTGGATGTTACTGCAATGTTATTTGACAATTTAGAGCAATGACTCTAAAAATCCAGGCAGACCAATAACAATCGGTGCCGCGCCATGTCTGCCAACGTTGCCTACCTGCAAGACTCCCAGGCGCTGGATCAACTCCAGGACCTGTTCGACGCCCAACGCCGCGCCTATGCCGCCAACCCGATGCCGCCGGCCGGGCAGCGCCAGCAATGGCTCAAGGCTTTGCGGGATCTGCTGAGCGACGAACGCCAGGCACTGATCAATGCAATCAGCCAAGACTTCAGCCATCGCAGCGCCGACGAAACCCTGTTCGCCGAATTGATGCCCAGCCTGCATGGCATTCACTATGCCAGCAAACACCTCAAGCGCTGGATGAAACCTTCCCGCCGCGCTGTAGGCATTGCCTTCCAGCCCGCCTCAGCCAAAGTCATTTACCAGCCACTGGGCGTCGTCGGCGTCATCGTGCCGTGGAACTACCCGTTGTACCTGGCCATCGGCCCGTTGGTGGGAGCGTTGGCTGCCGGTAACCGGGTGATGCTCAAGCTCAGCGAGTCCACGCCGGCCACCGGTGAGCTGCTCAAGGCGTTGCTGGCCAAGATCTTCCCCGAGGACCTGGTGTGCGTCGTGCTGGGCGAAGCTGACGTGGGTATGGCGTTTTCCAAGTTGCGCTTCGATCACCTGCTGTTCACCGGCGCTACCAGCATAGGCAAGCACGTGATGCGTGCGGCGGCAGAAAACCTCACGCCGGTGACTCTGGAGCTGGGCGGCAAATCGCCAGCCATTGTCTCGGCCGATGTGCCACTCAAGGACGCCGCCGAACGCATCGCCTTCGGCAAAACCTTGAACGCCGGGCAAACCTGCGTGGCACCGGATTATGTGCTGGTACCGGAAGATCGCGTGGAGGGCTTTGTCGAGGCGTATTCCAAAGCCGTGCGCGGGTTTTATCCGACGCTGGCCGACAACCCGGACTACACCGCCATCATCAACGAGCGCCAACTGGCCCGGCTCAATGCCTACGCCAAGGACGCCACCGACAAGGGCGCCACTCTGATCCCGCTGTACGAGCAAGGCCAGGCTCGGCGAATGGCCCACAGCCTGCTGCTGAATGTCAGCGACGACATGACCGTGATGCAGGACGAAATTTTCGGCCCGCTCTTGCCCATCGTGCCGTATCGCGGCCTTGACCAAGCCTTTGCCTACATCAACCAGCGCCCACGCCCGCTGG
Organism: Pseudomonas sp. AM4(2022); assembly: GCF_036346515.1. Lineage (NCBI taxonomy): Bacteria > Pseudomonadati > Pseudomonadota > Gammaproteobacteria > Pseudomonadales > Pseudomonadaceae > Pseudomonas > Pseudomonas sp. AM4(2022). Next base: position 11,902 of record NZ_JAOTNW010000002.1, read on the forward strand.
CCCTGTATTACTTCGGCTACAACAAAGGCGAACAAGCGCGGGTGCTCCACGAAACCCATTCCGGAGGTGTGTGCCTGAACGACACCTTGCTGCACGTCGCTCAGGACGATATGCCGTTCGGTGGCATCGGCCCGTCAGGCATGGGCCATTACCACGGTCACGAAGGTTTCCTGACGTTCAGCAAGGCGAAGGGCGTGCTGGTCAAACAGCGCTTGAACGCGGCGAAGTTGATCTACCCGCCCTATGGCAAGTCGATCCAGAAGCTGATCCAGAAGCTGTTTATCCGCTGATAACCGCCACCTTCGGGACAATAAAAACAATGAACCCCAGCCTGACTGATTCACCCGCGCTGTCACGGCGCGGCGTCCTGAAAATCGGCCTGTGTGCCAGCGCCTTCCTCGCCACCGCCGGGTTGGGCGCCAGCCTCAGCGGTTGCTCCATCAGTACGCCGGCCAGCGGCTTTGCGATGTTGCGCACCAGCGACTTGCCGTTCTTGCGGGCGGTAATCCCGGTGCTGCTGGAAGGCGCGGCCAGCGCCGACCACGTGCTTGCCGGTATTGAGGACACTCTGAAAAAGCTCGATTACAGCCTGCAGCACTTGTCGCCCGAAATGTTCAAGCTCACCCAGCAATTATTCGACGTACTGAGCATGGGCATCACCCGCGGCCCCCTGACCGGTGTCTGGGGAAGTTGGGAAAACGCCAGCAGCGAACAGATCCGCAATTTCCTGCACCGCTGGGAAAACAGCTACCTGAACCTGCTGCGCATGGGCCAGGGCTCACTGCTCAAGCTGGTAATCATGGCCTGGTACTTCCGGCCCGAGTCCTGGGCCCATTGCGGCTACCCCGGCCCGCCGAAGATCTAGCCTGGGCAATCCCCCAAAGATTGCATCTTCCTACAAGAATAAGAGTGCACACCTATGCCCGTACCCGATCTGTTCCGCGACGGCCTGGCCCGTGGCTGGAAAACCCACAATGGCGCCGCCCTGGATAACGACCTGACCCTGGAAGCGGATGTCGCCATCATCGGCAGCGGCGCCGGGGGCGGTACCACCGCCGAAATCCTCAGCGCCGCCGGCTACAAAGTGCTGCTGATCGAAGAAGGCCCGCTCAAGACCAGCAGCGACTTCAAGCTACTGGAAGACGAAGCCTACGCCAGCCTTTACCAGGAAGGCATCGGGCGGATGAGCAAGGACGGCGCTATCACCATCCTGCAGGGCCGGGCCGTGGGCGGTACCACCTTGATCAACTGGACCTCCAGCTTTCGCACCCCTGACGCTACCCTCGCGCATTGGGCCAGCGAATATGCGGTCAAAGGCCACAGCAGCGCCGAAATGGCACCCTGGTTCGAAAAAATGGAACAACGCCTGGGCATCGCGCCGTGGGCGCTGCCGCCGAATGCCAACAACGACGTGATCCGCAAAGGCTGCGAAAAGCTCGGCTACAGTTGGCATGTGATCCCGCGCAATGTGCGCGGCTGCTTCAACCTGGGGTATTGCGGCATGGGCTGCCCGGTCAACGCCAAGCAGTCGATGCTGGTGACGACCATCCCGTCCACCCTGGAAAAGGGTGGCGAACTGCTTTACCTGGCCCGCGCCGAACGGCTCATCTACAGCGGCGACATCATCAGCAGCCTCGAATGCGTGGCCATGGACGAACGCTGCGTAGCGCCCACAAGGCGCAAGATCAGCGTGAAAGCCAAGCACTATGTGCTGGCGGGCGGCGGCATCAACAGTCCGGCCCTGCTGATGCGCTCCGACGCACCCGACCCGCACTCGCGGCTGGGCAAGCGCACCTTCCTGCACCTGGTCAATTTCTCCGCCGGGCTGTTCGACGAGGTGATCAACCCCTTCTACGGTGCGCCGCAATCCATCTACTCCGACCATTTCCAGTGGCAGGACGGCACTACCGGCAAAATGTCCTACAAACTGGAAGCACCGCCCCTGCATCCAGGCCTGGCGAGCACCCTGTTTGGTGGCTATGGCAACCAGAACGCCTTGGACATGAATCAATTACCCCACACCCACGCCATGCTCGCCCTGCTGCGCGACGGCTTTCACCCCGACAGCCCGGGCGGCACCGTGGAGTTACGCGGTGACGGCACGCCAGTGCTTGACTATCAGGTCTCGCCCTACGCCTGGGACGGCCTGCGCCGGGCCTTCCACAGCATGGCCGAGATTCAGTTCGCGGCGGGGGCCAAATCGGTCAAGCCCCTGCATCACGACGCGCGCTTTGTGAACAACTTGGCCGAAGCGCGCAGCGTGATCGACGGTCTGAACCTGGAACTGCATCGCACCACCCTGGGCAGTGCCCATGTGATGGGCGGTTGCGCCATGGGTGAAGATCCGAAAAATGCCGTCGCCGACAGCCTGGGTCGCCATCACCAGTTACGCAACCTGTCGATCCACGATGGCTCGCTGTTCCCCACCAGCATTGGCGCCAACCCGCAATTGTCGGTGTACGGGTTGACCGCGCAACTGGCGAGCGCATTGGCCGAACGTCTGAAAACGGCATGAAAAGACAGGGTATTCACGGTATCTATCTACATAAGTCGACTTGGCCCACCGGTAATGCTGCGATACCATCCGGTTCCCCAACGGACTCCGCCAGGACGACGCGATGAACCGAGTGTTGTACCCAGGTACCTTCGACCCGATTACCAAAGGCCATGGCGATCTGGTCGAACGCGCCTCTCGCCTGTTCGACCATGTGATCATCGCGGTCGCGGCCAGCCCCAAGAAAAACCCGCTGTTTCCCCTGGAACAGCGTGTGGAGCTGGCGCAAGAGGTCACCAAGCACCTGCCGAATGTGGAAGTAGTGGGCTTTTCGACATTGCTGGCGCATTTCGCCAAGGAGCAGAACGCCAATGTGTTCCTGCGTGGCCTGCGCGCGGTGTCAGACTTCGAATACGAATTCCAGCTGGCCAACATGAACCGCCAATTGGCGCCGGACGTGGAAAGCCTGTTCCTCACGCCGTCGGAGCGTTATTCGTTCATTTCCTCGACGTTGGTTCGTGAAATTGCCGCTTTGGGCGGAGATATCACCAAGTTCGTGCATCCTGCCGTGGCGGACGCACTGACATTGCGCTTCAAGAAGTAAGACTGCTTGTGGCGAGGGAGCTTGCTCCCGCTGGACTGCGTAGCAGTCCCAATCCTTTCATCCCTCACCACAGAGACAGGCTCGCACTGCGGGCGCCAATGCGGCACAATTGCGCGCATTAGTTTTCAGATGCCTTGGCAGAGTGCCCTGGCAGGAGTTTCCATGTCCCTGATCATCACCGACGATTGCATCAATTGCGACGTCTGCGAACCCGAGTGCCCGAACGCCGCCATTTCCCAGGGCGAAGAGATCTACGTGATCGACCCTAACCTGTGTACCCAGTGCGTCGGTCACTACGACGAACCGCAGTGCCAGCAGGTATGCCCGGTGGATTGCATTCCGCTGGATGAGGCACACCCTGAGACTGAAGAGCAGTTGATGGAGAAGTACCGCAAGATTACCGGTAAGGCCTGAAGGTTTTCGGTGCCTGCAAGGGCGTCATCGCAGGCAAGCCAGCTCCCACACTTGAATGTATTTACATATCCAAATGTGGGAGCTGGCTTGCCTGCGATAGCGATATCAGCCCTCAACCAACAATCAGCTCTGACACCTAGGGCAAAACACACTCGCCCGCTGCCCCAGCACCACATTGCGTAGCTCTGTCCCGCAGACCTTGCACGCCTCGCCGCCCCGGCCATACACGAACAGTTCCTGCTGGAAATACCCCGGCTGCCCATCGCCGCCGATAAAGTCCCGCAACGTGGTACCGCCCCGCTCGATGGCAGCGGCCAGCACCCGCTTGATCTCAATCGCCAGCCTCAAATAACGCCCGCGTGAAATCCCGCCAGCGGCGCGGCGCGGGTCAATCCCCGCTGCAAACAGCGCCTCTGTCGCATAGATATTGCCCACGCCCACCACCACCGCGTTGTCCATGATGAACGGCTTCACCGCCATGGACTTGCCGCGAGACAGCTGGAACAAGCGCTCGCCATCAAACAGGTCGGTCAACGGCTCCGGCCCCAGCCGCATCAGCAGCTCATGGTTGTGCGGGTCGAGGCTCCAGAGCATCGCACCGAAGCGCCGCGGGTCGGTGTAGCGCAGGGCCATACCCGATTCCAGCTCGATATCCACGTGTTCATGCTTCGCCGCGGGCATGCCGACTTCCACCAGACGCAAGTTGCCCGACATGCCCAGGTGGCTGATCAAGGTGCCCACTTCGGCATTGATCAACAGGTATTTGGCCCGGCGCTCCACCAGCACGATGCGCTGCCCCGACAGGCGCACATCCAGATCTTCCGGAATCGGCCAGCGCAGGCGCCGCTCACGCACTACCACGCGGCTGACGCGCTGGCCTTCCAGGTGCGGGGCAATGCCGCGTCGGGTGGTTTCGACTTCTGGTAACTCGGGCATGTGTACCTCTTGAATAACGGGTCAGTGCGCGCCCAGTTCGCGGATCGACAACTTCAGGCTTTCGAAGTCGTAGTCCGACAGGCCCACGTAATCCAGCACCAGATGGCCGATGGCATTCCACTCATGATCCACCGGCTGGTTGCCCAGTACGCGATAGGACGAACAGATATGCTCGGCCATCTTCAAAATGGCCAGCAGGTTCTTGAGCTGCGGGTTGCGCGACGACTCATCGCTGAAAATCGCCAGGGCGTTGTGGTGATTGGCGATGGCGTCGGTCACATGCTCCGGCAGGCGCCAGGACTTGGCGGTGTAGTAGCCAACCACCGCATGGTTGGTGTGGAACGCGTTGTTCTCGGTGTCGACCACGCGGCAATCCGGGCCCGCATTGGCGTAGGCCTCTTCCAGCACCGCCATGTAATTGGGAAAGCGCTTGAGCATCAGCGGCACGCCACAATCATGGAACAGGCCTAAGGCATAGGCTTCGTCCACGGCCTGGGAACCGGTGCGCTTGGCCAGGGTGAGGCAGGTCATGGCCACATCCTGGGCGGTGTCCCAGAAACGGTTGAGCGTGACGATAGTGTCATCGCACATCTCGCCCTTGATCGACTGCGCGTTGATCAAATTGATAATCGAACGGCTGCCCAGCAGGTTCACCGCACGCTGGATCGAAGCGATTTTATTGCTCAGGCCGTAATACGGCGAATTGACGATCTTGAGCAGCGCACCGGACAACCCCGGGTCCTGGGAGATCAGCCGCGCAATCACTTCCAGGTCCGGGTCGGGCATGTACTGCTCCATCTGCAAATCCACCATGATTTGCGGTTGGGGCGGCACGCTGATGCCTTGCAGGGCCTGTTGGATCTGCTCGGGGGAAAGCTCTTGGGACATAAGTACACACTCTGGGCTAGGTGCGAATTCTACCCCTTATGCCGCCGCGGCCGACACCCAAAAACCCAAGTGAAACCCGATCGAATGTGGGAGCTGGCTTGCCTGCGATAGCATCACCACCGTACGTCTGATACACCGCGCCGCCCGCATCGCAGGCAAGCCAGCTCCCACATGAAAGAGTGCGCAAAGGGTATACTCCCGCTCTTTTTTCCGGAGCGACGTCATGTCCCTGCCAAGCCTGCGTCTCAAAGCCAACGCCGATCGTCGTTTGCGCAACGGCCACCTGTGGGTCTACAGCAACGAAATCGACGTGGCCGCCACCCCACTCCACGGCTTCCAGGCAGGCGACCAGGCTATCCTGGAAGCAGCCGGCGGCAAGACCCTGGGCATCGTGGCCATGAGCCCGAACAACCTGATCTGCGCCCGCCTGCTGTCGCGCGACATCAAGTTGCCGCTGGACAAGTCGCTGCTGGTACACCGCCTCAACGTGGCCCTGTCCCTGCGTGACCGCCTGTTCGACAAGCCGTTCTACCGCCTGGTCTACGGTGATTCCGACCTGTTGCCGGGCCTGGTGGTCGACCGTTTCGGCGACATCCTGGTGGTACAAATCGCTTCGGCGACCATGGAAGCGCATAAAGAAGACGTGATCGCTGCCCTGACCCAAGTGCTCAAACCCAGCGGCATTCTGTTCAAGAACGACTCCGCCGCGCGTGACGCCGAAGGCCTCAACCGCTACGTCGAAACCGTATTCGGCCTGGTGCCAGAGTGGGTGGCGCTGGAAGAAAACGGCGTGAAATTCGAAGCCCCGGTGATCCAGGGCCAGAAAACCGGCTGGTTCTACGACCACCGCATGAACCGCGCCCGCCTGGCCCCGTATGCCAAAGGCAAGCGCGTGCTCGACCTGTACAGCTACATCGGCGGCTGGGGCGTGCAAGCTGCAGCGTTCGGCGCCAGTGAAGTGTTCTGCGTCGACGCCTCGGCCTTCGCCCTCGACGGCGTAGAGCGCAACGCCGCCCTGAACGGGGTTGCCGAGAAGATGACCTGCATCGAAGGCGACGTCTTTGAAGCGCTTAAAGAATTGAAAGCCAGCGAAGAACGCTTCGACGTGATCGTCGCCGACCCACCGGCCTTCATCAAACGCAAAAAGGACATGAAGAATGGCGAAGGCGCCTACCGCCGCCTCAACGAGCAAGCCATGCGCCTGCTCAGCAAAGACGGCATCCTTGTCAGCGCCTCGTGCTCCATGCACCTGCCGGAAGACGACCTGCAAAACATCCTGCTGACCAGCGCCCGCCACCTGGACCGCAACATCCAGATGCTCGAACGCGGCGGCCAAGGCCCGGACCACCCGGTGCACCCGGCTATTGTCGAGACGCGGTATATCAAGAGCATTACGTGCCGGTTGCTACCCAATAGCTGATTAAAACCGAATCATCTGTAGGAGCGAGCTTACTCGCGAAGAACGAATAGACGCCACGGGCTACCTGATAGCGCTGCGTTATCGTTAACGTTCTTCGCGAGCAAGCTCGCTCCTACAATGATGGCGCACATCAATACGGGAAAGCTCCTAAAGCGGTTTTGATTGAATTCCATTTTTCGCAGACTAGTATCGGTTTCTGGTTTTACTCCGGAAAACAAAAACAATGTCTGGGCCCACCCTCTCCCGCTTTATCCTTATCACCTGCATTTCCCTGATCAGCTTTTTCCCGATCAATATCCTGCTTCCCTCGTTCCCCGCCCTGTCCACCCAGTTCGACACACCCAGTGCAGACATCGCACTGTCCATCAGCCTGTTCACCCTGGTGTTTTCGATCTCGCAACTGGTCGCCGGCCCGCTGTCGGATAAATGGGGGCGCAAGGAAGTGCTGCTTGGCTGCATCACGCTGTCGATATTTGGCGCAATAGGCTGCGCGATGGCCTCCGATTACCTGACTTTCCTGCTGTTTCGCACAGTGCAGGCCATGGGTTGTGGTTTCTTCGTATTGGGCCATGCGCTGGTGGAAGACCTTTTCGAGGAACAGGACCGAGCCCGCGTGCGCCTCTATTACATGACCCTCAGCGGTTCATTCGTCGCCCTGTCACCTTTGATCGGCTCCTGGCTGCAAACCACATTCGACTGGCAAGGCAGCTTCTACGGCTTTGCACTGATGGCAGCGGGCATGTTGATCCATGCGCTGTGCATCCTGCCCACCAAGTCCGCCAGCCCGCATCGCGCACCGGTACCCATCATCGGCACACTCAAGGCCGTCGCCGCCAATCGCGACTTCCTGCGTTATTGGTGGATCGCCGCGCTGGTGTTCGCCTGCTATTTCGCCTTGATCAGCGTGACACCGCTGATCTTCATGGATGCATTGAAGTTGTCCGAGTACCAGTACGCCTTGGTGCTGATGGTGTACGGCGCGGCCTATTTGCTCGGCGGCGTGGCAGCGTCGTATTTACAAAAACGTATCTCGCTGTCCCGACAGATTAATATCGGCCTCGGCTTGCTCAGTGTTTCCGGCGTGCTGTTGGCGCTGATCATCCACTACGAGGCCATCACCACCCTCACTTTGCTCATTCCCATGCTGATCAGCGCCCTGGCTGTCACGCTGGTGAGGCCTGCCGCCATTTCCGCCGCGATGTTGCTGTTTTCGAGCAGCGCCGGCACTGCCGCCTCAGCCGGCAACAGCATCATGTTCCTCACCGCCGCCGTCAGCAGCGCGGCGCTCGCCCAAGCGGGGAGCAACCTGCTGATGACCATCGCCATCAGCTTCATCGTGTTCAGCGTCTGGGGCGTGGTGACGAATACCAGGGTTGGACGCTAACGACCTCCCATTCCCACTGTAGGAGCGAGCTTGCTCGCGAAAAACCAATAGGCGACGCGGGCTACCTGATAGCGCTGCGTTATCGTTGACGTTTTTCGCGAGCAAGCTCGCTCCTACAGAAAGCCGGGACATATTCAGAACCAGTGTTTAGACGCCAATAGACGCTGCAGCCTCCTACCGTTTCTCTTCCACCCACAGGAAGAGGACGACGGCGAGGCGACTTCGCTGGCCTGGGTGGTGATGCCGGACCATTTCCATTGGCTGGTTGAATTGCACAACGGCGATTTGTCGAGGCTGATGCGAATCACCAAATCGCGAAGCGCCCACGCCATCAACAAAGCGAGGAGTTGCCACGGGGCACTTTGGCAAAAGGGCTACTTTGATCGCGCGCTGCGTCGGGAGGACGACTTGAAGACGATGGCTCGTTATATCGTCGCAAATCCCTTGCGGGCAGGTTTGGTGGAGCATATCGGCCAGTACCCACTATGGGACGCCATCTGGCTCTGACCCACTCTCCACTGTAGGAGCGAGCTTGCTCGCGAAAAACCAATAGACGACGCGGGCCACCTGATGGCGCTGCGTTATCGTTGACGTTTTTCGCGAGCAAGCTCGCTCCTACAATCGCCCGCACTTCCCGTAGCCGCTATCTTCACGGTTTCGCCCATTCCCTCCAGCCACCAGCGGTGTAGAATCGGCCCTATTCATCGCCAGTCATCCCCCGGCGGGTTTATGAGCTCGAGGCCCAAGCAAGCGGCGATCCCGCGATGCGAGTGGCAACTTCCGGACACACGGCCATTTTTCGGGTGTTCCAGTCGTCAATTAGAAGCTCACTCCCCTTTAGTACTTGATTAGCCGCCCGGAGTGCTCCAATGCCTGATTACCGCTCGAAAACATCCACCCACGGCCGCAACATGGCCGGCGCGCGCGCGCTGTGGCGTGCCACGGGGATGAAGGATGACGACTTCAAGAAGCCGATCATCGCGATTGCCAACTCCTTTACCCAGTTCGTACCGGGCCACGTCCACCTCAAGGACCTCGGCCAACTGGTCGCCCGCGAAATCGAACGCGCTGGCGGCGTGGCAAAAGAATTCAACACCATCGCCGTGGACGACGGCATCGCCATGGGCCATGACGGCATGCTGTATTCCCTGCCGAGCCGCGAGATCATCGCCGACTCCGTGGAATACATGGTCAACGCCCACTGCGCCGACGCCATCGTCTGCATCTCGAACTGCGACAAGATCACCCCCGGCATGTTGATGGCTGCCTTGCGCCTGAACATCCCGGTGATCTTCGTTTCCGGCGGGCCGATGGAAGCCGGCAAGACCAAACTCGCGTCCCACGGACTCGACTTGGTCGACGCCATGGTGATCGCCGCCGATTCCAGCGCTTCTGACGAGAAGGTCGCGGAATACGAGCGCAGCGCCTGCCCGACCTGCGGTTCGTGTTCCGGCATGTTCACCGCCAACTCGATGAACTGCCTGGTGGAAGCCCTGGGTCTCGCCCTGCCGGGCAACGGTTCCACACTGGCCACTCACAGCGACCGCGAGCAGTTGTTCCTGCAGGCCGGCCGCACCATCGTCGAGCTGTGCAAGCGCTACTACGGCGAGAACGATGAGTCGGTGCTGCCGCGCAATATCGCCAACTTCAAGGCGTTCGAAAACGCCATGACCCTGGACATCGCCATGGGCGGTTCCACCAACACCATCCTGCATTTGCTGGCTGCCGCCCAGGAAGCCGAGATCGATTTCGACCTGCGCGACATCGACCGCCTGTCCCGTCACGTGCCGCAACTGTGCAAGGTCGCGCCGAACATCCAGAAGTACCACATGGAAGATGTGCACCGCGCCGGCGGGATCTTCTCGATCCTCGGCTCCCTGGCCCGTGGCGGCCTGCTGCACACCGACCTGCCGACCGTGCACAGCAAATCCATCGCCGAAGGCATCGCCAAATGGGACATCACCCAGACTGACGACGAAGCCGTGCACACCTTCTTCAAGGCCGGCCCGGCCGGTATTCCGACCCAGACCGCGTTCAGCCAGTCGACCCGTTGGGACACCCTGGACGACGACCGTGAAAACGGCTGCATCCGCAGTGTCGAGCACGCCTACTCGCAAGAAGGCGGCCTGGCCGTGCTGTACGGCAACATCGCCCTCGACGGCTGTGTGGTCAAAACGGCAGGTGTCGATGAATCCATCCACGTTTTCGAAGGCCGCGCCAAGATCTACGAAAGCCAGGACAGTTCGGTACGCGGCATCCTCGCGGACGAAGTCAAGGAAGGCGACATCGTGATCATCCGCTACGAAGGCCCCAAAGGCGGCCCGGGTATGCAGGAGATGCTTTACCCTACGTCCTACCTGAAATCCAAAGGCTTGGGCAAAGCCTGCGCCCTGCTGACCGACGGCCGTTTCTCCGGCGGCACGTCGGGCCTGTCCATCGGCCACGCTTCCCCGGAAGCTGCTGCAGGTGGTGCGATTGGCCTGGTGCAAGATGGCGACAAGGTGCTGATCGACATTCCAAACCGCTCGATCAACCTGTTGATCAGCGATGAAGAATTGGCGGCACGCCGCGTTGAGCAGGACAAGAAGGGCTGGAAGCCGGTAGAAAAGCGTCCGCGCAAAGTCACCACCGCGTTGAAGGCCTACGCCCTGCTGGCCACCAGCGCCGACAAGGGTGCTGTGCGTAACAAAGCGATGCTCGACGGTCTGTAAGACTCGCGCATAAAAATGCCCCGCCAAGTGCGGGGCATTTTTATGCCTGAAACAATCCTGACGAACAATGGAAACCCCATGTGGGACGGGGCTTACCCTAATGCCAGTGTAGGAGCGAGCTTGCTCGCGAAAAACTCAAAGGCACCGCGTTTATTCAGGAAACACGCGCTATCGTTGACGTTTTTCGCGAGCAAGCTCGCTCCTACAGCAATGACGCGTCAGGCTTTAGAACTGTGGGGTGTAGGTCATGCTGAACATCACGTTACGCGGGTCGCCATAGTAGTTACTGCCCCACGTCGCGTTATACGCAGGGATGTAGTACTTCTTGTCGAACATATTGTTCAGGTTCGCCGCCACGGTGAACTCCTGGTTGATCTTGTAGGCCACCCGCGAATCCCACAGTGCATTGCCGGGTACGCTGAAGTTGCGGTCGTAGGCTTCGGTGCTGCTTTGTGCGGTTACGCCGGCACCGACGCTGAACTGCTGCCAATCGCCCGGCAACTGGTAGTCACCCCAGACCTTGAGCAGGTGCTTGGGTGTCCAGGTGCTGAAGATCTTGCCTTCGTAAGTGTCGTCTTTGAGGAATTTGGTGGTGTTGTAGGTGTAGCTGGAGACCAGTTGCAAACCCGGCAGCACTTCGCCGCTCAAAGTGGCTTCGAAGCCTTGGCTGCGAACCTTGCCCGAGGCGAGCGAGCAGTACCAGCCGCCGCAGACTTTGCCGCCTTGCAGGTCTTGAGCCGCACGGTTTTCCTGGTCATAACGGAAGATGGCGAACGAGGTATTCAGACGACCGTCCGCCAGTTCACCCTTCAGGCCCAGTTCGTAGTTCTGGCCTTCGATGGGCTTGAGCACGGTCAAAGACGTGGTCAGGTTGGTTTGCGGTTCGAACGCGTCAGCGTAGCTGGCGTAGGCTGACCATTGGTCATTGAGGGCGTACACCAAGCCGGCGTACGGGGTAACGTGACCATTGCTCTGCGTGGTGCTGCGGGTGGGGTCGCCATACACACCCCGGGAACCGCTCTCGTCGGTGTAGCCATAGTCATACCAACTGGTACGTGCACCGAGAATCAAGGTCAGTGGGTCCACAACCTTGACGCGCCAAGTGCCATAAACCCCTTTCTGGCGAATGTCATACCAACTTTTCGTAGCATTGCCCGCCTGGAACAGCTGGTTTTTGTCGCGCTGTGGACGATTGTGATCGATGTTGAAGATATCCGCGCCAGCCGTCGCTGCTCGCGCCCACTGGTCGTTGGTGGTGAGCTTGGAATAGTTGGCGCCCAGCACCACCTCCTGTTGCAAGCCCAAACCTTCAAACTTGCCGTTCACGTACACATCCACCCCACGGCTCTTGGTATTGAAGTCGGTGACCCAATCCACATAACGCACATTGCCGGCGGTGCCGGGGTTGGGAACCTCATCCCAGGTCGCCTGGTAGGTCGCGTCGTTGTGTTCATCCATGGCCACGAGGGCAGCTTTCACCTTCCAGTCATCGTTGAAGCGATGCTCGATATCGGCAAACACCTGGGTCTGGTTATTGACGTTGCGGTTCCAGCTGGCGCCGACAAAAGTCGAGCGCGGCAGGCCGATATCGCTGCCATTGGCGTAACGGGGCAGTGACATGAAGTTGGGTCGCGAGTGGCCTTTCTGGTTGCTGACCCCCACACCGACGGTGGTGTTTGGCGTGAAGTCGTAGTCCACGGCGGCATACACCGTCTGATTCCAGCCACCGGCATAGTCAACAAACGAGTCCGTCGTGTCGTAATCCGCCACAAACCGGCCGCGCAGGGTGCCTTCGGCATTGAGCGGGCCACCGGCATCGACCTGGGTGCCGTAGTGGTCCCAGGAGCCGGCTTTTGCAGTGATCGTCACAGTCGGGTCCTGCTGGCCACGCTTGCGCACCAGGTTCATGGTGCCGCCCGGGCTGTTGGCGCCTTGCAGCAAAGCGGCCGGGCCGCGCAGGGTTTCTACACGGTCATAGATGGCCATGTTTTCAGTGAGGTAGCTGCCCAACGCATAGGTGTTACGCGGGATGCCCACGCCATCGTATTGCAGGGTGCCGACCTCAAAGCCACGGGAGAAGATGAACATACCGGGCCCAGGGGATTTGGTCGCTGTCAGGCCGGGGGTGCGCTTGACTACTTCGGACAGCTTGGTGGTGTTCTGGTCATCCATCTGCTTGCGTGTCATGACGCTGACCGATTGCGGGATGTCCTTGAGCTTCTGTTCGCCTTTGCCAAGGGTCACCGCGCCCGTGGTGTAAGAGCCGCTACCCTCGGTGGTGGCGCCCAGGCGTTCGGCGCTGATGGTGGTGGCGCCGACTTCGATGGCCGAACCGCTGGCCACGCGCTTTTCCAGGGTGACCGTATCGGCATTGATAAACGCCGCGCTCAATCCCGTGCCACCAAGCAGTTGCGCGAGCGCTTCGCGCTGACCGAGATTGCCTTTCACACCCGGCGATATCACCCTCTGGGTCAACTCACCCGACACCAGCACCTGAACTCGCGTCACCGCCGAAAACGCCGCCAACGCGCCGTCCAGGCTTTGCCCCGGAATATCAAAACGGTACGTCTGGGCTTGCGTAGTCTCGGCGGCCTGCAAATACATCGATGCAGTGCCACAGGCCATGGAAATGGCCAGTGCCAGCAAGGGCCGTGCGGCGAATCGGTGTGCCATGGATAGTGCTCCCCGGTGCAAAAGTCTGTAATCGGCGCCGCACTACTTGAGAGTGCTTACTATTTACGCCTCAGTGATCAAGGACGAGCGCTTGCGGGAAAACCCTGAAAGTTTTTTCAAAAAATTGTGATTACGACGCCTTGCCTTCGTGCAACACCAGTAAATACGGGGTGTAGTGCTCAGCGCGCAGGTTGAGGGTGTATTCCAGCGCCTTGATCACCGCGTCGGGTTTATCGATTTCAAACACGCCGGAGACCACGCGATTGCGCAAGGCGTCGCCCAGTATCAGGGTCTTGCCCGGCCAATAACGGTTCAGCTCGTTGACCACGTCCGACAGCGGTTGCTGACGAAACACCAGTTGCCGCTGGCGCCAGGCAAACCCGCTGGCCGGGTCGAAACCATGCACCTCGGCCAGGCGCTGCCCCTGATACTCCACCGCCCGACCCGGCTCCAGGTACACCGACGTGTCGCTGCCAGAACTGACCTGTACCTTGCCTTGCGCGACTTGCACGCGAGTCTGGGCATCGCGCCGCGCCACGCTGAATTGTGTGCCGACCACCTTTACCCAACCATCGCCGGACTGCACTACAAACGGTCGCGACGGGTCCTTGGTCACGTCGAAGAATCCTTCGCCCCGCAACAAACGCACCTGGCGCTCGCCCGCACTCATGCGCACCTGTATGGCACTGTCGGTATTGAGCTGCAGGTGGGAGCCATCGGCCAGTTCGATGCTGCGTGACTCGCCGGTGCCAGTGGCATAGTCCGCGCGCATGCGGTCAAGCCAGGGTGTATTTTGCACAGTCAGGCCCACTGCCAGCAGCACGGCCGCGGCGCAGGCCCAGCGCGACCAGCGCCGTGCGGGCTTGCGCCAGGCAGCCTGTTCGGCGCGACGAACGACCCGCGCCGGTTCATGCAAGCCGCCGAGCATCGCCTGCACTTCCTGCCAGGCGGCATCCTGGGCATCGCCCTGCTCCAGCCATATGGCGAAAGCCTGCAGTTCACCAGGTGTGACATCCTCGGCCTGCAGGCGGAAATACCAGGCGCACGCTTCGTCGAACAGTTCGTCGGCAGTGGGGGTAACGGTCATGACCGACGTCCTTGTTCATCACAGGCAAGCCGTTTCTTGATAAAGCCACGGCATTCAATCAAGGCGCGACGCAATTGGTATTCCACACTGCGCGGGCTGATCGACAGGCGTTCGCCGATCTCGCGATAGGAGAGTTCGTCGACATGATAGAGCAGGAAGATCTGTCGAGTCGCTTCAGGCAGCGCCAAAATCGCGTCCTGCATCAACTGTTGCCGTTGATAGGCAGCCAATTGCTCGTCGATATCTGGGTTGTTGCACGGCAATTCTTCGCTGGGCTCGCCGGCATCCAGGCGTTCGCGGCGAATGGCCTGGCGTTGGTGGTCGCGCACCAGGTTGCTGGCAATGGTGAAGAGGAACGCGGGGAGGTTGTCGATCTTCTCGCCGGACTCCAGGCGCGCCAGGCGCAGGAAGGATTCCTGGGTCAGGTCGGCAGCCACCTGGGCACTGCCGGTGCGGCGAGTGACGAAGGCTTCAAGGGCTTTCTTCTGCTCCGCGAACAGGCGCGCGATCTGCGAATTCCAGGAGAGCACGGCACTACCTTGAGAAGAACGTGGGGTTCAGGAGGTGTGCACGCTAGCAGAGGATGAGATTGGTTCGCAATTGATATCTATTTTTGCCTTTGAGTCTGCGGTGTTCTTAAGACCGCCTTCGCGGGCAAGCCCGCTCCCACAGTTGACCGCGCCCCAACATGAGAATGCGGTCGACGGTGGGAGCTGGCTTGCCTGCGATGCAGGCGACTCGGTCTTACTGGATATCGTCAGGCTTGACGATCACCCAGTTCTTGTCCGCCGTCACCGGCAACCCTTCCTTGGCTTGAGCCGCCGCGTGCTTGGCGATCATGCCGTTGAGCTGGGTCATGTATTTGTCTTTGCGGTTGATCCACAAGTGGATACCGCCTTTAGCCACGTCCACATCATGGAACAGCATGTAACCGTCGCTGGTGGGTGTATCACCGCCGACGATCACCGGTTTTTTCCACTCGTCGATATAGGTGAGGATCGCCGCGTGCTTGCCGGCCATCCAGGTCGCCGGGGTCCACAGGTAGGGTGTCAGCTCCAGGCCGAGGTTGGCCTTCTCGTCATATTTGCCCGCGGTGATCTGCTTGCGTGCGGTGGTCAACTCGCCGGTTTTGCGGTCCTTGAGCATCGTGGTCACGCCGATGACGTTCTCGGGCTTTACGTTGTAGCCGTACTTCGGATCGGCCGCGACCATGCGCACCAGCTCCTCGGAAGCGGCGGTCATCACATACACCTCGATGCCGTTTTCCATCAGTTTGTTGTACAGCTCGGCCTGGCCGGTGAAGACTTTTGGCGGCTGCACCTCGGATTTCTTCACCGCGTCGCCTTCAAAATAACTGACCGGCACTGGCTTGCCGGAGGCCATCAGCTCATCCACCTGAACCTTGAGTTCCTTGAGGGTAAAGCCAGAGAACACCTGGGCGACCCACGGGTAGCAGACCATGTCGTCGACTTCACAAAGGCGGTAGTAGTAGCTGAACAGGCTCTCTTTATGCTCGGCGGTGTCTTTGAACGGCATCAGCTTGAGCGACGGGTCGAGGCTGTCGCGGGTGATCAGGCCCTTGTTTTCCATGAACGGCAGCAAGGACTCTTCGAGGTCGTAACGGTAGCTGGTGTTGTCCATGTCGAACACCGCGTAGTTACCCTTGTTGGCGTTGGCGGCGATCATTTCGTTGAGTTGTTTGGCGGCAGGTGCCGGCCAGTGTTTTAACTCGGTGGCGGCAAACGCCTGGCTGGCGAGCCCGAGGCAAAAGGCGGCGGATACCAATAGTTTCGGCGCGAGCTTCATAGGCGTTGTCTCCCTCAAGTGAAAGACATCGACGCTAACAAATCCGTATGACAGTTATCGCCCGGGCACGACCGCGGACGTCGCGATTGCGCCAAGGGCATACGCCTGAGCGTCAAATGCTTATTCCAAAAACGACAGTCACCATTCCATATCGGTATTAAATCAATATATTTCAAGCTGTTAGGCTTCCCGGTTCGCAATCGCAGGCTCACGCGATTGGCTGCCTTCTCAACGGAGCTTCAATGAATCTGCCCCTGATTCTCAATTTATTGGTGTTCGTGGCCCTGTTGCTGGGCCTGGCACAAACTCGCCGTACTAACTGGAGCCTGGCCAAGAAGGTGCTGTTCGCCCTGGTGCTTGGCGTGCTGTTCGGTGCGGCTTTGCACACGATCTACGGCGACGGCAACCCGGTGCTCAAAGCCTCGATCAGCTGGTTTGACCTGGTCGGCAACGGCTATGTGCAACTGCTGCAAATGATCGTGATCCCGCTGGTGTTCGCCTCGATCCTCAGTGCCGTGGCGCGCCTGCACAATGCCTCGTCCCTGGGCAAAATCAGCTTCCTGACCATCGGCACGCTGCTGTTCACCACCGCTATCGCAGCGCTGATCGGCATCGGCCTGACCAACCTGTTCGGCCTCACCGCCGAAGGCCTGGTAGCCGGCACCCAGGAAATGGCGCGCCTGCAAGTGATCCAGAGCGATTACGCTGGCAAGGTTGCCGACCTGAATATCCCGCAGTTGCTGCTGTCGTTCGTACCGGCCAACCCGTTCGCCGACCTGGCCCGGGCCAAGCCGACGTCGATCATCAGCGTGGTGATTTTCGCCGCGTTCCTTGGGGTTGCTGCACTGCAACTGCTCAAGGACGACGTGGAAAAAGGCCAGAAAGTCCTTAACGCCATCGACACCCTGCAAGCCTGGGTGATGCGCCTGGTACGCCTGGTGATGAAGCTGACCCCCTACGGTGTGCTGGCGCTGATGACCAAGGTAGTCGCCGGTTCCAACCTGCAAGACATCATCAAACTGGGCAGTTTCGTGGTGGTGTCGTACCTGGCCCTGGGCCTGATGTTCGTGGTGCACGGCCTGCTGCTGTCCCTGGCCGGGATCAACCCGCTGCGCTTCTTCCGCAAGGTGTGGCCGGTGCTGACCTTCGCCTTCACCAGCCGCTCCAGCGCTGCGAGTATTCCGCTGAGCATTGAAGCGCAAACCCGTCGCCTGGGCATCCCGCAATCCATCGCCGGTTTCGCCGCCTCGTTTGGCGCGACCATCGGCCAGAACGGTTGCGCCGGTCTTTACCCTGCGATGTTGGCGGTAATGGTCGCGCCGACCGTGGGCATCAACCCGCTGGACCCGCTGTGGATCGCAACCCTGGTGGCGATTGTGACCTTGAGTTCGGCGGGCGTTGCCGGCGTCGGCGGCGGTGCGACCTTTGCCGCGCTGATCGTGCTGCCGGCCATGGGCTTGCCGGTGTCACTGGTGGCGCTGTTGATTTCCGTGGAACCGCTGATCGACATGGGCCGCACGGCGTTGAACGTCAATGGTTCGATGACGGCGGGGGCGATTACCAGCCAGATCATGGGGCAGACGGATAAAGCGTTGCTGGATGCCGATGAGCATGCCGAGTTAGCGCAGGCATAAAGGCTTATAACCTGTAGGAGCGAGCTTGCTCGCGAAGAACCTGAGGGCGCCGCGTTCATTCAGAATGCCCGCGTCATCGTTGACGATCTTCGCGAGCAAGCTCGCTCCTACACTAGTTGCGCTCCCACACTTCGAAGTTGTAGGCCGGCTTATCACCTTCGGCTGGATTCTCGACATTCGACACCAGCTTCCACTGGTTCATATCAAACTCTGGAAACCACGCATCCCCTTCCGGGCTCAGCGCTACGCGGGTCAGGTACAAGCGATCGGCCAGTTCCAGCCCCTGCGCATACAACTGCGCGCCGCCGATCAGCATCAGCTCGTCCACGCCTTGTGCCTTGGCCCACTCTTCGGCGCGCTCTACCGCCGCGTCCAGTGACGGAAAAACTTGCGCACCTTCCAACACAAGATCGGTCTGACGGCTGACCACCAGGTTCAAGCGCCCCGGCAGCGGTCGACCCAGGGAGTCCCAGGTCTTGCGCCCCATGATGATCGGCTTGCCGAGCGTGGTGGCCTTGAAATATTTGAAATCCCCCGGCAAATGCCAGGGCATGCTGTTGTCGACGCCGATCACACGGTTTTCACCGAGGGCTGCGATCAGGCTTAAAGGGAGAGTTTTTTTCATGGCGACGAGAATACCAGAGCGGCGAGCCAGCGGTTATGCTCCAACCTCATCAACACGACAGGACGGCGCGTGACTGAACTGACCCCGCTGCACAGACTTTGGCTGACAGAAGCCGTGCGCCTGCGTGAAGAACACGCCGGCCCCCTGGAAGACCTGGAAGCCAACCGCCTGGCCCGCACCGCCGGGGGCGACCTGCCCACGCGCATCCAGCAGCGTGCGCTGCACCTGGCCGAGCGCGATGGCTTGGCCGCCGCGCTCAGCCGCTGGCTGCAAGGCGCACGCCTGGCGCTGGTGTTACTGGCGGTGGTCGCCGTCATCAGCGGCGCCGGTTTGGCGTTCGCCGCGCTGGGCAATGGCCTGGCCCCGGTGAATGTGTTCTGGGCCTTGGGCAGCCTGCTCGGCCTGAACCTGATCTTGCTGATCAGTTGGGCCCTGGGCCTGCTGTTTGCCGGCGAACACAGCGCCAGTCTCGGCCGACTGTGGTTGTGGCTCAGCGAGAAACTGGCGCGTGACGCCAAGGCCGCGCAACTGGCCCCGGCACTGTTGCTGTTGCTGCAACGGCAAAAACTCAATCGCTGGGCAGTGGGTGTGCTGGTCAACAGCTTGTGGTTGCTGGCCTTGCTCAGCGCCCTGGTGATCCTGCTGACCCTGCTCGCCACCCGCCGCTATGGGTTTGTGTGGGAGACCACCATTCTCGGCGCCGATACCTTTGTCGCCGTGACCCAGGCCCTCGGCACACTCCCGGCTCTGCTGGGCTTCAATGTACCTACCGTGGAGATGATCCGCGCCAGCGGCGACTCCGCGCTGAATATCGAAAGCGCCCGCCAGGCCTGGGCGGCCTGGCTGGTGGGCGTGTTGCTGGTCTACGGCCTGCTGCCGCGGCTGATCCTTGCCTTGCTGTGCCTGTGGCGATGGAAACGCGGGCGCGCAGCGTTACGCCTGGACCTCACCCTGCCTGGCTACGCCCAACTGCGCGAACGCCTGATGCCCAGCAGCGAGCGCCTGGGGGTCAACGATGTAGCGCCCGACCACCTGCACCCGATCAGCGGCGGCGCAAGTGAGCTGGAGAGTGATGGCGCCTTGCTGGTCGCCATCGAACTCGACGACCAACACCCTTGGCCCCCCAAACTGCCTGCCAACGTCAAGAACGCCGGCATCCTCGACAGCCGCGAATCACGCAACAAACTGCTGGAGCAACTCAGCCGTTTCCCACCCGCGCGCCTGGCCATCGCCTGTGACCCGCGTCGCTCGCCGGACCGTGGCAGCCTGGCGCTGATCGCCGAGCTGGCACGCAGCGCCACCGACACCCGCGTATGGCTGCTGCAGGCACCACCGGGCCAGGCACTGGACGCCGAGCGCCTGGGCGACTGGCATGCCGCGATGCAACAGCTTGAGCTGTCGTTTGCCGATTGCGCGCCGCTAAGCTGGCTGGAGACCGGTCATGACTAAACCGCTGAAACTCGCCGTGGTCGGCCACACCAACGTGGGCAAAACCTCATTGCTGCGCACTCTCACCCGCGATGTCGGCTTTGGCGAAGTGTCCCATCGCCCCAGCACCACGCGGCATGTCGAAGGCGCACGCTTGTCGGTAGATGGCGAAGCCTTGCTGGAGCTGTACGACACCCCCGGACTGGAAGACGCCATCGCCCTGCTCGATTACCTGGAACGCCTCGACCGCCCCGGCGAACGCCTGGATGGCCCTGCGCGGCTGGCGCGCTTTCTGGAAGGCAGCGAGGCGCGCCAGCGTTTCGAACAGGAAGCCAAGGTGCTGCGCCAGTTGCTGGCCTCCGATGCCGGCCTGTACGTGATCGACGCTCGCGAGCCGGTGCTGGCCAAGTACCGCGACGAGCTGCAAGTGCTGGCCAGTTGTGGCAAACCGTTGTTGCCGGTGCTCAACTTTGTCAGCAGCAGCGACCACCGCGAACCGGACTGGCGCGAAGCCCTGGCCCGCCTCGGCCTGCATGCGCTGGTGCGTTTCGACAGCGTGGCGCCGCCCGAAGACGGCGAACGCCGGCTGTATGAAAGCCTGGCTCTGCTGCTGGAAAACTCACGGCCGCAGTTGGAACGCCTGATCCTCGATCAAGCAGCCCAGCGCCAGGCTCGCCAGCAAAGCGCCGCACGGCTTATCGCCGAATTGCTGATCGACTGCGCCGCCTGCCGCCGCAGTGTGACAACCGAGGATGAGCCCCAAGCCGTCAGCGACTTACGCAAGGCCGTGCGCCAACGCGAGCAAAAGTGCGTCGAAGCCCTGCTCAAACTGTTCGGCTTCCGCCCACAGGACGCCGCCGCCAGCGACTTGCCGTTGCTGGACGGGCGCTGGGGCGACGACCTGTTCAACCCCGAAACCCTCAAGCAACTGGGCGTGCGCGTGGGTGGCGGGATCGCCGCTGGCGCAGCAGCCGGTGCGGGTGTGGACCTCCTGGTCGGCGGCCTGACGCTGGGCGCTGCGGCCCTGGCGGGCGCGATTGCCGGCGGTGCACTGCAAACCGCACGCAGCTATGGCAGCCGCCTGATGGGCAAGATGAAGGGCCAACGCGAACTCACCGTCGATGACAGCGTGCTGCGCCTGCTCGCCCTGCGCCAACGCCAACTGCTCAAGGCCCTGAACCTGCGCGGGCATGCGGCGATGCACAGCATCAAGGTCGATACGCCCCAGGACAAAACCTGGCGCGAAGGCAAGTTGCCGGACGCCTTGAACAAGGCCCGCGCCTATCCGCAATGGTCGTCCCTCAACCCCCACGCCAAACTGAGCCAGGCCGAGCGGCAGGAACAGGTCGAAGCCCTTGCCATGCGCCTCGACGAGACCTAAGCAATCATCAGCACCTGCCGGGCCTTGGCCTTAAGCACCTCAAGGTCCAACACCGGCACCTGCATTTGCTTGGCCTGCTCGTCCCAGTGGCGCATGCGCAAGCTCACGGCATATAGCGGGTCTTGTTCAAAGGCCCGGGCCTCTTCGGCGCTCATGACGCCGCCCTGGTAACCCAGGGTGCGACGGCTGGCTTGGCTCAGGCGGGCGAAATAGTCCGGCTGGCTGAAGGTCAGGTAACGCTTGGCCTGCACGTGGTATTCCACCAGCCTGGCCAGGCGTTCGCTGAAGCCTGCGCGACGCAGGTAATCGGCGCCCAGCCGCTCGTGGCTGACCACGCCATAACCGCCCATGTTCGCGCCGCCCTGGCCGCAGAGATGGCCGATGTCGTGGAAAAACGCCGCCAGCACCACCTCGTCGTCAAAACCTTCGGCCATTGCCAATTGCGCGGCCTGGGACATGTGCTCGATTTGCGACACCGGCTCGCCGATGTAGTCAGCCGTGCCATGCTGCTCGTACAAGCCAAACACCTGGGCAATCGCCTGTTCCGGGCTCATCGCGTCGCGCCCCACAGTGTGCTGATATTACGCTCGGCCATCGCCGGCCCCACGCTCATCCCTACGCCGGTGTGCATCAAGGCAGCGCTGACGCCGGGTGCCGCCTGTACAAACGAAAACGGCCCAGGCCCGCGAGATCCGTAGACACCCTGCCAGCGTTCGACCACCTGGACCTTGCAACCCAGGGTCTGTTGCGCCAGTTCGATCAGCCAGTCATCCACCTGCTCGGCATTGAAGGGCGACGGATCGCTGTCGTAATGGTGGGAATCACCGATGATCAACTCGCCATGGGGCGTTGGGCTGATCAACAGGTGAATACCGTGCTCGTGCAGGTACGGCGCTTCACGCAGGATCTGCGCCTGCACCGCGGCCGCTTCCGGCAGGTCGGCAAAGGCGCCGTAGTGCACGCAGCTTAAGCCGGTGAGCAAGGCATGTTGCAGGTTCAGATTAAGCACCGGCCGGGCGCGCAGCATTTGCAGGCGACAGGTTTGCGGGTTGAGCGCGGCGATGGCGTCGGCCAGCAGGGTCTGATAATCGTGGCCGGAGCAGACGATGATCTGCTCGCCGCGAAAGCGGCCTGCCGTGCTGTGCAACTGGCCCGGTTCCACCTCGCGCACCAGGGTGGAGAAGTGAAACTCCACATTGAGCGCCTGGCTCAGGTAATGGATCAGCGCCGGGATGGCCTCGCGGGAATACAGTTGCTGGTCGTCCTTGCCATGCAGTGCGGCGCGGTGATGACGGAACTGGCCGGCGTACAGGTCGTTCATGGCAGCACCTTGCAGCAGCTCGACGTTGTAGCTGTGCTCCCGCGCGCGCCCGGCGCAGAAGGCTTCGAGCAGATGTTCTTCGGCTTCGGTGCGGGCGAACAGGTAGGAGCCATTGCGCTTGAGCGCCAGGCCCGCCGCTTGCGCCCACTGGCCCCAGATTTCGCGGCTTTCACGCGCCAGGTCGAGCATTGGCCCTGGTGGTTGGCCGGTGACCAGGGCTTGGCCGAAGTTGCGTACAGAGGCGCCCAATGGCGTGGCGCTGCGCTCGAACACCTTGACCTTGAGGCCGCGCCTGGCGGCGGCATAGGCGTGGGAGAGGCCGAGGATGCCGGCGCCGACGACTAACAGATCACTACTCATACTGTCCTCTGGTTCCCGCGCTCCGCGTGGGAATTCATCCGGTGACGCTCCGCGTCACGACCTTTAAAAGCGGACGCGGAGCGTCCAGAGCGGCGTTCCCACGCGGAGCGTGGGAACGATCGGTTACTGTTTTTCCGACTTGCCGTCATAACGCTTACGCCACTCAGCCAGGATGCTGTCACGGTTTTTGGAAGCCCAGACAAAGTCGTTCTTGATCAACCGTTGCTCGTAGTCCGCTGGCAATTCGGTCTGCGGCTTGGCGATACCCGGTTGGGCGAGCACGGCGAAGTTGTCCTTGTACAGATCCATCGCCGCGGTGCTTGCGGAGAAGTCAGCGAGTTTTTTCGCTGCGTCGGCGTGGGCAGTGCCTTTGATCACGGCGGTGGCTTCGATGTCCCAGCCCAGGCCTTCTTTGGGCAGGATAATGTCCAGCGGTGCACCCTGGCGCTTGAGCTGAACCGCCGGGTATTCGAAGGAGATACCGATCGGGAACTCACCGGAGGCCGCCAGCTTGCACGGCTTGGAGCCGGAGTGAACGTACTGGCCGATGTTCTGGTGCAGGTCGTCCATGTACTGCCAGCCTTGCTTCTCGCCGAAGGTCTGGAGCCAGGCGCTGACATCCAGAAATCCAGTGCCCGAAGAGGCCGGGTTGGGCATCACGATCTTGCCCTTGTACTCAGGCTTGGTCAGGTCCTGCCAGCTCACCGGTTTGGTGAGGCCCTGCTTTTCGGCTTCGACGGTGTTGAAGCAAATAGTGGCGGCCCACACGTCCATGCCGACCCACGCCGGAGGGTTGGCGGCGTCGCGGTAATGCTTGCCGATCTTGTCCAGGTCCTTGGGCGCGTAGTTGTCGAGCATGCCTTGCTGATCGAGGATCGCCAGGCTGGAGGCGGCCAGGCCCCACACCACGTCAGCCTGGGGGCGGTCTTTCTCGGCCAGCAGTTTGGCGGTGATGATGCCGGTGGAGTCGCGCACCCACTTGATCTCGACGTCGGGGTTGGCCTGTTCGAAAGCTTTTTTGTAGGTCTTCAACTGCTCGGCTTCAAGGGCCGTGTACACCGTCAACTCGGTCTTGGCGAAAGCATTCAGGCTGAATGCCGTGAGGACTGCAGCGACCAGCGCCAGGGGCTTGAACATGGAGCACCTCCTTCAGGGATGTTTTATTGGCCAGGTGCGCGCTGGCGCCAGGCTTGGGAGCGGCGCAGCGCGCCACGTGAGGCCCACGCCAGCAGCAGCGAGACGCTGGCCGAGGTGAACAGGATCAGGGTCGACATGGCCGCCGCGCCGCCCACATTGCCGGCGTCGTCCATGTTCAGCACGGCGACGGCGGCGAGGATGGTGTCGGGGCTGTAGAGG
This sequence comes from Pseudomonas sp. AM4(2022), assembly GCF_036346515.1. Taxonomy (NCBI): domain Bacteria; kingdom Pseudomonadati; phylum Pseudomonadota; class Gammaproteobacteria; order Pseudomonadales; family Pseudomonadaceae; genus Pseudomonas; species Pseudomonas sp. AM4(2022). The sequence goes on from NZ_JAOTNW010000002.1 coordinate 36,424, forward strand.
AAAATCGCGGCGGACACGGTGGTCATCGCCGACACAAACAGGTAGCGCAGAATGTCCAGCAGCGCCGGCAGACAGATCGGCACCGTGACGCGCAGATAATGGCGGTACAACGGTGCCTTGAGGGACAACGCGGCGGCCTCGAACTCGGCGTCCAACTGGCGCAAGGCAGTGGTCGCGGTCATCTGCGCGGTGGTCAGGTAGTGCGCAATGGTGCACACCACCAGCAACACCATGCTGCCGTACAACACATGCAACGGGTTGCCGTTGAGGTTGAAGAAGAACACGTAGCCCAGCCCCAGGACCAGGCCCGGCACGGCCATCGGCACGAAGCTGAGCATGCGCAACGCCAGGTTCAGGTGTTTCTGGCCCTTGGTCTTTTCCATCAGGTAGGCGCCGGTGAAAATCAGCACGCTGCCGATCAACGCCGTGCACAGCGCCATGGTCAGGCTGTTGCGATAGGCCAGCCAGCCGCCACCGGCGGTGTCTTCGAATTGGTAGTGGTTGAGCGACAGCGACAGGTTGTACGGCCAGAATTTCACCAGCGAGGAGTACACCGCCATGCCGAACACCAGCAGCAACGCCGCGCAGATCAGCAGCACGATGGCCAAGTAGCACCCGTCGCGCAGCCGCGATGGCGCTGGCTGGAACACCTGGGCGCGGCCGCTCATCGCGTCGCCATGCCGACGACGCAACCAGGCATCCACGCCAAAGCTGAACAGCGCCGGCAGCAGCAACACCATGCCGATCAACGCGCCGCGACCGAACTGTTGCTGGCCCACCACAGCCTTGTAGGCCTCCAGCGCCAGCACCTGGTAATCACCGCCCACCACCACCGGTACCCCGAAGTCGGTGATGGTCAGGGTGAACACCAGGCAGAATGCGGCGAACACCGCCTGGCGCGTGGCCGGCCAAGTAATGCTGCGAAACGCCCGTGCCGGGCTGGCGCCCATGCTCGAAGCAGCGTCGAACAAACGCGCATCCGCCAGGGACAACGCCGACAGCAAAATCATCAAGGCATGGGGAAAGGTGTAGATTACCTCGCCGAGCACAATGCCCCAGAAACCGTAGATATTCTCCGAGAACAAGCCGCGCAGCAGGCCCTGGTTGCCGAACAGATAAACCAGGGCAATGCCCGGCAGCATCGAAGGCGCCATCAATGGCAGCAATGACAGGCCGCGCCAGATGGACTTGCCGGGGATCAGCGTGCGTTGCAGGGCATAGGCAAACAAGTAGGCCAGCGGCACGACGATGGCCGCAACGCTGAGGGAAACTTTCAGGCTATTGCCCAGCAACCAGTGGAAGTTGGCGCTGCTCAGCAGTTCGCGTGCCGCCACCAGGCCACCGCCCTGCCCGGCTTCGCTGCTGAAGCCGCGCCAGAAGATCGCCAACAGCGGCAACAGCACCGCCACCACTAACAGGCCCAGCCAGAGCCACTTGCCGCCGACCACGAAGAGGCGGTCGCCCCACTCGGCGCGGGACACCTGGCGCGGTACCGGCAATGTCATCACAGCCCCCATCTCAGGCAAACACCTGCAGGCTGCGCGGCGGCAACGCCACCCAGATGTCCTGGGCGCCCAGGCGCGGCATCGCTTCCGGCGCCAGTTCAGCCAACAATGGATGGCCCGGCAATTGTTCCAGCTCAAAGCTCATGCGGCAGCGGTTGCCGAGAAAGGTGATCTCGCGAACCTTGGCCGGGAACAGGTTTTCTTCATGCACCGGCGGGTTGACGCAAATGGCTTCCGGGCGGCAGAACAAGCGGCCGGACTGGGCGACACCCGCGTCCTCAGCCAGGCGCATGTTCAACCCACCCACCTGGGCATGGCTGGCGCTGTTACGGCTGAACGGCAACCAGTTGCCCTGGCCGACAAACTCCGCCACGAACGGCGTGGCCGGGCGGTCGTAGATTTCCTGGGGCGTGGCGTACTGCTCGACCTTGCCGTTGTTCATCACGGCAATGCGGTCGGCCATCAACATGGCTTCGTCCTGATTGTGGGTCACCATCAAGGTGGTGATGCCCAGGCGCCGCTGCAGTTGGCGCAGCTCGGTGCACAGGTGCTCGCGCACGCGGGCATCAAGGGCCGACATCGGCTCATCCAACAGCAATAACGACGGCGCCGGCGCCAGTGCGCGGGCCAGTGCGACGCGTTGTTGCTGGCCGCCGGAGAGTTGGCCGGGGTACTTCTTTTCGCTACCCACCAGGCCCACCAGCTCAAGCATCTGCGCGACCCGCTTGCGCACTTCATCGCGGCCGCTGCCGGTGAGGCCGTAGCCGATGTTCGCTTCAACGCTGAGGTTGGGAAACAACGCATAGGACTGGAACAGGATGCCGTAGTCCCGCGCCTGAGGTGGCAGCAGGGACACGTCCCGCTCGCCCAGATAAAGCTCACCGCTGTCCTGGCGCTCCAGGCCGGCGATGCAGCGCAGCAGTGTGGTCTTGCCGCAGCCAGAAGGGCCCAGCAGGCACACCAGCTCGCCGGCGGCGACGTCCAGGGACACGTTGTCCAGCGCGGTGAACGCGCCAAAGCGTTTCTGGATTGCACGCACTTTCATCGGTGCGCCGGGTTGGGTCAGGGCAGTGTGCATGGTGGCACCTCATCGAACGGATGAAGGCCATGCTAGGGAGGCAATGCGTAGCTGGTGTGGCAGAAAGGCAAAAGGAGGTGATAGTGGTATTGGTGGATTTGTGTAGGACTCAAGGAGATGGGTGACTCATGGTCCGCTATCGCAGGCAAGCCAGCTCCCACACTTGAATAGGTTCACACATCAAAATGTGGGAGCTGGCTTGCCTGCGATGGCCATTTAAAAGCCGCCATCCATGTTCAGAGGGGTGACATTTCCTGAGCCAAGCCAAGGAACGCCGCGGGCAAGCGCGCACCTTTGCGCTCCTTGAGGCAATACAGATACTCCGGAATCTGCGGCGCATTCTCGATGGTCAGCACGCGCAACTGCGGGTCATGGGGCACTTCCTGGCGGGCGATGATGCTGATGCCGATATTGCGCAGTACCGCCTCGCGAATCGACTCACGGCTGCCAATCTCCAACAACGGCCCATACCCCACGCCCGCGCTCTTCAACATCTCTTCCGTCAGCCTGCGGGTGGTGGAGCCCGCTTCACGCATCAGCAAGGTATGCCCGACTAGCGCGCTCAACGGTACGTGATCGAGCTTGGCCAAGGGGTGATTGCGGTGCACCGCCAGCACCAGCGGGTCCGTGCCCAGCACGCGGCGGATCAGACGGGCGTCTTCCAGCAATTGCGATGAGGCCGCGACATCGACGCGGTAATCGTCCAGTGCCTCAAGCACCTGCTGGGAGTTGCCGATTTCCACCGACACGTCCACCTGGGGCAGGCGTTCGCGAAAGGCTTTGACCAGATCGAGGATGTAATATGGCGCCGTCGCCGCAATCCTCAGCGCACCCTGGACCTGGCCGTTGTTGCGCAGGAAAAACTCGATATCCGCTTCCTGCTGCAACAGCGCCTTGACCATCGGCAACAGCCGCGCGCCTTCGTCGCTGACGGTGAGGCGGCGGCCGCCACGGTAGAACAACTCGACGCCGTAGTGGCTTTCCAGGTTGCGAATCTGGGTGGTCACCGTGGGCTGGCTCAAGCCGAGTTTCTTCGCCGCCTGGGTAATGCTACCCAGGCGGGCGACCATGAAAAACGCCTTTAACTCAGCACTCAGCACACCACCCTCTCATCCGCTATTTGCGCACCAGGCGCAGGCCATTGAACACCACCAGCAGGCTCACGCCCATGTCGGCGAAGACCGCCATCCACATGGTCGCCATGCCCATGAACGTGACCGCCAGAAAGATCGCCTTGATCACCAGCGCCAGGGCGATGTTCTGCTTGAGGATACTCGACGTTTGCCGCGACAACCGAATGAAAGCCGGAATCTTGCGCAAATCATCGTCCATCAGCGCCACGTCGGCGGTCTCGATGGCGGTGTCGGTGCCCGCTGCGGCCATGGCAAAGCCGATCTCGGCACGGGCCAGGGCCGGGGCGTCGTTGATACCGTCACCGACCATGCCCACCCGATGGCCCTGGCCGTAGAGGGTTTCGATGGCTTGCAGTTTGTCGGTGGGCAACAGGTCGCCCTGGGCCTGGTCGATGCCGACCTGGGCTGCAATGGCCTGGGCGGTGTGGGTGTTGTCGCCAGTGAGCATCAGGGTCTTGATGCCCAGGTCGTGCAACTGCTGAATGGCTTCGCGGCTGCTCTCCTTGACCGTGTCGGCCACGGCAAACAGCGCCAGCGGGCCGGATTTGTCCAACAGCAACACCACGGACTTGCCTTGTTTTTCCAGGGCGAAGAGTTTCTCTTCCAAGGCCTCGGAACACAGGCCGAGGTCTTCCACCAGGCGGTGGTTACCCAGGTGATAGGTCTGGCCGTTGATATCACCACGCACACCGCGCCCGGCCAGGGCCTCGAAGTTATCCACAGCGTGAGTCGACAGGTTTTTATCCACAGCCGCGTTGGCAATCGCCAGGGACACCGGGTGGTCAGAGCGCGATGCCAAACTGGCCGCCAGGGCCGGCGCGCTGTCTTCGATGTTCGGGAACAGCGGCAGGTAGTCGGTTTGCACCGGTTTGCCGTGGGTGATGGTGCCGGTCTTGTCGAGGGCCAGGTAGTCGAGCTTGTAGCCGCCCTCCAGGTACACGCCGCCTTTGATCAGGATGCCTTTGCGCGCCGCCGCTGCCAGACCGCTGACAATGGTCACCGGGGTGGAGATCACCAAGGCACAAGGGCAGGCCACCACCAGCAGCACGAGGGCGCGGTAGATCCAGTCAAACCACACGCCCGCCATGAACAGCGGCGGAATCACCGCCACACCGAGGGCAAACAGGAAGACGGCCGGGGTGTAGACCTTGGAGAAACTGTCGACAAACCGCTGGGTCGGTGCGCGTGCGCCTTGGGCCTGTTCCACGGCGTGGATGATCCGCGCCAGCGTGGAGTTGTTGGCCGCGGCGGTGACCTTGTACTCCAGGGAACCGGCCTGGTTGATGGTGCCGGCAAACACTTTATCGCCCACGGTTTTCTCAATCGGCAGGCTTTCCCCGGTGATCGGTGCCTGGTCGATGGTGGACTGGCCGGCCGTGACTTCACCGTCGAGGCCGATGCGCTCGCCGGGCTTTACTCGGACAATCGCGCCAAGATCAATGCTTTTGACCTCTTGTTCCAGCCAGGAACCATCGGCCTGGCGTACCGTGGCCTGTTCCGGGGTCATCTGCATCAGGCCGCTGATGGCGTTGCGCGCCCGGTCCAGGGACTTGGCCTCAATCAACTCGGCCACGGTGAACAGGAACATCACCATCGCCGCTTCCGGCCACTGGCCAATCAGGATCGCGCCCGTCACCGCGATGCTCATCAAGGCATTGATATTGAGGTTGAAGTTCTTCAGGGCAATCCAGCCCTTCTTGTAGGTGGTAAGGCCGCCGCTGAGGATCGACACCAACGCCACCAGCGCGATTACCCAGGTGGGCGCCACGCCGGTGAAGTGCAACACCTCGGCCCCCAGGGCACCCACGCCCGACACCGCCAACGGCCACCAATGTTTCTTGGCGGGCGGCGCGGCGGCGGGGCTGCCTTCTTCGATAGGGTCGGCCTGCATGCCGATGGACTTGATTGCCTCAATGATCGGCGCCGTGTTCGGCAGGTCATGGGTGACGCCGAGGATGCGGTTGATCAGGTTGAATTCCAGTTGCTGCACGCCAGCGAGCTTGCCCAGCTTGTTCTGGATCAGCGTCTGCTCGGTAGGGCAGTCCATGGCTTCGATGCGGAAGGTGCTCAGGCGCGAGCCGGCGGTGGGCGCTTCACTCAAGGTCACGATGGCGGGCCCGGCAGCGCCGGAGCAGCAGGAGCCGGAATGGCCGTGGTTATCCACAGGCGTGAGTTTGGCGGGCCCATGGTCGTGTGTATGATCATGGCCGTGGTCATGGCCGTGGTGATGATCGTGATCGTGATCGTGATCGTGATCGTGATCGTGATCGTGATCATGCTTGTGGTCGTGCTTGTGCGGGGTATGAATGGAGTGGCTCATCAGGTCGCGTCCGTAAAGGTGCCTGTTGCCAAGTAAAGACCCTGTAGCCACTATAGGGTCAAGCACCCATTTGGAGATTGCTGCGATGAAGATCGGCGAACTGGCCAAACTCACCGATTGCCCGGTGGAAACCATCCGTTATTACGAGAAGGAAAACCTGCTGCCGCCCCCGGCACGCACCGACGGCAACTACCGCGTGTACACCCAGGCGCACACCGAGCGGCTGACCTTTATCCGCAACTGCCGCAGCCTGGACATGACCCTCGAAGAAATCCGCAGCCTGCTGGGGCTACGCGACAGCCCCCAGGACCAGTGCGAAAGCGTGAATGCGTTGATCGACGAGCATATCCATCATGTGAAAGCGCGGATCGACGGATTGTTGGCCTTGCAGGAACAACTGCTGGACCTGCGCCAACGTTGCGGCGGTGGTAACCAGTGCGGAATCTTGCAGCAGTTGGAAGTCAGCGGCGCGATTGCGGCCAGCGAGGCCGAGCCTTCGCATGTGGGCAGAAGCCACGGCCATTAACTTAGGTGAACACCAAACCCATGTGGGAGCTGGCTTGCCTGCGATAGCGATGGACCAGCGACATTGATGTCGCCTGACACTCCGCCATCGCGGGCAAGCCAGCTCCCACAGTTTCTTACTGCAACAGGCTTTAGATAGCCACGTCGGCCTTGATGCTTGGGTCAGCGTCGTAACCCACGATTTCGAAGTCTTCGAACTTATAGTCGTAGATCGACGCAGGCTTACGCTTGATCACCAGTTCCGGCAGTTTTTTCGGCGTACGCGCCAACTGGGTCTGGATCTGTTCCATGTGGTTGCTGTAGGCGTGGGTGTCGCCCGTGGTGACGATGATCTCGTGAGGGATCAGGTCGCACTGCTGGGCCAGCATGTGGGTCAACAACGCCAGCGCGGCAGTGTTGTACGGCAGGCCCAGGAACACGTCGGAGCTGCGGATATACAACTGCATCGACAGATGGCCGTCATGCACGAACGCCTGGTACAGCAAATGGCAGGGCGGCAGAGCTTGCTTGCCGTTACGCGCGTTCTCCTGCGGGCTCTGGGTTTCGTCCGGCAGGTATTCGACGTTCCAGCCGTGGAACAGGATGCGCCGGCTGTTGGGGTTGGTCTTGAGCGTGTGCACCATGTAGTCGATCTGGTTGATCGTGCCGCCGTCCTTGGTCGGCCAGGCGGTCCACTGCTCGCCGTAGACCGGGCCCAGGTCGCCGTCTTCGGTGGCCCACTCATCCCAAATCTTCACGCCATTTTCGTTGAGCCACTTGATGTTGGTGTTGCCGCTCAACATCCAGATCAGTTCGTTGGCGATGCTTTTGAAGTGCAGCTGCTTGGTGGTCAGCAGCGGGAAGCCGTCGGCCAGGTTATGCCGATACTGACGCGCAAACACAGCCTTGGTGCCGGTGCCCGTGCGGTCGCCCTTGGTCAGGCCATTGGTCACGACGTCCTGCAGCAGTTCGAGATATTGCTTCATGTTTTTACCCGTATCGTTGAAGCCAAGACCTCCTGGTCTTGGCATTCGAATTTAAAGCGCGGCGTTCTTCAGCGGCTGCGGGCGATTGTACGCCCACCACAGCATGCCCAGGCCCGCCAGGATCATCGGCAGGCTAAGCACCTGACCCATGGTCAGCCAGCCCCATGCCAGGTAGCCCAACTGCGCATCCGGTACCCGTACGAATTCGACGATAAAGCGGAAAATCCCGTAGAACAGCGCGAACATGCCCGACACGGCCATGGTTGGGCGTGGCTTGCGCGAGAAGATATACAGAATAAGGAACAGCGCCACACCTTCCAACGCGAACTGGTACAGCTGCGACGGGTGGCGCGGCAGTTGCGCCGGGTCGCTGAACGGCGGGAACACCATCGCCCACGGTACGTCGGTCGGCTTGCCCCACAGCTCGGCGTTGATAAAGTTACCAATGCGCCCGGCGCCCAGGCCGATCGGCACGAAGGGGGCGACGAAGTCCATCAGTTGGAAGAACGACTTGCCATTGCGCCGGCCAAACCACCAGGCGGCGATCATCACGCCGATAAACCCGCCGTGGAACGCCATGCCGCCCTTCCATACTTCGAAGATCAGGGTCGGGTTGGCGAGATACGCAGACAGGTCGTAGAACAGCACATACCCCAGGCGCCCGCCGACGATCACGCCCATCGACATCCAGAACACCATGTCGGAGAGCTTCTCCTTGGTCCAGGTCGGGTCGAAACGGTTCAGGCGCCGGGAAGCCAGCAGCCAGGCACCGCCGATGCCGATCAGGTACATCAACCCGTACCAATGGATTTTCAGCGGACCGATGGCCAGGGCCACCGGGTCGATCTGCGGGTAAGGCAGCATTGCGACTCCTCGTTAAAACATTTAGTCATGACGCACCGGACCATGCCGATGTGCGATTAAGCCTGCGTTACAGCTGCGAGATCAAATTAAGAAGTTCACATACACACCAAACAGCCCGGCATGTTAACGGATCAGAGGTGCGCGGCCCAACTTCGAGACGATGGAACACCGGCGCGTCTGTGGGTAGAGTGGCAAAAACACAAAAGGGGTCACCCGATGTGCCTGATTGTTTTCGCCTGGCGACCGGGCCATGCCCAGCCGTTGATCGTCGCGGCGAACCGCGATGAGTTCTACGCCCGCCCCAGCCTGCCGCTGGCCCAGTGGGCGGATGCGCCCCAGGTCTATGCCGGTCGCGATCAGGAAGCGGGAGGTACGTGGCTTGGGGTGAATGCCGATGGCCGCTTTGCCGCCCTGACCAACATCCGCGACCCGCACCAGCCACCGGCGCGCAGGTCTCGTGGCGAGCTGGTCGCGCGGTTTCTCAGTGGTTCGCTGCCGATTGAGGACTATTTAGCCGATGTGAATGGACGCTCGATTGAATATGCCGGGTTCAACCTGCTGGTGGGCACGCGGGATGAGCTGTGGCACTACAACGCCAACGACACCGAACCGACGCGGTTGAAAGCTGGGGTGTACGGGTTATCCAATGCCGGGCTGGATACGCCCTGGCCGAAGTTGGTGAAAACCAAGGCGGCGTTCAGCGCAGTGCTGGAAAACCCCGAGCCTGAGGCACTGCTGGGAATTCTCAGCGACCCACAGACCGCCCCGTTCGCTGAACTGCCGGACACCGGCGTAGGCCTGGCGACCGAAAGCCTGCTGTCGAGCGTGTTTATCGCCAGCCCCAGTTATGGGACACGGGCGAGCACGGCGCTGATTGTGAATGCCGATGGGACGCGCAGGATACTGGAGCGTAGTTTTGGCCCGCACGGTGGGCGGCTGGGTGAGGTTGAACTGGAAATCTGACGGCGCTTGGACTGGCGTCATCGCAGGCAAGCCAGCTCCCACATTTGGAATGCATTCCACAGGTGGGAGCTGGCTTGCCTGCGATGAAGGCGCCTCGGTTTAGAGGGTTTTGGCCGAGGCCGGGCTGATCATCCGGGTCAACCCCAGGTTTTTCAGCGCCAATTGCAGCGAGCTGTGGATAACTTGCGGGTTATCGATAGTCATCAACTCGGCGAGCAAATCCTTGGCCCTGCTCAATTCCACCTGGCGCAGCATCCACTTCACTTTCGGCAAGTTGGTGGCGTTCATCGACAGGCTGTCAAAGCCCATCGCCATCAGCAGCACCGCCGCGGCCGGGTCGCCGGCCATTTCGCCGCAGATACTCACCGGCTTGCCTTCGGCATGGGCGTCGCGCACCACGTGTTGCAGCGCTTGTAGCACCGCCGGGTGCAGGTAGTCGTAGAGGTCGGCCACCCGTGGGTTGTTACGGTCCACGGCCAGCAGGTACTGGGTCAGGTCGTTGGAGCCCACCGACAGGAAGTCTACCTGCCGCGCTAGTTCCTTGGCCTGGTACACCGCCGCCGGGATTTCGATCATCACGCCAATCGGCGGCATCGGCACATCGGCGCCTTCGTCGCGCACTTCGCCCCAGGCGCGGTGGATCAGGTGCAGGGCTTCTTCCAGTTCATGGGTGCCAGAGATCATCGGCAGCAGGATACGCAGGTTGTTCAAGCCCTCGCTGGCCTTGAGCATGGCGCGGGTCTGGACGAGGAAGATTTCGGGATGGTCGAGGGTAACGCGAATACCGCGCCAGCCAAGGAAGGGGTTGTCTTCCTTGATCGGGAAATAGGACAGTGACTTGTCGCCGCCAATGTCCAGGCTGCGCATCGTCACCGGTAACGGGTGGAAGGCTTGCAGTTGCTCGCGATAAATCGCCAGCTGCTCCTTCTCGCTCGGGAAACGCTGGTTGATCATGAACGGCACTTCGGTGCGGTACAGCCCCACCCCTTCGGCGCCGCGTTGTTGCGCACGGGCTACATCCGCCAGCAGGCCGGTATTGACCAGCAGCGGTACGCGGTGGCCGTCGGGAGTGACACACGGCAGCTCGCGTAGCGAATCCAGGCCCTGGGCCAGTTGCTTCTCTTCTTCCACCACCTCGGCGTATTGCTTGCGCAGCACGTCGCTGGGGTTGGTGAACACCTCGCCGCGATGCCCGTCGACGATCATGTCGATGCCATCGACCTTGGAATACGGCAGGTCCACCAGGCCCATCACCGTCGGGATACCCATGGCCCGGGCCAGGATCGCCACGTGGGAGTTACCCGAACCCAATACCGAAACCAGGCCCACCAGCTTGCCTTCAGGCACTTCGCCAAGCTGGGTGGCGGTCAACTCTTCGCTGACCAGGATGGTGTTATCGGGGAAGACCATGTTGGTGCTGCGGTCTTCCTGCAGGTACGCCAACAGACGGCGCCCCAGGTCGCGCACATCCGATGCGCGCTCGCGCAGGTAGGCGTCGTCCATCATTTCGAAACGGTTGACGTGATCGGTGACCACCTGGCGCAACGCGCCCTGGGCCCACTGGCCGGTCTTGATCACGGTCTTGACTTCGTTACCCAGGGACGCGTCGTCGAGCATCATCTGGTACACGTCAAACAGCGCACGCTCTTCGGGGCGCAGTTGGGTGGCCAGCTTGGTCGACAGGTTGCGCATGTCGGCGCGCACGCCTTCGAGGGCGGTCTTGAACAGTTTGATTTCGGCGTCGATGTCGTGGACGGTCTTGTCCGGCACCACATCGAGGTCGGCTGGCGGCAGCATGACCACCGCAGTACCCACCGCGGCGCCCGGCGAACCCGGTACGCCGACGAACTTGGCTTCCTGGATACCCTTGCCCTGGCGCCCCAGGCCGCGAATCGAGCCAGTGGCTTCGGCATGGGCGATAACCCCGGCCAGTTGCGCGCTCATGGTCACCAGGAAGGCTTCTTCGCCTTCGTCGAACTGGCGACGCTCTTTTTGCTGGATGACCAACACGCCGACAACGCGGCGGTGGTGAATGATCGGTGCGCCAAGGAACGAGGCGTAGCGCTCTTCACCGGTTTCGGCAAAGTAGCGATAACGCGGGTGATCGGCCGCGTTCTCGAGGTTAAGGGGTTCTTCACGCGTCCCCACCAGGCCCACCAGACCTTCATTGGGCGCCATGCTGACCTTGCCGATGGAGCGCTTGTTCAAGCCCTCCGTGGCCATCAGCACAAAACGGTTGGTCTCGGGGTCCAGCAGGTAAACCGAGCAGACCTGGCTGCCCATGGCTTCCTTGACGCGCAACACAATAATCCCCAACGCCGCCTTGAGATCCTTGGCGGAGTTAACTTCCTGGACGATCTTGCGCAGCGTATTGAGCATGGCTCGGGGTCGAACTCCGTCGTCAGTCGCGCGCTAAAAGGCGCGGGGCAAGCTCTTTGAGAGCGCGACGATAAACCTCGCGCTTGAATGTCACCACCTGGCCCAACGGGTACCAATAGCTGACCCAGCGCCAGCCATCGAACTCCGGTTTACCGGTCAAATCCATCCGCACCCGCTGCTCGTTGGAGATCAGGCGCAAAAGAAACCATTTCTGCTTCTGGCCGATGCACAGCGGTTGGCTGTGGGTACGCACCAGGCGTTGCGGCAAACGATAGCGCAACCAGCCACGAGTACAGGCCAGAATTTGCACATCTTCGCGCTCAAGGCCGACTTCTTCGTTCAACTCACGGTACAAGGCGTCTTCAGGGGTTTCGTCGGGGTTGATTCCACCTTGAGGAAACTGCCAGGCATCTTGGTTGATTCGGCGAGCCCATAGCACCTGTCCGGCATCATTCGTCAGAATAATGCCGACATTAGGACGGAAACCATCGGGGTCGATCACGGCAACAACCTCGCAAACGCATGTCGCCGCATTGTTCCACAAAGGTTGTTCCAGCGGCAACGAGGCTTCTTACCTTATGTGCACTCTTGTGAAAAGACCGTATTCTGGGCGCCTTTTTACAGACTTTTCAGCGAGTAACTGCAATGCGCCTGGCTTTATTCGACTTGGACAATACCCTTCTGGGCGGTGACAGCGATCACGCCTGGGGCGATTACCTGTGTGAACGCGGGATTCTCGACGCTGTGGCCTACAAGGCCCGTAACGACGAGTTCTACCAGGACTACCTGGCTGGCCGGCTGGATAACGCCGCCTACTTGAACTTCTGCCTGGAAATCCTCGGCCGCACCGAGATGGCCCAGCTGGACGCGTGGCACAACGACTACATGCGCGACTGCATCGAGCCCATCATGCTCCCCAAGGCCGTTGAACTGCTGGCCAAGCACCGCGCCGCCGGTGACAAGCTGGTGATCATCACCGCTACCAACCGCTTCGTCACCGCGCCGATTGCCGAACGCCTGGGCGTCGAGACCTTGATCGCCACCGAATGCGAAATGGTGGATGGCCGCTACACCGGGCGCAGCACCGACGTGCCGTGCTTTCGCGAGGGCAAGGTGACACGATTGAACCGTTGGTTGGAAGAAACCGGGCACAGCCTGGAAGACAGCTACTTCTACAGCGATTCGATGAATGATTTGCCGTTGCTGGAGCAGGTGACGCACCCGGTGGCGGTGGATCCGGACCCGCATTTGCGCGCTGAGGCTGAAAAACGTGGCTGGCCGGTGATTACACTGCGCAGCTGATAATGCCTTCGCGAGCAAGCCCGCTCCCACACTTGACCGAATTCCAACATAAGAACAGGGTCAAAATGTGGGAGCGGGCTTGCTCGCGAATGAAGCCAACGCGGTTTCAAGCCTTAAACCGGCTTGGCGCCCATAAGCCCTGCAATCGCCACAAACCCCACCAGGCTGACCACCGCCAGCACCAGGGTGAAATTCAGGCTCCCGCCCTCGCCCTTGCGCAGCCGATTGAGCCGCGCCACCAGCCAGAACCAGGCCAGCGCCGCCACGGTGTAGAGGATGCTGGAGCCCAAAATCCAGGTTTGCCCCAATGGCCAGCCGAGCAGGTGCACCAGCCACCAGCCGGTGAACGGCATGCTCACCAGGCAAATGCCCATCAGCAGCCATACAAATGCCCAGGGGCGTTGCACGGTCGCGGCCGGGCCGGCGCTACGTTTACGCCACGCCAATACAGCCAGGCCGAGGCCGCTGAGCAGCAGCAATACGGTGGCGGTGATGTGGATCACCTTGAGGGTGGTCAGCGTTTCCATGGTCTCTATTCCTTATAGGCCGCTCAGTCAGCGTAGTCGCTCAACCGAGGAACAGCTGGTAAGCCGGGTTTTCGCTTTCATCCCAGTAGGGGTAACCGATTTGCGCCAAGGCCGCGGGCACCAGGTGGCGCTCGTCTGCCGGCACTTGCAAGCCCGCCACCACTCGGCCGTCAGCCGCGCCGTGGTTGCGGTAGTGGAACATTGAGATGTTCCAGCGCCCGCCGAGCTTGTGGAGGAAGTTGAACAACGCCCCCGGCCGCTCCGGAAACTCGAAACGAAACACCAGTTCGTCGCTGACTTTGGCCGCATGCCCGCCAACCATATGGCGAATGTGCAACTTGGCCAGTTCGTTCTCGGTGAGGTCCAGCACCGGGAAACCCTGGCTGGTCAGGCTGGCCACCAACGCGCTGCGCGGGTCGTTTTCCGGGTGGGTTTGCACGCCGACGAAAATGTGCGCTTCGCTGCCGGAGTGGTAGCGGTAATTGAATTCGGTGATCTGGCGCTTGCCCACCGCCTCGCAGAAGGCCTTGAAGCTGCCCGGTCGCTCGGGGATGGTCACAGCGATGATGGCCTCACGACCTTCACCCAACTCGGCGCGCTCGGCCACATGGCGCAAACGGTCGAAGTTGACGTTAGCACCCGAGTCGATGGCGACAAAGCTCTGGCCGCTGACGCCACGGGTCTCGACGTACTTTTTGATCCCGGCCACACCCAGCGCACCGGCCGGTTCGGTGATGGAGCGGGTGTCATCGTAGATGTCCTTGATCGCCGCACAGATTTCATCGGTGCTGACGGTGATCACTTCATCCACATAGTCTTTGCAGATGTCGAAGGTATGCTGGCCGATCTGCGCCACCGCCACGCCGTCGGCGAAGATCCCCACAGTCGGCAATACCACACGCTCGCCCGCCGCCATGGCGGCTTGCAGGCAGTTGGAATCGTCCGGTTCCACGCCGATGATCTTGATCTCCGGGCGCAGGTATTTCACATACGCCGCAATCCCGGCGATCAGCCCGCCGCCGCCCACCGGTACGAAAATCGCGTCCAAAGGCCCTGGGTGCTGGCGCAGGATCTCCATCGCCACGGTGCCCTGCCCGGCAATGGTGTGCGGATCATCGTAAGGGTGGATGTACACGTAGCCTTTTTCGTCGACCAGCTTGAGCGAGTAGGCCAGGGCTTCCGGGAAGGAATCACCGTGCAACACCACTTTGCCGCCACGGGAGCGCACGCCTTCGACCTTGATCTCCGGGGTGGTCTTGGGCATCACGATGGTGGCTTTCACCCCCAGCACCTTGGCCGCCAGGGCCAGGCCCTGGGCATGGTTGCCGGCCGACGCGGTGACGACGCCGCGTGCACGTTCTTCGGCACTGAGCTGGGTCAGCTTGTTGTAGGCGCCGCGAATCTTGAACGAGAACACCGGCTGCAAGTCTTCGCGCTTGAGCCAAATCTTGTTACCCAGCCGCTCGGAGAGCTGGCGGGCAGTCTGCAAGGGGGTTTCCACGGCGATGTCGTAAACGCGCGAGGTGAGGATTTTTTTGACGTAGTGTTCAAGCATCGGCAGGCATCTACTTCACGGGTTGGGCAGGGCCAAGGAGTCTAACCCAGCGTTTGGCCGGGCGACCACACGAATCCCGAGGTTTTGTTGGGTTATACTCGCCGCCCTCGTTAATTCCCCGCCCGTTCCGGAGCCCGCATGACCCAGGATCAACTCAAACAGGCAGTGGCCCAGGCCGCTGTCGATTTAATCCTTCCTAAACTCGACGACAAGAGCATCGTCGGTGTCGGCACCGGTTCCACCGCCAACTGCTTTATCGACGCACTGGCCCAGCACAAGGGCGCGTTCGACGGCGCCGTCGCCAGTTCCGAAGCCACCGCTACCCGCCTCAAGGGCCATGGCATTCCGGTGTACGAACTCAACACCGTGAGCGACCTGGAGTTCTACGTCGACGGCGCCGATGAAAGCGACGAACACCTGAACCTGATCAAAGGCGGCGGCGCGGCCCTCACCCGCGAGAAGATTGTCGCGGCCGTGGCCAAGACCTTCATTTGCATCGCCGACGCGAGCAAGCTGGTCCCCGTGCTGGGCACGTTCCCACTGCCGGTAGAAGTCATCCCCATGGCCCGCAGCCACGTGGCCCGCGAGCTGGTGAAGCTGGGCGGCGACCCGGTGTACCGCGAAGGTGTGTTGACCGACAACGGCAACATCATCCTCGACGTGTTCAATATGCAGATCACCAACCCGGTGGAGCTTGAGACGCAGATCAACGCCATTGTGGGCGTGGTCACCAACGGCCTGTTCGCGGCGCGCCCGGCGGATGTATTGCTGCTGGGCACCCCGGAAGGCGTGAAAACCCTCAAAGCTTAAGAGC
The DNA here is from genome assembly GCF_036346515.1 of Pseudomonas sp. AM4(2022). NCBI lineage: Bacteria > Pseudomonadati > Pseudomonadota > Gammaproteobacteria > Pseudomonadales > Pseudomonadaceae > Pseudomonas > Pseudomonas sp. AM4(2022). The sequence continues at coordinate 52,354 of NZ_JAOTNW010000002.1, forward strand.
AAACCGGGCTAGTGTGGGAGCGGGCTTGCTCGCGAATGCGGTGTGTCAGTCACTATTTTTGTTACTGACACACCGCATTCGCGAGCAAGCCCGCTCCCACATTTGTCAGGCGTCGGCTCTAAAGCGATGTAACAAAAACGCTACTTTTCGCAGCACTCCTCGCCAAAACCGTGCGCTCTGTCACGGCATCCCCTGCCCCGCCTGGTATCCAATCCGTTACAAATTACAGCCACGCGACCCACGCGTTTAACAATGCGCCAATTCGCAGCCGCCCAGGGAATGAGGCGCGCATTGTGCAAAGGGTCTGGGCTTGAACGTCCCCCTCACCTCAAGGAAGACCTTGTGATAAAGCCCTTAGCCCTCGCCGTCAGCGTTGCCGGTGCCCTGCTGTCCACGCATACCCAGGCCTACGATTACGGCCAGCATGCCAACACCACCCTGGAAAAACTGATCAACGACTACCCTGGCCGTTATCGCGGCACGGCAAATTTTGCCGGGGCAGCCGACTGGATGCAGAGCCAGATGGGCACGGCCTATAGCATCAGCCGCCAGGACTTCACCTGGAATAACGGCAGCCGGGCTTCGCAAAACGTGGTGGCCTCTGCCGCTGGCACCAAGGCCCAGTACGTGGTGATTGGCGCGCATTTCGATACCTACTTCGGCCGTCCGACCCTGCAAGGCCTGGATGACAACGGTTCCGGCGCCAGCGTGTTGACCGAGGTGGCGAAGAACCTCGGCGGCCTGTCACTGGAAAATGGCCTGCAGGTAGTGGGCTTCGGCGCCGAAGAAGAAGGCCTGCGCGGCTCCCGTGCCTTTGTCGACTCACTCAACACCAGCCAGCGCGCCAACATGCTCGCGATGATCAACCTCGACAGCCTGATCACCGGCGACATGATGTACGCCCACGCCGGCCAGAACAGCACCGCCAACCCGGCGTTGGCCTCCTTGCGTGAGCACACCTTCCAGATCGCCAAGGAGTTGAACATCCCGTTGTTCAGCAACCCCGGCCTCGACCCGCAGTACCCAAAGGGCACCGGCTGCTGCAGCGATGGTGAAGCGTTCGAACCGCTGAATATCCCGATCCTTTATATAGAGGCCACCAACTGGGAACTGGGCGACCTGGACGGCTACACCCAGACCGACAACCCGAAAATCCCCGGCGGCTCGACCTGGCACGATCCGAACGAAGACAACAAAGCCGTGCTGACCGATGCATTCGGCCAGGCGCGCATCGACCAGCGCCTGCGTGACTATTCACGCCTGCTCAGCCGCCTGGTGCTGGAACTGACCAACGCCGACCTGATGGCCTCGACCGCTTCCGGCGGTGCCGTTGCGCGCAATATGCAAGACAACCTGCAGCGCCAGCATCAGGCCCTGGTGCGCCTGCATGATCGCCGTTGGCTGACCCTGCAAGCGGCCAGCCGCGAGGTCGCAAGCTTCGATGGCGAGATCGGCGTGGATGGCGAATACAACCCGGACAGCGGCTTCGACACGGCCCCCAACCCCGAAGCCCGACGCCTGGGTCTGCACGCCCTCGGCGACTACCAACTGACTTCAAGCCTGAATATCGGCGCCAGCCTCAGCTACCTCAATGGGCGCGACAAGCTGGAGCATCGCGGCAAGCTCGACAGCGACACCTGGCAGGCAGCCGTCTATGCGCTGCTCAACGATGGCGGGCCACGCTGGCTGGCCGGTGACCTGAGCGTGGGCCACACGCGCTTCGACTCCAAGCGCAACCTGGTCATCCAGGCCAATGGCGGGCCGATCCTGCTCAACCAGCAACTGACGGGCGACACCGATGCCTTGGCGTTGGGCGCACGGGTACTGGGTGGCTATGACTTTGAGTTTGGCGCGATCAAGAGCGGGCCGTTCGCCGGCCTGGACTACAGCCATTACCGCATCGACAAGTTCCGCGAAAAGCAGAACCTGCGTACGGCCCTGGAGTACGAAGAGCAGTCTTTCGACTCCCTGGAAGCCAGCTTCGGCTGGCGCGTGCGCGGCGCTGTTGCCCTGCCCTATGGCCTGAACCTGATGCCCTACGGCGACATCGCCTGGGTCAAGGAATTGGCCGACGGCCGCCTGGACGACCTGCAACTCACCGCACGCGCCGATGGCCAGGCCCGCACCGCCAGGCTGGGCTCAGTGGACAAGAGCTTTGCTCGCGCACAACTCGGCAGCCAACTGGCGATCACCCCACAGTTGGGCGTGTTTGCCGAGGTCAATGGCCGCCTCGGGCATGCTGAAGGCAGCCAGACCGGTTATTCGCTGGGCGTGCAATGGATGTTCTGATCAGGGTTTCTTGAACACGTAAAACAGGTTCGGCTCGCTGACCATGTACAGCGTGCCGTCGTCATCCATGGCGATCCCTTCGGCCTGGGGCACACGCTTGCTCAGGCCATGGCGCCCTTTAAGCAACGACAGACTGCTTAGAGGGCGACCATCAATATCCAGCTCCAAGACCAGGAACGACTCATCCGACAGCGCCAACAGATGGCCGCTGCGCTCGTCGTATTGCAGGCTCGACAGGTCGCGCACAAACAGCCCGGCATCGCGCTTGGGGTTGTTGATCACATGCACCGAATAGGTTTTTTCCGGCTTGAAATGGGGAAACCCATGCACCTCGTAGATCAGCATGGGGTCGCGCTCCTTGGCCACGAACAGGCGCTTGCCCACCGAGTCGTAGGCCAACCCTTCAAAGCCCTTGTTGCCGCCGACGTGCACGCCCAGGGTCATTTGCTCCGCATCGGCGGCGTCGAGGAACTTCGTGTCGTCATCCACATGCACCTTGATCAAGCGCTGCTGGCGCTCATCACTGATGACGTAGATGTTGTCGCTGATAAATTCCACCGCTTCGGCATCGCCAAAGCCCACCAGGGGAATACGCCGCAGGATCTTGCCCTCCAGCGACAACTCGACCAGTTCGGCGTTTTTATTGGTGACGGTAAATAGGCTTTTGCGCACGGGGTCGTAGGTCAGGGCCGAGACATCGTCGTCGAGCCCTTCGATCACCTGGCCTTCGAGGGTGACGCGATAATCCGCCAGGCCAATGGCGCGCTCATCGGCAGGCTGGTACCACACCCGCCAGTTGAACCAGGCGCGTTCGAACAGACGGAACTGCTGTGCCACCAACCCGGCAGCCACCAGGGCGAGCAGCAGCAGGATGAAAACAACAGGTTTGGGGCGGGCAAATCGGCGCATCGGGGCGGGCTCAGAGAAAAAACTGGCGAATAGATATCAAGGTCACCTGAATTTAAACTTAAACGCACCGGACTGTCTGGCGAATGCCGTTTATAAAGAAAAGTCTGACGTAATTCGTCAGTTATTTCTGCTTTTCAAAACGATAGAACAGGTTTGGCTCACTGACCATGTACAGATTGCCGCTCTCGTCCATGGTCACGCCTTCGGCACGGGGGATCGTGTCTTTCAGGCCATTGAAGCCGCCAAGCAAGGTCATGAAGCTGACTTGCTCGCCCGTTTCATCCAGTTCCAGCAGCAGGTGGGAATCGGCCGACAGCACCAGCAAATGCCCGGTACGTGGGTCGATGGACAGCGCCGAGAGATTGCGCACATCCAATTCGGTGCTGGCCAGTTTTTGCTTGTCGCCGGTCAGCGTATTGCCATCGCTTTTCCAGGTGAACAAGGCCGGCGGGCGCTCTTCGCCCAGAACCAGCTGCTGGTTGCGCTTGTCCCAGGTGACCGCTTCGAAGGCTTTGTTCTGGTCTTTGGACGGGCCCAGGTCATGGCTGGGGAAATCGGCCTTGTTCAGCGCCGTAGTGCCGGCGTCGACCTTGACCACGGTGAGGCTGTGATCGCGTTCATCGACCACCGCCATCAAGCCGTTTTCCATCACCGCCAGGCCTTCCGGGTTGTTCCAGCCGTTGAGCGGCATTTTGCGCAATACATCGCCTTGCAGGCTCAGTTCGACCAGGAAGGGGTTCTTGCCCATCACCGAAAACAGGGTTTTGGTCTGCGGGTTATAGGACAGGTCTGATGCCTCATCCTTCTCCATACCGGGCAGCAACTTGGCGTCGATCACCGCGTGATAGTCCGGCAGCCACACACTTTCCCGGCGTTCGGCAGAACTTTCGAAACGCTCCAGCACCCACAGCAGACCGCGATCGTCCCAGTGCATGGCCCAGGCGACGCCATACAAAATGGCACCGGCCAAAAATACCCAGGAATACCAGCGCATGGACAAGCGGGAGCGGAGCGAGGTTTTCGAAGTGGGCAGAGGTACGACCATTGAGCGCTTTTCCGGAAAGTCAGCTGTAGGGGATAGCACAGGATTCAAGGACCCGCGCGCAAGAGCAGGAAATTATCCGGATGGAGTGTGAAAAAAATGCAAAAGCGAGAATTCAGGATGTAATGAAGATCCAATGTGGGAGCGGGCTTGCTCGCGAATGCGGTGGTCCAGTCGTTGATGCATTGACTGACACTGCGCATTCGCGAGCAAGCCCGCTCCCACAGTTTGATCGTAGTTTGCCTGCTACTTAGCGCACGACGCTTTCGAAACGGTTCACACCCGCCAGCTCCAACACCACTTCATCGCCCACATTCAACGGGCCAACGCCTGCCGGGGTGCCGGTCAGGATCACGTCGCCCGCTTGCAGGGAAAAGCAGCCCGCCATGTACTGAATCATCGGCACAATCGGGTTGAGCATCTGCGCGCTGTTGCCGTCCTGGCGCACTTCGCCGTTGATGCTCAGGCGAATGCCGATATCGGTCACGTCTGCAAAGGTACTGCTGACCACGAAGGGGGCAATCACCGCCGCGCCATCGAACGACTTGGCGATTTCCCACGGCAGGCCCTTGGCTTTGAGCTCGGCCTGTTTGTCGCGCAGGGTCAGGTCCAGGGCCGGGGCGAAGCCGGAGATGGCGTCCAGCACTTCTTCCCGGCTCGGCTTGGCGGACAAAGGCTTGCCGATCAACACGGCGATTTCCGCTTCGTAGTGCACCGAGCCACGCTCGGTCGGAATGGCAAAGCCGCCTTCCAACGGCACCACGCAGCTGCCCGGCTTGATGAACAGTAACGGCTCGGTGGGCACCGGGTTGTCCAGTTCCTTGGCGTGTTCGGCGTAGTTACGCCCGATGCACACCACTTTACCCACCGGGAAGTGGATGTTGGTGCCGTCGACATACTTGTGCTGGTAGCTCATGGAACGACTCCTTCAGGTGCGATTAAACAGCGAAGATCTTGCCGGGGTTCATGATCCCGTTAGGGTCGAACACCGCTTTGACGGCCTTCATGTATTCGATTTCAACCGGTGAACGGCTGTACGTCAGGTAATCGCGCTTGGTCATGCCCACGCCGTGCTCGGCGGAAATCGAGCCGTTGTACTTGGCGACGGTCTCGAATACCCACTTGTTCACGGTGGCGCACTTGGCAAAGAACTCGTCTTTGCTCAGGTTTTCCGGCTTGAGGATGTTCAGGTGCAGGTTGCCGTCACCGATATGGCCGAACCAGACAATTTCGAAGTCCGGGTAGTGTTCGCCGACAATCGCGTCAATTTCGCTCAGGAACGCCGGCACTTTCGAGACGGTCACCGAGATGTCGTTCTTGTACGGCGTCCAGTGGGAAATGGTTTCGGAGATGTACTCGCGCAGTTTCCACAGGTTGTGCAGCTGGGTTTCGCTCTGGCTCATCACGCCATCCAGCACCCAGCCCTGCTCCACGCAATGTTCGAACGTTTCCAGGGCGTGGTTGGCGACTTCTTCGGTGGTGGCTTCGAATTCCAGCAGAGCGTAGAACGGGCACTCGGTTTCGAACGGCGCCGGCACGTCGCCACGACCAAGGACTTTGGCCAGGGCCTTGTCGGAGAAGAATTCGAAGGCGGTCAGGTCCAGCTTGCTCTGGAAGGCATGCAGCACCGGCATGATCGAGTCGAAATCAGTCGTGCCGAGCACCATTGCCGTGAGGTTCTTTGGCGCACGGTCCAGGCGCATGGTGGCTTCGACCACAAAGCCCAGGGTGCCCTCGGCGCCGATAAACAGCTGGCGCATGTCGTAGCCGGTGGCGTTCTTGATCAGGTCGCGGTTCAGCTCCAGCACATCGCCTTTGCCGGTGACGACCTTCATGCCGGCCACCCAGTTGCGGGTCATACCGTAGCGAATTACTTTGATCCCGCCGGCATTGGTGCCGATATTGCCGCCAATCTGGCTGGAACCGGACGAGGCGAAGTCCACCGGATAATACAGGCCGTTTTCTTCAGCGACGTTCTGCAGTTGCTTGGTGACCACACCCGGCTGGCACACGGCGGTGCGGTCGGTGAGGTTCACGTCGAGGATCTGGTTCATATAGTCGAACGACACCACCACTTCGCCATTGGCGGCAACGGCAGCAGCCGACAGACCGGTGCGCCCGCCCGATGGCACCAGCGCCACCTTGTGCTCATTGGCCCAACGCACGATGGCCTGTACCTGCTCGGTGGTCTTGGGGAACACGATGGCGCTAGGTGCGGGTGCGAAGTGCTTGGTCCAATCCTTGCCGTAAGCCTCCAGGGAGTCGGCGTCGGTCAGCACTTTGCCGGGCTCAACCAGGGTCTTTAGCTCATCAATCAGGGCAGGATGGGTCATCGACAGAACTCTCGAACAATTCATGGTCATCCTGAGAACGCTTCACGTCGCAGGAATAGGTGTTTAGCGGGGTGCGTATGCTAGCATACCGCCCCCGCAGGACAGACCCAAAGGGCGTTTCTGCGGTGACGGCTTTCCTGCCGTCCGGGTCAGCTTGCGCTGCTCGACTCCCTGCCAATTTTCTCCGGGATACAGGTTTACGCAGATGAGCAAGACTTCTCTCGATAAGAGCAAGATCAAGTTCCTTCTTCTGGAAGGCGTCCACCCATCGGCTGTCGACGTTCTGAAAGCCGCCGGGTACACCAGCATTGAGTACATCACCAGTTCTCTGCCGGAAGCCCAGCTCAAGGAAAAGATCGCCGACGCGCACTTTATCGGCATTCGCTCCCGCACTCAGCTGACCGAAGAGATCTTCGACCACGCCAAGAAACTCGTGGCTGTCGGCTGTTTCTGCATCGGCACCAACCAGGTCGACCTCAATGCAGCGCGCGAGCGCGGCATCGCGGTGTTCAACGCACCGTACTCCAACACCCGTTCCGTTGCGGAGCTGGTGCTGGCCGAGGCCATCCTGCTGCTGCGCGGTATCCCTGAGAAGAACGCTTCCTGCCACCGTGGCGGCTGGATCAAGAGCGCGGCCAACTCCTTCGAAATCCGCGGCAAGAAGCTGGGCATCGTCGGCTACGGCTCGATCGGCACGCAACTGTCGGTGTTGGCTGAAGGCCTGGGCATGCAGGTGTTCTTCTACGACACCCTGACCAAGCTGCCGTTGGGCAACGCCACCCAAGTGGCCAGCCTGACCGAGCTGCTGGGCATGTCCGACATCGTCACCCTGCACGTTCCGGAAACGGCCGAGACTCAGTGGATGATCGGTGAGAAGGAAATCCGCGCGATCAAGAAAGGCGGGATCCTGATCAACGCCGCTCGCGGCACCGTGGTCGAGCTGGATGCCCTGGCCGACGCGATCAAGGACAAGCACCTGATCGGCGCTGCCATCGACGTGTTCCCGGTGGAGCCACGCTCCAACGATGACATCTTCGAAAGCCCGCTACGTGGCCTGGACAACGTGATCCTGACCCCGCACATCGGCGGTTCCACCGCTGAAGCCCAAGCCAACATCGGCCTGGAAGTCTCGGAAAAACTGGTCAAGTACAGCGACAACGGTACCTCGGTATCGTCGGTCAACTTCCCGGAAGTGGCCCTGCCGGCTCACCCGGGCAAGCACCGTCTGCTGCACATCCACCAGAACATCCCTGGCGTGATGATGGAGATCAACAAGGTCTTCGCGGAAAACGGCATCAACATCTCCGGTCAGTTCCTGCAGACCAACGAGAAGGTCGGCTACGTGGTGATCGACGTCGACGCCGAGTACTCGGACCTGGCGCAAGAGAAGCTGCAGCACATCAACGGCACTATTCGTAGCCGCGTGCTTTTCTAGTAGGCGCGAGCTTGCTCGCGAAGAACGTCAACGATGACGCGTTTAACCTGTTTAAACGCGGCGCCCTTGGGATTTTCGCGAGCAAGCTCGCTCCTACAAATAAAAAACGGGAGCCCCGCAAAGGGCTCCCGTTTTTTTTATTTGACGTTAACGGTGATCACTTTCGATGCAACAGTGGGTTCGAACTGGCGATGCACGTTGTCGCCGGCCACCAATTGCAGGGTGTGCTTGCCTGGCGTCAGGGTCAGCTCGGTTTCGGTCTGCGCTTTGCCGAAGTGAATCGAGGTAGGCGTGGCCGGGATCGCCTCATTGGCGTTGAGCGACTCCACCTTCTGGTCTACCAACAGGTGGTGGTGCCCGGCGTTAGGCACTTGCTTGTCGATCGGTTCCAGGTCCAGCTTCTTGACGCCGAATTTGACGGTGAAGGTTTTATCAACGGTGGCGCCATCTTTCGGCGAGACGATGAACACTTCGGCACCTGCAGGTGCAGGCGTACGAGGAAGGTCTGCGGCGCTGGCCAACATCGAGGTACCCAGCAAAAGGCTGGCAATCGTTGCACGGGACAAAAGGGCTTTCATTCGCTTCTCCAGTTTTTCGGTGAAATCTGTAGGGTTATGACAACTTCGCGATAAATTGCGGTCCAAGGCACCCGACACCATAGCAAAACGATGCTCAACGGCGCCTCGCCTGTACGAATTCTTTAGGAGTGACCATGCGCTTTTCGCCTGGCCTGTTGCTGTTGCTTCCTCTTCTGAGCCCCTTGGCTCATGCCGAACTGATTGACGACGTCAACGATCGCGGTGAACTGCGCATCGCACTGGAAGCCAACACCCCGCCGTACAATTTCAAAGAGGGCGACAAACTCGCCGGCTTTGAAGTGGAGCTGGGTGAACTGCTGGCCAAGGAAATGGAGGTGCGCTCCTCGTTTATCACCACCGATAACGCGGACCTGCTTTCCGGTGTGGAAACCGGCAAGTACGACGTGGCCATTAACCATATGGCTATGACTGCCGAGCTTGAGGATCGTTTCGATTTCAGTGAGCCTTATCACCAGAAGCCGGAATTGGCGATCCCGTTCCAGAAGGGCAACCCGGCGTTCAAGACCAGTTTGAACGGGGCATTGAAGCGGGTGAAAGACGATGGCCGGTTGAAGGCGCTGTCGAAAAAGTGGTTTGAAGCGCAGTAAATGTGGGAGCTGGCTTGCCTGCGATAGCGGTGTATCAGCACCTTATGTGTAACTGACAGACCGCTATCGCAGGCAAGCCAGCTCCCACATTTGATCTGTTTAAGCTTCTTAAAGCTGCGTGAGGGCCACCTCCGCCTCTGGCAACTGCAACTCACTGAACACCTGCACACCATGGCGCTTGAGCAACGCCGCGGTGACGCCTTCGCCACTGACCTTCACCCCACTGAAGGTGCCGTCATAGGTCAACAGGTTGCCGCAGGACGGGCTGTTGGCCTTGAGAATGGCGATGCGGATGTGGTGGCGTTGCACCAACGCCAAGGCTTGGCGGGCGCCGTCGAGGAAGGCGCCGCTGAAGTCTTCGCCCTCGGCGGTCAGTACCTGGGCACGGCCTTCCCACACGTCGATGCCCTGCCCGCCGGGGATCTCGGCCGACGGCCGCGGTGTGGGCAAGCCGCCCGCCACTTCCGGGCAGATCGCAACCACGCGGCCTTCAGCTTGCCACACCGCCAGTTGGTCGAATGGGCCGCTGGCCCCGCCGTCATAGCGCACCTTGTGCCCGAGCAGGCAGCGGCTGACCAGAATCTTTTCCATGCTCAAAACGGCTCGTTACCCCGCCGGCGAAACCAGCCCGTCAGGGACAGGCGTTCACGCGTAGCGGGCAGGACTTCGTGGGGCACCTCGCCCGACAGGAATACCACCAGGCAGCCCCCGGTGGGCACCACGTCGTATTCGACCCCGCCCTTGAGGTACATGCGCAGTTGGCCGCCATGCTCGGGCAGCCAGGCGTCGTTCAAGTAGATCACCGCCGAGACCATGCGCCGGTCGTCGTCGCGAAAACGGTCTACATGCTTGAGGTAAAACGCGCCAGGCGGGTACATCGCGAAGTGGCTTTCGAAATCTTCCAGGCCCAGGAACAGGCTGCGATTCATCGCCAGGCGCAGGCCGTCCATCACGCCCATGTAGGTGTCGCAGATAGGCGCGTCCCCCTCCTCCAGCCACTGGATATGGTCACCGCGAATGCCTTCGCGAATCTCCTGGGCCGGCCCACGCCCTACCGCTGCGGGCGCCAGTTCACCTTGCGCCGCACGTTTACGGCACTCAGCCGCCAGCTCCAGGGTCAGAGCCTGGGGCAGGAAGCCATTTTGCTGCGACCAGCCTTTTTCGGCCAGGTCGTCGACGATGCGTTGCAGCAGCGGGTGATCGAGGGGTATTTGCATGGCGCGCATAGTATCCATACGCCTGAAAATCCGACAGCGCCGTTGAGCGTCCGAATACACTTTAGTCAGGTGACTGATAGGACTTCTCGACAAATCCTACGCCCGACACGGACAATAGTGGCCGACTGACAGGAGTCCTTATGCGTCGTTTGTTTTTTTCTGTGTTGATGTTCTGCGTTTTGCCCGCCTGGGCAGACGGCCATGACCAGTTGTACAAGGTCGCCGGCTGGGCCGAACAACGTGCGCACTTCAATGACGCCCTCAGTGCCGCCCAGCAGCGCTACCGCAATAGCCTGCCGCCGGTGGTGTACCAGGCGCTGGTGGACAACAGCAATAAACGCTTTGCCGCCCAGGCCATGGACCAGCGTGCCGAGGCGCAATTGCGCAAGCACTTGCCCGACCCGAAACCTGCCCTGGCGTTTTTCCAGTCGCCCCTGGGCCGCAAGATCGTCGCCGCCGAGTTGCTGGCCACGCGCCGCGACCAACTGGCAAAAAACGCCCAGGGCCTGCCCAAACTCGAAGCCGATGCCACCCGCAGCCTGATCATCGGCCACCTGGCCCAGGCCCTGCCCGCCCGCGAGGCCGGTGCCGAGGTCAGCCTGGCGATTGCGGGTGTAGCGGCCGACAGCTTGAGCCAGATGATCCCTGGCTTGCTTGGCGGTGGCCAGGCTCAAGGCATGTTGAATGGGCAGCGCGAGCGGTTGATGCAGCAGATCGACAAGGATTTGAACAATACCTTGCTGTATGTCTATCGGGATTTGTCCGACCCTGAGCTGGAAGAGTTCGCCACCTTTGCCGAGTCGCCGGAGGGTAAGGCGTATTACCAGGCTGCCCTGGCGGCCATTCGCGCAGGGCTGGCTGTCGGCCAAAGCACCTCAAGCCTGACGCAGTAAACCCTGTGGGAGCTGGCTTGCCTGCGATTGCGATCTGTCAGTTACACCGCTATCGCAGGCAAGCCAGCTCCCACATTTGGACCGCGTTATTTCAGGTGATCCGTGAGGAAGTTAAAATATGCTTCGCGAATCTGCGGAATTTCATTGGCCAAGTGATGCCGACCCTGCTTGAGCATCAACACCTCAGGCCGGTCGAACTTACCCCGCAACACCTGCAAATTGTGCTGCCAGTCCACCGTCATATCTTCCTCACCCTGCACGATCACCGGGCGCCGGGGGCTGCGGGGTGCGGCTTCGATGTGTTTGATCCAGCGCGCCAGCGACCCCACCCAGGCGGTAGGCAGTTGGCGAGGCTGTAGCGGGTCGGCTTCCAGGAACGGCTTGAACGCAGGGTCGTTGGAGTTATCGCTGAAACGCCGGGCGATGCCTTTGACGAAGGGGCGCAGCAGGTAATAGCTGACCTGCGACCAACCCCAGGCACGCGGCCGCACCAACGGCGACAGCAGGAAGGTCTTGCCCTGGGCCGGGCTTTGGGCGCCGTGGTTGAGCAGGTGGTCCACCACGATGGCGCCGCCGGTGCTTTGCCCGAACAGGTGCCAGGGTTGCGGCAATTGCAGCGCCTTGGCCTCGACGAACAACGCCTGCACCACGCTCTGGTACACCGCAAAGTCATCGATGCTGGCGCGCACGCCGCTGGACAAGCCATGGCCCGGCAGGTCGCAGGCGATCACCACGAAGCCCTGGTCCAACGCCCAATCCACCACATGGCGATACAGCCCCATGTGATCGTAGAAACCGTGGAACAGGAACATCGTCGCCACCGGCGCTGGCGGCCACCAGACCTGGGCCACCACCTCAAATCCCTCCACCTGCAAGCGCCCCAGGCGGCTCACCGCCGGCACCTGGCGTGCGGCCAGGTCGAGCCCGTAGAAACGCTGGTAAACCCTCGCCTCGGCTGACAGCGGCTGCGCATCCACCAGGGGGCGCAAGCTTTCGCGCAGATGATCAGGGTCAAAGGTGACGGGCATAAAGGCTTCCAGACTTGCGGTGGAGATGAATATCGAGCTGCGATATTCATCTGTCAGGACAAGCATGGCAAGCTACGCGACCTGCGAGGATACATCCAATGCGACCGCCCTACCGTAACGCCCTGTTCGCCAGCCTGATCCTGGTTATCTGCGCCGGGGTGCTGTGGGCGGCCTATGACTGGTTCCAGGGCCGCTACCTGCGCGCCTTCAGCGAACACACCGCGGTATTTTCCGGCGATGTGCTGCAACTGCCCGCCGCCCTCAGTGGCCCTGGCCCGATTCGCCTGGTGCACTTCTGGGACCCGGCCTGCCCGTGCAATGTCGGTAACCAGCAACACCTGGGCGAGTTGATCGAGCAGTACGCGCCCCAAGGGGTGGAGTTCTATGCCCTGCAAAAACCCGGCAGCCACGGCCAGTTACCCGAGAACCTGCGCCACCTGAAAGTCCTCGATGCCCTGCCCGGCGCGGACCAGATCCCCGCCAGCCCGGCCGTGGGCATTTGGGATCGCACCGGCAAGCTGGCGTATTTCGGCCCCTACAGCGAAGGCCTGACGTGCAACGCCAGCAACAGTTTTATCGAGCCGATCCTCAAGGCCCTTGGAACCGGACGCGAAGTGAATGCCACTCACACCCTCGCGGTAGGCTGCTATTGTTCGTGGCCTAAGGATCTGTAGTCCGTCCACTTTGGTAAGGAATGTTCATGAAGCGCGTCCTGCAGGTTTTTGCGGTGCTGATTGTGCTGGTCGCCCTGGGCGCCGGTTGGTACGTCTACAGCAAACAACCCACGCGCCAGGGCACGGTGACGCTGGCGCACCTGCAAGGTTCGGTCACGGTGCGCTACGACGACCGTGGCGTACCGCATATCCGTGCCGAAAACGAAGCCGACCTGTACCGCGCCCTGGGCTATGTGCATGCCCAGGACCGGCTGTTCCAGATGGAGATCATGCGGCGCCTGGCCCGTGGCGAACTGGCCGAGGTACTCGGGCCCAAGCTGCTGGAGACCGATAAGCTGTTTCGCAGCCTGCGCATCCGCGAGCGTGCCCTGAGCTATGTAGAGCATATGGACCCTGGCTCAGCCTCGACCAAGGCCCTGCAAGCCTACCTGGACGGGGTCAACCAGTATCAGGACAGCCACGCCAGCCCCATGGAGTTCGATGTACTGGGCATCACCAAGCGCCCGTTTACCGCCGAAGACAGCATCAGCGTCGCCGGGTACATGGCCTACAGCTTTGCCGCAGCCTTTCGCACCGAGCCGGTGCTGACCTATGTGCGCGACCGGCTGGGCAGCGACTACTTGAACGTCTTCGATCTCGACTGGCAACCCAAGGGCGCCCTCAACCTGGCGACCAGCGATTGGCAGACCCTTGGCGCCATCGCCGCCCTGAGCGAACAGGCCCTGGCCGACAACGGCCTGCCGCAGTTCGAAGGCAGCAATGCCTGGGCCGTCAGCGGCAGCCACACTCAAAGTGGCAAGCCGTTGCTGGCGGGTGACCCGCATATCCGCTTCTCGGTGCCTTCGGTGTGGTACGAGGCGCAGCTGTCGGCACCAGGCTTTGAGTTGTACGGCTACCACAACGCGCTGGTACCGGTGGCGTTCCTGGGGCACAACCTGGACTTCGGCTGGAGCCTGACCATGTTCCAGAACGACGACCTCGACCTGGTCGCCGAGAAGGTCAACCCGGACAACCCCAACCAGGTCTGGTACCACGACCAATGGGTGGACATGAGCAGCAGCGAGCAGCAGATCCAGGTCAAGGGCCAGGCGCCGGTGACCCTCACCCTGCGCCGCTCGCCCCACGGCCCGATCATCAACGACGTGCTCGGTGAGAACGCCGGCAGCACACCGATTGCCATGTGGTGGGCGTTCCTGGACAGTGAAAACCCGATCCTGGAGGGTTTCTACCAGCTCAACCGTGCCGACACCCTGGCCAAGGCTCGTGCCGCGGCCGCCAAGGTCTCGGCGCCGGGCCTGAACATCGTGTGGGCCAATGCCAAGGGCGATATAGGCTGGTGGGCAGCGGCGCAATTGCCGATCCGCCCGGCTGGCGTCAACCCGGCGTTCATCCTCGACGGCAGTACCGCCCAGGCCGACAAGCTGGGTTTCTACCCTTTCAGTGCCAACCCCCAGGAAGAAAACCCGCCGCGCGGCTACGTGGTGTCCGCCAATGCCCAGCCGGCATCGCCCACCGGCATGCCAATTCCCGGTTATTACAACCTGGCTGACCGTGGCCAGCAGTTGAACGCGCAGTTGAGCGACACAAGCGTGAAGTGGGATGTGACCAACAGCCAGGCCCTGCAACTGGGTACCACCACCGCCTATGGCCCGCGCCTGCTGGCGCCGCTGTTGCCGGTGCTGCGCGAGGTGGTCAAGGACCCGGCGCAACTCAAACTGGTGGAACAGCTTGCCAGCTGGAAAGGTGACTACCCGCTGGACTCCACCAGTGCCACGCTGTTCAACCAGTTGCTGTTCAACCTCAGCGACGCGACCTTTCACCCCAAACTCGGCGATGCCTTGTTCAAGACCCTGCTCGGCACCCGCGTGATCGACGCCGCATTGCCACGCCTGGCCGCATCGGCAGACTCACCCTGGTGGAACGGCAATCGGGCCGACACCGTCAAGCTCGTCTGGGACAATAGCCTGGCCCACCTCAAGGCTACGTTCGGCGATGACCCGGCGCAGTGGCAGTGGGGCAAGGCGCACACCCTGACCCACGGCCACCCGCTGGGCCTGCAAAAACCGCTGGATAAAATCTTCAACGTCGGCCCGTTCCCGGCACCGGGCAGCCACGAAGTGCCGAACAACCAGACCGCCCCGATTGGCCCGGCACCTTGGCCGGTGACCTACGGCCCGTCGACACGGCGCCTGATCGACTTCGCCGACCCGACCCACGCCCTCACCATCAACCCGGTGGGGCAAAGCGGTGTGCCCTTTGATACGCACTATGGCGACCAGGCGCAGAGCTATATCGAGGGCGGGTACGAGCAGGCGCACTTCAGTGATGAGGAGGTGACGGCCAATACCCGCGGTACCTTGAAACTGCTGCCCGCCCGATGATCGTTCCCACGCTCCGCGTGGGAATGCAGCCATGGACGCTCCGCGTCCGCCCTCAGAAGCGGGACGCAGAGCGTCCCAAGAGGCGTTACCACGCAGAGCGTGGGAACGATCACGCACGCTCAAACCGGCGCCGCAAAGTTAAGCCTGAACTGTTGCGGCGTGACGCCCAGCCGGCGGTTGAACACACTGCGCATGTGCTGGGCGTCGCGAAAGCCGCATTGATAGGCCACGGTTTTAAGCGGTGCGTGGCTGCTTTCAAGCATCACCCGCGCCGCATCCACGCGCGCCCTCTCGACAAATTCCGCTGGCGTAATCCGCGCTTCACGGGCAAACACCCGGGAGAAATTGCGCGCACTCATATTGGCCGCCTTGGCCAGGTCGGCAATGGTCAAGTCTCCCGTCAGGTTGGCCAGCACGTACAGCTGCACCAGCGCCACCGCCGAGGTGGTTTCGGCATGGGGCGTGAGGAACGGGCTGAACTGCGATTGCCCGCCCGAGCGCTGGGTGAACACCACCAGGCGCTTGGCCACGCTCAGGGCCACTTCCGGACCGTGATCCTGGGCCAGCAAGTACAACGACAGGTCGATACCTGCCGTGACCCCGGCGGAGGTGTAGAGCTTGCCGTCCTGCACATAGAGGCGGTCGGCTTCGACCTGGGCCGAGGGGCACAGGCGCGCCAGGCTGGCGGCATCGTTCCAATGGGTAGTGACGGTCTTGCCGTCCAGCAGACCTGCACGGGCCAGCATGAAGGCGCCATTGCAGATCGAGCCAAAGCGCTGCGCCTTCGCGGCGGCCGCGCGCAGCCAGGCGTCAAACTCGGGGCCAAAGTCTTCGAAGGGTAACTGCGGGCCACCGGCGACCAGCAACAGGTCGTAGGGTTGCCGGGCTTCGCTGTAGTGCTTGTGGGCCTGCAATGACAAACCGTTGGAGGCCGCCATGACGCCGTGGCCGAAGCCGAGCACTTCCAGCCGATAGTGATCCTCGGGCGCCAGGAAGCTATTGGCCTCGCAGAACACATCCATCGGCCCGGTCACGTCCAGCGACTGGACACCGGGGAAGATCAGGATGGCGACGGTTTTGCCCATGGTCACAAACACCTCTCTCACTGAATGAGCGCAAATCCCCTGTGGGAGCGGGCTTGCTCGCGAAAGCGGTGGTCCAGCCGACACATGCATCAACTGACAGGCCACTTTCGCGAGCAAGCCCGCTCCCACATTTGATCTCCTTAGGCCTGAAAGGGCTACTCCACTTGGCGCGATGTGGCGGCACATTGGCCGGGATCGCCCCCCTGTGGCGATAGCCGCTTCAGGGTCATGGGACCAGACTGGAATCTTTCCAGAGGAGATCCACCATGAGCACCACCATAGCCGGTATCCAGATCCCTGACAGCGCCTTGGCCAGGGCCACCACCGAATACATCCGCGACGTCGAATCGGACCTGCTCTACCACCATTCGCGCCGGGTCTTCCTGTTCGGCGCCTTGAGCGGTGAGCGCAAGCAATTGGCCTACAACCCGGAGTTGCTCTACGTCGGCGCGATGTTCCATGACCTGGGCCTGGTGGAAGGCCACCGCAGTGACGACGAGCGTTTCGAAGTGGACGGCGCCAACGCCGCCGCTGCGTTCCTCAAACCTTATGGGTTAAGCGATGACGATATCGAACAAGTGTGGTTGTCCATCGCCCTGCACACCACGCCGGGCGTGCCGAAACACCTGCGCCCCACCGTAGCGCTGGTGACCGCCGGTGTGGAGATGGACGTGCTGGGCATGGACTACACCGCGTTCAGCAGCGCGCATCGCGAAGCGGTGGTGCACGCGCATCCACGGGGTGAAGGGTTCAAGGAGTGCATTATCTGCGCGTTCGCCGACGGCTTGCGCCATCGCCCGCAGACCACGTTTGGCAACGTGAAGACCGATGTGCTGGTGGACCAGGAGCCGGGGTTCAAACCGATGAATTTTGTGCAGGTGATCCGCACGTCGCCGTGGGCTGCCTAGCTAAGCCCCACTGTAGGAGCGAGCTTGCTCGCGAAGAACGTTAATGATGACGCTGGGTACCTGACACCCAGCGGCGCTCTCAGGTTTTTCGCGAGCAAGCTCGCTCCTACAGTGGATCGCGTCGGCAGTTAGACCGGCGCTGGCGCCCGGCGCTTGTCCGGCTGCTGCCAGCCATCCGCCGCGGCTTCTTCAATCGCTTGCTGAATAGCCTTCTTGCGATGCTCTTCGGCCCGACGGCTGAAGAACCACACCAGGAAGGTCACCAGCGAAACCGCCAACAGAATCAGGCTCGCCACGGCGTTGATCTCGGGTTTAACCCCCAGACGCACCGCCGAGAACACTTCCATCGGCAAGGTGGTGGAACCGGGGCCCGACACGAAGCTGGCCAGTACCAGGTCGTCCAGCGATAGCGCGAACGACATCATGCCGCCCGCCGCCAGCGACGGCGCAATCATTGGGATGGTGATCAGGAAGAACACCTTCCACGGCCGTGCGCCCAGGTCCATCGCCGCTTCTTCGATCGACAGGTCCAGCTCACGCAAGCGCGCCGACACCACCACCGCCACATACGCCGCACAGAAGGTGGTGTGGGCGATCCAGATGGTGACGATGCCACGTTCCTGGGGCCAGCCGATCATCTGCGCCATGGCCACGAACAGCAGCAACAACGACAGACCGGTGATCACTTCGGGCATCACCAACGGTGCCGTCACCAGGCCACCGAACAGCGTGCGGCCCTTGAACTGGCTGATGCGCGTCAGCACGAAGGCCGCCAGGGTACCCAACGCTACCGCCGCCACCGCCGTGTAGCAGGCGATTTCCAGGGAGCGGGCCACCGAGCCCATCAACTGGGTGTTGTCCAACAGGCCCACGTACCACTTGATCGACCAACCGCCCCACACTGTCACCAGCTTGGATTCGTTGAACGAGTAGATCACCAGGATCAACATTGGCAGGTAGATGAACAACAAGCCTGCGACCAGCATGAAGCTGGAGAAACGAAAGCGCTTCATATCTTGCCCTCCAGCTCTTTGGCTTGGCTGCGGTTGAACAGGATGATCGGCACGATCAGGATCGCCAGCATCACCACCGCCAGGGCAGACGCCACCGGCCAGTCACGGTTGTTGAAGAACTCTTGCCACAACACCTTACCGATCATCAGGGTTTCCGGGCCGCCGAGCAGTTCAGGAATCACGAACTCGCCCACCACCGGGATAAACACCAGCATGCAACCGGCGATGATGCCGTTCTTGGACAGCGGCACGGTGATTTTCCAGAAGCTGTTGAAGGTGCTCGACCCCAGGTCGGAGGCGGCTTCCAGCAGGCTCTGGTCGTGCTTCACCAGGTTGGCGTACAGCGGCAGGATCATGAACGGCAGGTACGAATAGACCACGCCGATGTACACCGCGATGTTGGTGTTGAGGATCTGCAGCGGCTCGTTGATCAAGCCCATGGACATCAGGAAGCCATTGAGCAGGCCGTTGTTGCTGAGGATGCCCATCCACGCATATACCCGGATCAGGATCGCGGTCCAGGTGGGCATCATGATCAGCAGCACCAGCACGGTCTGCATCTCTTTGCGCGCGGTGGCGATGGCGTAGGCCATCGGGTAGCCGATCAGCAGGCACAGCAGCGTGCTGAAAAACGCCATCTTCAGCGAGCCCAGGTAGGCGGCGATGTACAACTCGTCGCCCGCCAGCAAGCTGTAGTTGGCCAGGTTCAGCACCACCTCCAGCTTTTGCTCAACGTAGGTATAGATCTCGGTATAGGGCGGGATCGCCACATCGGCTTCGGCAAAGCTGATTTTCAGCACGATGAAAAACGGCAGTGCGAAAAACAGGAACAGCCAGAGGAAGGGAATCCCGATGACCACCTGCTTGCCATTGGGCACGATGCGATCCAAGCGCCGCTTGAATTTCTTCATGTTCATGAGCGAAGTACCACGCCGCTGTCGTCTTCCCACCACACATACACCTGGTCACCCCAGGTTGGGCGCTGGCCACGGCGTTCGGCGTTGGCGACGAAGGACTGCACCAGCTTGCCGCTCGGCAGCTCCACGTAGAACACCGAGTGGCCGCCCAGGTAAGCAATGTCGTGCACCTTGCCGCTGGACCAGTTGTGCTCGCAGGTTGGCATTTCGGTGGTCACCAGCAGCTTTTCCGGGCGGATGGCGTAGGTCACCGACTTGTCTTCCACCGAGGTGGCGATGCCGTAGCCCACGTAGATGTCGCGGTCCAGGTCCGGGCATTTGAGCACCGCGTGGCCTTCGGCGTCGTCCACCACCTGGGTGTCGAAGATGTTGACGTTGCCAATGAACTCGCACACCAGGCGGCTGGTAGGGGTTTCGTAGATGTCGATCGGGCTGCCGATCTGGGCGATCCAGCCCAGGTGCATGATCGCGATGCGTTCGGCCATGGTCATGGCCTCTTCCTGGTCGTGGGTCACCATCACGCAGGTCACCCCAACGCGCTCGATGATTTCCACCAACTCCAGTTGCATCTGCGAGCGCAGCTTCTTGTCCAGTGCGCCCATCGGCTCATCGAGCAGCAGCAGTTTCGGGCGCTTGGCCAAGGAGCGGGCCAAGGCCACGCGCTGGCGCTGGCCGCCGGACAATTGGTGCGGCTTGCGCTTGGCATATTGGCTCATCTGTACCAGCTTGAGCATCTCGGCCACGCGTGCGTCGACTTCAGCCTTGGGGATCTTGTCCTGTTGCAGGCCGAAGGCGATGTTCTGCGCCACGGTCATGTGCGGGAACAAGGCGTAGGACTGGAACATCATGTTGATCGGCCGCTCGTAGGGCGGCATGTCGGTGATGTCCACACCGTCGAGGTAGATGCGACCTTCGGTTGGGCGCTCGAAACCTGCAAGCATGCGCAGCAAGGTGGATTTGCCCGAACCCGAACCGCCGAGCAAGGCGAAGATCTCGCCCTTCTTGATTTCCAGGGACACATCGTCCACGGCAATCGTCTCGTCGAACTTCTTCGTGACCCGGTCGATTTTGACCAGCACCTTTTTCGGTGTCTGGTCGCCCTCGAGGGCTTTCTTATAGGCGCCGGAGGCAACTGCCATTTACGAAACTCCCAAAAAAAACTGTGCAGCCGGCCCAATGCGGGCCAGCCTTGGATAGTTTGAGCCTTACTTGCCCGTCTTGACCTTGGTCCAGCTACGGGTCATTAAACGCTGCACTTTCGGGGGTAGCTCAAAGTTGACGAATGTCCGCTCGAGAACCGCCTGCGGTGGGTAAACCGCTGCGTCGGTGCGTATCGATTGCTCCATCAGTTTGTCCGCCCCTGGGTTAGGGTTGGCGTAACCGACTTGATCGCTGACCTGAGCGATCACCTCAGGCTGCAGCAAATAGTTGATGAAGGCGTGGGCTTCCTTGACGTTGCTGGCATCCTTGGGAATCGCCAGCACGTCGAACCACAGGTTGCCGCCTTCTTTGGGAATCGTGTAGGCGATGTTCACGCCTTTGCCCGCCTCCGCCGCACGGGCCTTGGCCTGGAACACATCGCCGGAGAAACCGGCCGCCACGCAGATGTTGCCGTTGGCCAGGTCCGAGATGTATTTGGAGGAATGGAAGTAGGTCACGTAGGGCCGCACCTTCAGCAGTTTTTCCTCGGCTTTCTTGTAGTCGGCCGGGTTGGTGCTGTTGGGGTCCAGGCCCATGTAGTTGAGTACTGCGGGCAGCATTTCATCGGCCGAGTCCATGAACGACACGCCGCAAGTGGCCAACTTCTTCATGTTTTCCGGTTCGAACAACACGGCCCAGGAGTCGATCTTGTCGACACCCAGCACTTCTTTGACCTTGTCGACGTTGTAGCCAATGCCGTTGGTGCCCCACAGGTACGGCACCGCGTACTGGTTGCCCGGGTCGTTCTTTTCCAGGCGCTTGAGCAGCACCGGGTCGAGGTTGGCGTAGTGAGTCAGCAACGACTTGTCGAGCTTCTGGAACGCCCCAGCCTTGATCTGCTTGCCCAGGAAATGGTTGGACGGCACCACGACGTCGTAGCCGGTACGCCCGGCGAGCAACTTGCCTTCCAGGGTTTCGTTGGAGTCAAACACGTCATACACGGGCTTGATACCGCTGGCCTTTTCGAAGTTGGCCAGGGTGTCGGGGCCGATGTAGTCCGACCAGTTATAAATATGCACCGTCGGTGCGGCCTGTACGCTGGCAGCCAGCGTGATACCTGCACCCACCAGCATGGCTTTGCGAAATAAAGAAATTGGCAAGTGGAGGTCCTCTTGAATAGTTGGGGCCTTGAAGTTGTTGCCCGGCAACAAAACCGGCGCGCAACTTACCTTCGATAAACCGATCCGGCAAAACTTTCTGTCATTTATTTTCTGTACGGTTGCCGCTGTTTGTAGGAGCGAGCTTGCTCGCGAAGAACTCACAGGCAACGCGGGCGACCAGAGGCGCTGCGTTATCGTTGACGATTTTCGCGAGCAAGCTCGCTCCTACAGGTTTCTGGCGTTATTTACCGGACTTGATCTTGGTCCAGCTACGGGTCATTTCACGCTGAGTTGCCGCCGGCATGTCGGCAATGGCGTAGAGCTTGGATTGCACTTCGGCCGACGGATAAATACCCGGGTCGCTGGTGATGTCTTTATCGACCAGAGCGGTGGCTTTCTCGTTACCGTTCGGGAAACGCACACTGTTGGTGATCGCGGCCATGACGTCTGGCTTGAGCAGGTAGTTCATGAATGCGTAGGCAGCGTCGACGTTTTCGGCATCCTTGGGAATGGCGACCATGTCGAAGAAGCTGCCAGCACCTTCCTTGGGAATGTCGTAGGCGATCTTGACCTTGCCACCGGCTTCAGCCGCGCGGGTTTTGGCCTGTTCGATGTCACCCGAGTAGCCCACAGCCACGCAGATGTTGCCGTTGGCCAGGTCGGAGATGTATTTGGACGAGTGGAAGTAGCCGATCGAAGGACGGATTTTCATGAACAGGTCTTCGGCCTGTTTCAGATCAGCCTTCTTCGTGGTGTCGGTCGGCAGGCCCAGGTAATGCAGCGCTACCGGCAGCATTTCGGTTGGCGAATCGAGGAAGCTCACGCCGCAGCTTTTCAGCTTGGCGATGTTTTCCGGCTTCATCAGT
This sequence comes from Pseudomonas sp. AM4(2022), assembly GCF_036346515.1. Lineage (NCBI taxonomy): Bacteria > Pseudomonadati > Pseudomonadota > Gammaproteobacteria > Pseudomonadales > Pseudomonadaceae > Pseudomonas > Pseudomonas sp. AM4(2022). Next base: position 74,830 of record NZ_JAOTNW010000002.1, read on the forward strand.
ACGTCCCATGAGTCGATCTTGTCCACGCCCAGTGCGGCCTTGACCTTCTCCGGGTTGTAGCCGATGCCCATCGAGCCCCACATGTACGGGAAGGCGTGCTTGTTGTCCGGGTCGCTGACCGATACGGCCTTGAGCAGGGATTTGTTCAGGTTGCCGTAGTTGGACAGCTTGGACTTGTCCAGCTCCTGGTAGACACCGGCCTTGATCTGCTTGGCGAGGAAGCTGTTCGACGGTACGACGATGTCGTAGCCGGACTTGCCTGCCAGCAACTTGGCTTCCAGGGTCTCGTTGCTGTCAAAAACGTCGTACACCACTTTGATGCCCGACTCTTTTTCAAAGTTGGCAATGGTGTCCGGTGCAATGTAGTCGGACCAGTTGTAGACGTGCAGCACTTTACTGTCTGCCTGGGCCGCGCCCGCCATTGCGCCCATCAGGGACAAGGCGAGGAGGGTCTTGCCAGCGTTCTTCAAACCTAATGCCTTCATTTGGTGATGCTCCAATTTTTTCTTTTTTGGGCCACAAGCGTTGTATGTTTTACGGCCCAACCGAAGGGCAACAAAACAGGGCGACAGTCTGGCAAGTTCAGGGGCCGGCTTTCAACCAAAGCCCCTGCATTTGTAACTGCCCAGCGCACCGCGCACTGAGCCTAGCACTTAGCCCTGCAAGGCAGCCAAAGTCAGGTCCAGGCAGTGACGGGCCTTGGTTACCAGCTCGTCGATTTCAGCCTTGCTGATGACCAGTGGCGGCGAAATGATCATGGTGTCGCCCACGGCGCGCATGATCAGGCCATTTTCAAAGCAGAAGGTTCGGCAGATCATGCCGGCGCCTTTGCCTTCGTGACGCTTGCGCGTCGCCTTGTCCTGCACCAGCTCGATCGCACCGAGCATACCGACGCCGCGGACCTCACCCACCAGCGGATGATCGCCCAGTTCCCTCAGACGTTTCTGCAAATACGGTGCCGTTTCGTCGTGCACACGGTTAACGATTTTTTCATCGCGCAGGATGCGGATGTTCTCCAGCGCCACAGCCGCGGCCACCGGGTGACCGGAGTAGGTAAAGCCGTGGTTGAAATCGCCCCCTTCGTTGAGCACCGCCACCACTTCGTCGCGCACGATCAGGCCGCCCATGGGCACGTAGCCCGAGGTCAGGCCCTTGGCGATGGTCATCATGTGCGGCTTGAGGTCGTAGAAATCGCTACCGAACCACTCACCGGTACGGCCGAAACCGCAGATTACTTCGTCGGCGACAAACAGGATGTCGTACTTGGCGAGGATTTCCTTGATGCGCGGCCAGTACGTGGCCGGCGGCACAATTACGCCACCGGCGCCCTGGATCGGCTCGGCAATAAAGGCGCCGACGTTGTCCACGCCCAGCTCCAGGATTTTCTCTTCCAACTGGTTGGCGGCCCACACACCGAATTCCTCGGGGCTCATGTCGCCGCCTTCGCCAAACCAGTACGGCTGCGCGATGTGGGTAATGCCCGGGATCGGCAAGTCGCCCTGCTCGTGCATATAGGTCATGCCGCCCAGGCTGGCGCCGGCCACGGTAGAGCCGTGGTAGCCATTCTTGCGGGCAATGATGGTTTTCTTGTTGGGCTGGCCCTTGATCGCCCAGTAGTGGCGGACCATGCGCAACATGGTGTCGTTGCCTTCGGAGCCCGAGCCGGTGAAGAACACGTGGTTCATGCCAGCCGGCGCGACATCGGAAATGACCTTGGCCAACTCCAATACCGGCGGGTGTGCGGTCTGGAAGAACAGGTTGTAGTACGGCAGTTCTTTCATCTGCTTGGCGGCGGCATCGGCCAGTTCATCGCGACCGTAACCGATCGCCACGCACCACAGGCCGGCCATACCGTCGAGGATCTTGTTGCCTTCGCTGTCCCACAGGTAAACACCGTGGGCTTTGGTGATGATCCTTGGACCTTTCTCTTTCAATTGCTTGAAGTCGCTGAACGGCGCCAGGTGGTGATCATTGCTCAAGGCTTGCCATTCACGGGTTTGCGGGTTGTTGCTGGACATACCAATCTCCTAGACTTTTCAGTGAAGGGCGCACCGTTTGAAGCGTACGCCCGGCGCATCAGACGGCGAAGAGCAGGAATTCCCGCTCCCACGAACTGATCACGCGCTTGAAGTTTTCATGCTCGGCCCGCTTGACCGCGACGTAGCCTGTGATGAATTTTTGCCCCAGGTATTTCTCGATGGTCTTGCTGTTTTCCATGCGTTCCAGGGCGTCTTCGATGGTCAACGGCAGGCGCAGGTTGCGCCGCTCGTAACCACGGCCCACCACCGGCGCGCTCGGGTTATGGCCTTCGACCATGCCGATGTAGCCGCACAACAGGCTGGCGGCAATCGCCAGGTACGGGTTGGCGTCGGCGCCCGGCAGGCGGTTTTCCACGCGGCGGTTCTGCGGGCCGGCATCCGGTACGCGCAGGCCGACGGTGCGGTTTTCTTCGCCCCATTCCACGTTCACCGGCGCCGAGGTATCGGGCAGGAAGCGGCGGAACGAGTTCACGTTGGGGGCGAATAAAGGCAGCAATTCAGGGATGAACTTCTGCAGGCCGCCAATGTGGTTGAGGAACAGCTGGCTCATGGTCCCGTCTTCATTGGAGAAGACGTTCTTGCCGGTGGCAATGTCGATGATGCTCTGGTGCAGGTGCATCGCGCTGCCGGGCTCGCCGGTCATGGGCTTGGCCATGAAGGTGGCGGCCACGTCGTGCTTGAGCGCGGCTTCACGCATGGTGCGCTTGAACACCAGGATCTGGTCGGCCAAGGACAGGGCATCGCCGTGACGGAAGTTGATTTCCATCTGCGCGGTGCCGTCCTCGTGGATCAGGGTGTCGAGGTCCAGCTCCTGGAGTTCGCACCAGTCGTAGACGTCTTCGAACAGCGGGTCGAATTCGTTGGCCGCTTCTATAGAGAAGGACTGGCGACCGGTTTCCGGGCGGCCGGAGCGGCCAATCGGCGGTTGCAGCGGGAAGTCCGGGTCTTCGCAGCGCTTGGTCAGGTAGAACTCCATCTCCGGCGCCACGATGGGCTGCCAGCCGCGGTCGGAGTAGAGTTTGAGGACTTTCTTGAGCACGTTGCGCGGCGACAGCTCGATCGGGTTGCCTTGCTTGTCGTAGGTGTCGTGGATCACCTGGGCGGTCGGCTCGATGGCCCAGGGCACCAGGAATACCGCATTCTGGTCGGGGCGGCAGATCATGTCGATGTCGGCCGGGTCGAGCAATTCGTAATAGATGTCGTCTTCGACATAGTCGCCGGTCACGGTCTGCAACAGAACGCTCTCGGGCAGGCGCATGCCTTTTTCGGCAATGAACTTGTTGGTCGGCGAGATCTTGCCCCGGGTGATGCCGGTGAGGTCGCCAATCATGCATTCGACTTCTGTGATCTTGTGGTCTTTCAACCAATCGGTGAGCTGGTCGAGGTTGTTACTCATAAATGCCTCTGGGCTGGGTTTCCTGGCATCCATTAAAGGCCAGGCGTTGGTTGACGCAGCATCCGCGTCGTTTTTTCATTCAGGGTAGGAGCTTACCTGCCATTTGCCCATGGGTTGCATTCCTCACGCCAAAGTTGTGCGCAATTATGATCGGCACGGCGGATGAGGGTCGCTCAGTGGCGTAGGAGATGGCAAAAAGGAGATCGGCCGGGCCGTCAAGAATATTGGCCGGTGCCTGGGCATTCACGCGGGGCGAACGAGCTGCGGACAAAGCCTGGCTGGAGCAGGCAGAGACGCCGATTGGCGGCAGGTGAAACATGAAGCACCCCGGTATTATTGCTGTTATGGGTTTGAATCGAGCTTAGCCTTGTTCATTTTTTTACACAACACCCCCGTAAAAAATCCTACACGGCCCGCTCAAGCCTGCAGGTCCCAAGCCCCTAAAACCCAAAAAACCGCCCCAAAACCCCGCAAAAAAGGCTCCATGGCGCTTTTTTAGGGCAAAAAATGCCTCGCTTGACTTCGGCAGGCCGTTCGGGTTGACTGAAACCAGAAAAGATCAATGATTGATATTTTTAACAACAAAGGTGTTGCATCATGTCGGTACCCCCGCGTGCCGTTCAGCTTAACGAAGCGAACGCGTTCCTTAAGGATCATCCTGAGGTTCTGTACGTAGACCTTCTAATTGCGGATATGAATGGTGTGGTGCGCGGTAAGCGCATCGAACGCACCAGCCTCCACAAGGTTTACGAGAAGGGCATTAACCTGCCTGCCTCTTTATTTGCCCTGGATATCAACGGCTCTACGGTGGAAAGCACCGGCCTGGGCCTGGACATCGGTGATGCTGACCGAATCTGTTATCCAATCCCCGACACCCTGTGCAATGAACCCTGGCAAAAGCGCCCTACCGCGCAACTGCTGATGACCATGCACGAACTTGAAGGTGAACCTTTCTTCGCCGATCCGCGCGAAGTGCTCCGCCAAGTTGTTACCAAGTTTGACGACCTCGGTCTGACCATCTGCGCCGCCTTCGAGCTTGAGTTCTACCTGATCGACCAGGAGAACGTGAACGGCCGCCCGCAACCGCCCCGCTCGCCGATCTCCGGCAAACGCCCGCACTCGACACAGGTCTACCTGATCGACGACCTCGACGAATACGTCGACTGCCTCCAGGACATTCTGGAAGGTGCCAAGGAGCAAGGTATTCCGGCGGACGCCATCGTCAAGGAAAGCGCCCCGGCGCAGTTCGAAGTGAACCTGCACCACGTCGCCGACCCGATCAAGGCGTGCGATTACGCGGTATTGCTCAAGCGCCTGATCAAGAACATCGCCTACGACCATGAGATGGACACCACCTTCATGGCCAAGCCTTACCCAGGCCAGGCAGGCAACGGGCTGCACGTACACATCTCCATTCTGGACAAGGACGGCAAGAACATCTTTGCCAGCGAGGATCCCGAGCAGAACGCCGCATTGCGTCACGCGATCGGCGGTGTGCTGGAGACCCTACCCGCCCAAATGGCGTTCCTGTGCCCCAACGTCAACTCCTACCGTCGTTTCGGCGCACAGTTCTACGTGCCGAACTCGCCGTGCTGGGGCCTGGATAACCGCACCGTGGCGATTCGCGTACCCACCGGCTCGTCCGATGCCGTGCGTATCGAACACCGTGTGGCTGGCGCCGATGCCAACCCTTACCTGCTGATGGCCTCGGTACTGGCGGGCGTACACCACGGCCTGACCAACAAGATCGAGCCGAACGCTCCGGTGGAAGGCAACAGCTACGAGCAGAACGAACAAAGCCTGCCGAACAACCTGCGCGATGCCTTGCGCGAGTTGGACGACAGCGAGGTGATGGCCAAGTACATCGATCCTAAATACATCGATATCTTCGTCGCCTGTAAGGAAAGTGAGCTGGAGGAGTTTGAACACTCCATCTCCGACCTTGAGTACAACTGGTACCTGCATACCGTATAAGCGGTTGCTGCAATAAAAGAACGCCGCTGATTTTGGTCAGTGGCGTTTTTTTATGGGTTTCTACCGGTAGACCGAGTTGGCCTCTTCGCGAGCAAGCCCGCTCCCACAGGGGTCGGGTTTCAACTTTGGAATGCAGTTAAATGTGGGAGCGGGCTTGCTCGCGAAGGCGGCTTGGCAGACAACCAGGACTCCTGCTCATACAATGCCCGCTGCCTTGTAGGAGACATCCATGACCACCCGCCCCGCCGCCCCTCGCAAACCCCGCGCCCGCAGCCAGGCCCGGATCGACGCGATCCTTGAAGCCGCCCGCACCTTGCTGGCCGCCGAGGGTGTGGCGAGCTTGTCGATCTACAGCGTGGCCGAACGGGCACAGATTCCACCGTCATCGGTGTACCACTTTTTCGCCAGTGTGCCGGCGTTGCTGGAGGCGTTGACCGCTGACGTTCACGCAGCCTTTCGCGCTGCCATCCAGGCGCCCATCGAGCATGAATCGCTCAAGCATTGGCGCGACCTGTCCTACATCGTTGAACAACGCATGCTCAGCATCTACAGCAACGATGCCGCGGCGCGCCAGTTGATCCTGGCCCAGCACGGGTTGACCGAAGTGACCCAGGCCGATCGCCAGCATGATCTGGAATTGGGCGACTTGATGCTGGCGGTGTTCAATCGCCACTTTGAAGTGCCAACGCTGCCGAGCGATGTGGATGTGTTTGCCCTGGCATTGGAGTTGAGCGACCGCGTGTACGCGCGCTCGGTGCATCAGCATGGGCTGATTACGCCGCGCATGGCGGAGGAAGGGATGCGGGTGTTTGATGCGTATGTGGGGCTTTATTTGCCGGCCTATCTGCCCAAGCGCTGAATGCTGTGTCGTCTGGGCCGGCCTCATCGCAGGCAAACCAGCTCCCACATTTGAATGCGTTCACACATCAAAATGTGGGAGCTGGCTTGCTTGCGATAGCAGTCTCAAGGGCGACGCCAATCACAACTTGGCAATCGACACCTCAGTGGATTTCACAAAGGCAATCACTTCACTGCCGATCACCAGCTCCAACTCCTTGACCGAACGGGTGGTGATCACCGAGGTGACAATGCCGGACGCGGTCTGCACGTCAATTTCCGACAGCACGTCGCCGACCACGATTTCCTTGATGGTGCCTTTGAACTGGTTACGCACGTTGATGGCTTTAATAGTCATGGTGTTTTTCCTGTGTGAGTTATTGAGCCCAACGCAATTGCGTCGGCAGCGGTGAAACAGGTTCGGGTTCCGGTGGGGAACCGGGTAGCGACAGCACGCGGTTGAGCACTTCGGCTTCCAGCGCGGCCAGGCGGTGTGAGCCACGGGCTCGTGGGCGTGGCAGGTCAATGTTCAGGTCGAGGCCAATTTCGCCGTTTTCAATCAGAATCACGCGGTCGGCAATCGCCACGGCTTCGCTGACGTCGTGGGTCACCAGCAACACCGTGAAACCGTGCTTACGCCACAGGTTCTCGATCAGTTGCTGCATCTCGATGCGGGTCAGGGCATCCAGTGCGCCCAGCGGCTCATCGAGCAGCAACAGGCGCGGCTGATGGATCAACGCCCGGGCGAGCGCCACGCGTTGTTTCTGACCGCCGGACAACGCCGCCGGCCATTCGTTGGCGCGCTCGGCCAGGCCAACCGCTTCCAGCGCTTCCAGCGCTTTGGGGCGCCAGTCGCCCTTGAGGCCAAGGCCGACGTTATCGATGATCTTTTTCCAGGGCAGCAAGCGCGCTTCCTGGAACATCAACCGCGTATCTTCAATCGCTTCGTGCAGTGGCGCGGAGCCGGCCAGCAGCTCGCCGCCACTGGCTTTGTCCAGCCCCGCCAACAGGCGCAGCAAGGTACTTTTGCCGCAACCACTGCGGCCGACCACAGCCACGAACTGCCCCGCGGGAATATGCAGGTCAATCTCTTTGAGCACTTCGCGGGTACCAAAGGCCTTGCGCAATTTGCGCACCGCCAGCGGGATGCCCTTCAACAGACGCGGAGGTTGTTGAGCCGTCATGCTGCACCTCCTTTGACTTGATACGCCGGGTGCCAGCGCAGCCACACACGTTCCAACCCACGGGCTGCCAGGTCGGCCAGTTTGCCGAGGATGGCGTACATGACGATGGCCAGCACCACCACGTCGGTTTGCAGGAATTCACGGGCATTCATCGCCAGGTAACCGATGCCGGAACTGGCCGAGATGGTTTCCGCCACGATCAGCGTCAGCCACATGAAGCCCAGGGCAAAGCGCACCCCCACCAGGATCGATGGCAGCGCGCCCGGCAGGATCACTTGCCAGAACAGGCTGAAACCGGACAAGCCATAGCTGCGCGACATTTCCACCAGTGCCGGGTCGACATTGCGGATGCCGTGGTAAGTGTTCAGGTAGATCGGGAACAAGGTACCCAGGGCCACCAGGAAAATCTTCGCGGTCTCATCGATACCGAACCACAGGATCACCAGCGGAATCAGCGCCAGGTGCGGCACGTTGCGGATCATCTGCACGGAGCTGTCGAGCAAGCGTTCGCCCCACTTCGACAGCCCGGTGATAAAGCCCAGGGCCAGACCGATGCTGCCACCGATCACAAAGCCCAGGCCGGCGCGCCAGCCGCTGATGGCCAGGTGCGTCCAGATTTCGCCGCTGACCACCAGGTTAACCCCGGCTTCGATCACTGCACTCGGCGCTGGCAGAATGCGCGTCGACAACCAACCCGCCGACACCGACAACTGCCACACCGCCAGCAATAAGACCGGCAGCACCCAGGGCGCCACGCGATGGCTGATTTTTTCTAAGTCCATAACGGCGCCTCAGCTCTGTGACGCAGCTTTGGGAAGGATGTCGTTGGCAACCATCTCGCCAAACGGGCTGACGTAGCCGGCGCTTTTGGGCAGCTCGGGACGTTCGATATCCAGGTGCGGGAACAACAGCTCGGCGACCCGATACGACTCTTCCAGGTGTGGATAACCGGAGAAGATAAAGGTATCGATACCCAAGTCCGCGTACTCCTTGACCCGCGCCGCAACCGTTGGGCCATCGCCCACCAGCGCCGTCCCTGCGCCGCCACGTACCAGGCCGACGCCGGCCCACAGATTGGGGCTGACTTCCAGGTTGTCACGGCTACCGCCATGCAAGGCTGCCATGCGTTGCTGGCCCACCGAATCGAAACGCGCCAAGGACGCCTGGGCGCGGGCGATAGTCTCGTCGTCCAGGTGGGAGATCAGTTTGTCGGCGGCTTTCCAGGCTTCGTCGTTGGTTTCGCGCACGATCACGTGCAAGCGAATGCCAAAGCGCACCGTGCGTCCCAGCTTTGCAGCCTTGGCGCGCACCTGCGCGATCTTTTCCGCAACAGCTGCCGGCGGCTCGCCCCAGGTCAGCACCATCTCCACCTGTTCGGCCGCCAGGTCCTGGGCGGCTTCGGAGGAACCACCGAAATACAGTGGCGGGCGTGGCTGCTGAATCGGCGGGTAGAGCAATTTGGCGCCTTTGACGCTGATGTGCTCGCCGTCGTAGTCCACGGTCTCGCCTTCCAGCACACGGCGCCAGATACGGGTGAACTCCACCGACGCCTGGTAGCGCTCTTCATGGCTTAAGAACAATCCATCGCCGGCCAGTTCTTCCGGATCGCCGCCGGTGACCAGGTTGAACAGCGCACGGCCACCAGACAGGCGATCCAGGGTCGCGGCCTGACGCGCGGCCACGGTCGGGGAGATGATCCCAGGGCGCAGAGCAACCAGGAATTTCAAGCGCTGGGTCACGGGGATCAGCGAGGCGGCCACCAACCACGAGTCTTCGCAGGAGCGTCCCGTAGGGATCAACACCCCGCCGAAACCCAGGCGGTCGGCAGCCTGGGCCACCTGTTGCAGGTAACCGTGGTCGACAGCGCGGGCGCCTGCGGCGGTGCCAAGGTAATGACCGTCGCCGTGGGTGGGCAGGAACCAGAAAATATTGAGGCTCATGGAGTTGTCTCCTGAATGAAGTCGGATTACGGCGCTTTGGCAACCGCGGCGGGTGGCGTCCAGATCACGTCCTTGATGCTCAAGGGCTTGGGGATCAATTTGAGTTGGTAGAAGCTGTCGGCGATTTTCTGCTGGGCGGCGACCACTTCCGGGGTCAGGAACAGCGCGCCGTAGCCCTGGCGTTTCACCGACGTGAGGGTGATATCTGCCGGCAGGCCGAGCAGTGGGGCGACCTGCTCAGTCACTTCCTGCGGGTTGGCCTTGGACCATTCGCCTACCGCACGCACCTCTTCCACCAACGCCTTGATCACTTGCGGGTGTTGTTCGGCGTAGGGCTTGGTGGCCAAGTAGAACTGATGGTTGTCGGCAATCCCGGTGCCGTCTCGCAGGGTGCGCGCTTGCAGTTGCTTCTCGGCGGCGGCCTGGTACGGGTCCCAGATCACCCAGGCGTCCACGCTGCCGCGTTCGAACGCGGCACGGGCATCGGCGGGCGGCAGGAACACGGTCTTCACGTCGGTGTAGTTGAGGCCGGCGTCTTCCAAGGCACGCACCAGCAGGTAGTGCACGTTGGAGCCTTTGTTGAGCACGACCTTTTTACCCTTGAGTTCGGCCACCGATTTGATCGGCGAGTCCTTGGGCACCAGGATCGCTTCGCTGGTAGGCGCGGGTGGCTCGTAGGCGACATAGAGCAGATCGGCGCCAGCCGCCTGGGCGAACACCGGTGGGGTTTCGCCGGTAACGCCGAAATCGATGGAGCCGACGTTCAGGCCCTCGAGCAATTGCGGGCCACCGGGGAACTCGGTCCACTGCACCTGCACGCCTTGAGCGGCCAGGCGTTTTTCCAGGGTGCCCTTGGCCTTGAGCAGCACCAGGGTGCCGTACTTCTGATAACCGATCCGCAAGGTCTCGGCGGCTTGGGCTTGAACGATGGCGCCGAAGGACACAGCCGCAGCAAAGAGTGCGACCAGACCACGACGCAAGATGACAGTGCGCATGGCGCTCTCTCCAACTGTGCGATTAGGGTTTTGGCTGCACCTGCTTGGCCGTTGTCGGCTGAGTAAGGTGAGTGTTTCCAGGTTTCTGGGGTGAGGCTCAAATGCTCCAGCGAGCACTCAACAAACGTTCATTCAATACGTCAGGGTCCAGCGGTTTTGGCCGGCGCGCCATGGCGCTGTAGAGCTGCTCCAGGGCTTCGTGCAGACGCTGTTCGAGTACCGGCACCAACTGCGCCTGGACACTGCCCTCGCCATAGGCGATCTGGCTGTCTTCGGCAAAAATACCGTGGAGCAATTCCTGGGCCTTGAGGGCCGACAGCACAGGCTTCAGGGCGTAGTCCACCGCCAGCATGTGGGCGATGCTGCCGCCGGTCGCCATTGGCAACACCACCTTATGGGCCAGGGCGCGTTCTGGCAGCAGGTCCAATACGGTTTTCAACGCCCCGGAAAACGACGCCTTGTACACCGGCGTGGCGATCACCAGGCCGTCGGCATTGGCGACTTGTTGCAGCAGGTCAATGACCTTGGGGCTGTCGAAGCGTGCGTGCAGCAAGTCTTCAGCCGGGAAGTCCCGTACCTGGTAACTCACCACTTCCACGCCCTGCTGTTGCAGCCACTGACGGGTTTTATCCAGCAAGACCCCGGAGCGGGAACGCTGGCTGGGACTGCCTCCAAGTGTTACGACCAGCATGCAGGAGATTCCTTGAGCAAGTGTCGGCGGTTCGCTGTACGGCGATGGCGCCAAGATGGGATAGACCTTATCAGCAGATTTATATATCTATAAATCTTATTTATTCATTTGTTTATTCCATAAATACATAAGCGTTTAACCAATCGCCAGGCGAAAAAAAAGGCCGTCGAAACGGCCTGAAAACCCCTGCTGTGTGAGACGGTTTGCAACTTGATGCCTTTGCTGTTCATGAAGCCGCCATCGCGGGCAAGCCCGGCTCCCACAGGGGAATGCGGTCAACTGTGGGAGCCGGGCTGGCCCGCGATGGCGATATCCGCCTTAACGATTGGGTTGTGGGGTAAGGCGCAGGTACGGCTTCACCGCGCGATAGCCCTTGGGAAAGCGTTTCTTGATCTCTTCCTCGTCCTTGAGCGATGGCACGATCACTACCTCATCCCCATCCTGCCAGTTGGCCGGCGTCGCCACCTTGTGGTTGTCGGTCAGTTGCAGAGAGTCGATCACCCGCAGGATTTCATGGAAATTACGCCCGGTGCTGGCCGGGTAGGTGATGGTCAGGCGGACCTTCTTGTTCGGGTCGATCACGAACAAGGAGCGCACTGTGAGGGTATCGCTGGCATTCGGGTGGATCAGGTCGTAGAGGTCCGAGACCTTGCGGTCTGCATCGGCCAGGATCGGGAAGTTGACCACTGTGTTCTGGGTTTCGTTGATGTCGTCGATCCACTTGTGGTGCGAGTCCACCGGGTCTACCGACAAGGCGATGGCCTTGACCCCACGCTTGGCGAATTCGTCCTTGAGCTTGGCGGTGAAGCCCAGTTCGGTGGTGCACACCGGCGTAAAGTCCGCCGGGTGGGAAAACAACACACCCCAGCTGTCGCCCAGCCATTCATGGAAACGAATCTTGCCGGCGCTGGAATCCTGTTCGAAGTCGGGGGCGATGTCGCCCAGTCTTAGGCTCATGGGTGTGGCTCCTGGTGAGTGCTTATGGAGCCCACTGTGCATGGATTTTTGATGATTTAAAAAGAATAAATATCGATTTATCTAGACGATAAAAGAATATTAAAAATCAGTTCATTGGACTTGGGAACGGCCTGAGGCCAACATCGCTTTCAAGGTTCGAGAAGGCCTTGAGACGCTGCAAAAAAGAGGGATTCGGGAAGGGCTTGCGGGGGTTGAGCCCGACTTGAACAGCAAGACACCTTGCCCGGCATTGCGCCGGGCAAGGTTTTACAGTCTTACAACAGCGGGATCGAGTAGCTGACGATCAAGCGGTTTTCGTCCTGGTTACGCGCGTTGGCGATGTCGCTGCGCCACATAGCGTTTTTCCACGCCACGCCGACGTTCTTCAGCGGACCTTCCGGTACGACGTAGGCAACAGTGATGTCACGTTCCCACTCGGACTGGCCGGTGAACTCGGTACGGTTGCTGGCAACGGTGTCGATATGATCACCCTTGAGGTAAACCACACCCGCGGTCAGGCCAGGTACGCCGACTTTGGCGAAGTCGTAGGAGTAGCGAGCTTGCCAGGTACGCTCGCCGGCACGGGCGAACTTCTGGATCTGCATGTCGGTGGTGATGTAAGCCGACGAGCCGTCACCCTGGTTCAGCCAAGGGAAGTCGCTGCTGCCGTTGCTGACCTGGTAACCGCCACCGAAGGTGTGACCGGCTACCGAGTACAGGAACAGGCCGCTGTACAGGTTGTTGTCGACTTTGCCACGGCCGGAGTTCACGCCGCTGTAGTTGCCCGTCGAGAAGTAAGCGGACTGATTGCCGTTGTTACCGTCGTCGGAGCTGTTGAAGTAACGCAGGTCAGACTTCAGCACGCCAGGACCGATGGCCCAGTTGTGGGTCAGACCCAGGAAGTGTTGCTTGTAGAAATCTTCCAGGTTGCCGTAGTAGTACTGGGCAGTCAGATCCTTGGTGATCTTGTAGTCGCCACCGGCGTAGTAGAACTTGTTGCTCGAACGCCAGTTCACACCACGGCTGTTGGCGCCGGAGATGGACAGGCTTTCGTTGTTGCTGGAGTTACGGCCCTTGGCTTTTTCGATCTGGCCGGCAACCAGGGTCAGGTCCTTGATGTCGCTGGAGGTGATCTGGCCACCCTGGAAGGTCTGCGGCAGCATACGGCCATCGTTGGTAACGATGACCGGCAGCTTGGGCTGCAAGGTACCCAGCTTCAGTTCGGTCTGGGAGATCTTGGCCTTGGCGGTCAGGCCCAGGCTCGAGTAGTTATCAACGGCTTCGCCATTGGACTTGCTCGGGAAGATAGTGCCGCCGTACGAGCTGGCAGTCGCACCGTTGGTGCCGCCGCCGGAATCCAGGCGAACACCCAACAGGCCGATAGCGTCGAGACCGAAGCCAACAGTGCCTTGGGTGTAACCGGAGATGAAACGCAGATCGAAGCCTTGGCCCCATTCTTCGTTCTTGCTCGGGTTGGCCGTGCCTTCGCGGTTATCGGTGTTGATGTAGAAGTTACGCAGGCCCAGTGTGGCCTTGCTGTCTTCGATGAAACCGGCAGCGCCTGCTTGCTGGGCGATTGCGCCCAACGTTACAGCCACAGCCAAGGTGGACTTCTTCATGTACCGCTCCTCTCATTTCTAATTTTTGTATTTCTTTGGTCTCGGGTCTGACGCCCTCGATCCACAGATGCGCGATTAGCGCCAGATAGTGACCACCAAGTCAATCGTAACCTTGTGTGTCTACTACCTTCGTCTAATCGCAGTTGATTTGGTCCCTGCAGGGTAATGAGTTTTTCATACACCCAAAAAGAATTATTTCATTCTTTTTCATACGATCCAGGAATAAGACTTTCCGTAAAGCTGGCCGGTTAGGATAGACGCGCCGCTCCATAAGCTAATTCCTAAAGGGTATTTACTGGTGCTTTTTTAGATCGATTAGTGTGGCCGTACGGTTGCATACGTCACTCACGATCAAAAAGGCGACGCCATCATGGCCAAACGCACATCCTCCCGTCAATTTGTTACAGTTTTTGTATCGCTGTTACTTTCTTTTGGTGTCAACGCCGCCGACCTGACGGTGGGCTACCAGACCGGCATCGATCCCAGCAAGGCTCCCCAGGCCGACGGCCTCTACGAAAAAGCCATCGGCGAAAAAATCGCATGGCGCCGCTTCAACAGCGGGCCAGAGGTGGTCACGGCCATCGCTTCAGGTGATGTACAAATCGGCAACCTCGGTTCCAGCCCGCTCGCGGCGGCGGCGTCGCGCAACCTGCCGATTGTGGCGTTTATCGTATCGGCACAGATCAACGCTTCTGAAGCCCTGGTGGTGCGCAACGGCAGTGGCATCGACACACCCCAAGACTTGATCGGTAAAACCATCGCCACACCGTTCGTCTCCACCTCCCATTACAGCCTGCTCGGCGCGCTGAAACACTGGGGGCTGAACACCCAGCAAGTCAAAGTGGTGAACCTGCAACCGGCCGAAATCGCCGCCGCCTGGAAGCGTGGCGATATTGATGGGGCTTTCGTGTGGTCACCGGCCTTGGGCGAAATACGCAAGACCGGAAAAACCCTGACAGACGCGGCGCAGGTGGGCCAATGGGGCGCGCCGACGTTTGAGGTGTGGGTGGCGCGCAAGGATTTTGCGGAAAAACACCCTGACGTCGTGGCCAAGTTCGCCAAAGTCACCCTGGATGCCTTTGCCGACTATGCCGCCCATAAGGACAGCTGGACGGTGGATTCGGAGCCGGTGCAGAAAATCGCCAAATTGACAGGTTCAAATGCCGACGACATTCCGGAACTGTTGGCCGGTACGACGTTTCCGGATGCGCAGGCACAGCAAACCGCTGCGCTGCTCAAGGGCGGCACGGCGAAGGCGATTGGGGAGACGGCGAAGTTCTTGAAGGAACAGGGGAAGGTGGAGACGGTGCTGCCGAATTATTCGGCCTATGTGACCGACAAATTCATCCCAGAATAAAAACGCGGTCCAGTGTGGGAGCGGGCTTGCTCGCGAATGCGGTGGTTCAATCATTGATGTATTGACTGACACTGCGCTTTCGCGAGCAAGCCCGCTCCCACATTTTGATCTGCAGCATTCTTAAGGGCCGGGGTTACAGGGCCTTTTCGAAGATCTTGGAGTTGCGCTGATAGTTGTACAGCGACGCCCGCGCCGACGGCAGGCGGTCCACGCTGCTGGGTACAAAGCCGCGTTCGCGGAACCAATGGGCCGTGCGCGTGGTGAGCACGAACAAGGTCTTCAACCCCTGCGCTCGTGCCCGGGTCTGGATGCGTTCGAGCAACACATCGCCTCGCGCGCCGTGGCGGTACTCAGGGTTCACCGCCAAGCACGCCAGCTCGCCCGCATCCGAATCCGCGATCTGATAGAGCGCTGCGCAGGCGATGATCATGCCTTCGCGCTCGACCACGCTGAACTGTTCGATCTCACGCTCCAGCACTTCCCGCGAACGGCGCACCAGGATGCCCTGCTCTTCCAGCGGGCTGATCAGGTCCAGCAAGCCGCCGACGTCTTCAATCGCCGCTTCGCGCACCAGTTCGAATTGTTCCTGGGCCACCAGCGTACCGCCACCATCGCGGGTGAACAGTTCGGTGAGCAAGGCGCCATCTTCGGCGTAGCTGACGATATGGCTGCGCCCTACTCCACCCCGACAGGCTTCGGCAGCGGCATCGAGCAGTTCGGCTTGATAGTTGCTGCCCAGGCGTTGCAAGTGCGCAGGCACTTGTTGTGGTCGCAACTCACGCACCAGGTGGCCGTTCTCATCGATCAGACCGGGATCGGCGCCGAACAGCAGCAATTTGTCGGCGCCCAGGTCGATGGCGGCGCGGGTGGCGACGTCTTCGCAGGCCAGGTTGAAGATCTCGCCGGTGGGCGAATAACCCAGGGGCGAGAGCAGCACGATAGAGCGTTCATCCAGCAGGCGGTTGATGCCCTTGCGGTCGACCCGGCGCACTTCACCGGTGTGGTGGTAGTCCACGCCTTCAAGCACGCCGATTGGCCGTGCGGTGACCAGGTTGCCGCTGGCCACGCGCAGGCGCGAGCCCTGCATCGGCGATGACGCCATGTCCATGGACAAGCGCGCCTCGATGGCAATACGCAGATGGCCCACCGCGTCGATCACACACTCCAGCGTCGCGGCATCGGTGATGCGCAAGCCTTCGTGGTAAGCCGGGGTAAGGCCGCGTGCTTCAAGGCGGGTTTCGATTTGCGGGCGCGAGCCATGCACCAGCACCAGGCGCACACCCAGGCTGTGAAGCAGCACCAGGTCGTGGACGATATTGCCGAAGTTGGGGTGGTCCACACCATCGCCCGGCAGCATGACCACAAAAGTGCAGTCGCGGTGGGCGTTGATGTAGGGCGAAGCGTGACGAAGCCAGTTGACGTATTCGGGCATAACACCTGGGCCTGTAATAAAAAGCAGCCAAATAAAGGATCAATCGTGAAAGCGCACAGCGGCTGATGGTTATCGTCGGAACAGGCTTGGCGACACGCTCACTCTCCTTATGTACGAATGGGCAGGGGTTAATTTATGCAGGTTTCAGACAGTAGTGTTCGATCAGTTCCCGCAATAGACGCACTGTAGGCGTCAAGCGTGACATTTCAAGGTATTCGCCAGGCTGGTGGGCGCAGGCAATGTCGCCAGGGCCGAGCACCAGGGTTTCGCAACCAAGGCGCTGAAGATAAGGCGCTTCAGTGCCGAACGCTACTGCTTCGGCACGATGACCGGTCAAACGTTCCGCCACCCGCACCAACTCGGCGTCTTCGGGCTGCTCAAAGGGGGGCACTTCGGGGAACAACGGCGCGTAGTCGATCTTGACCTTATGCCGCTCGGCCAGGGGTTCGAGCTTCTGGCGGATCGCGGCGCGCAGTACCTCGGGGTCCATGCCCGGCAGGGGTCGCAGGTCGAACTCCAGCGAGCACTGGCCGCAGATGCGGTTGGGGTTGTCGCCGCCGTGAATGCAGCCGAAGTTCATCGTCGGTTGCGGCACGCTGAATTGCGCGTTGCGGTACTCGCGCTGCCAGGCCAGGCGCAGGCCGCGCAACTCGCCAATAGCGTCATGCATAGCTTCCAGGGCGCTGTGGCCCAGGCTTGGGTCCGACGAGTGGCCGCTGCGCCCGAGGATGTCGATGCGCTCCATCATCACGCCTTTGTGCAAGCGGATAGGCTTGAGCCCGGTCGGCTCGCCGATCACCGCCGCACGACCCAGCGGCCGCCCCGCCTCGGCCAGCGCACGGGCACCGGACATGGAGCTTTCCTCGTCACAGGTGGCAAGAATCAACAGCGGTTGCTTGAAGGGTTGGTCGAGCAGCGGCAACACCGCTTCGATGACCAGGGCGAAAAAACCCTTCATGTCACAGCTGCCCAGCCCTACCCAGCGGCCATCGACTTCCGTCAGCTTGAGCGGGTCGGTGTTCCACAGCGCCGCGTCATACGGCACGGTATCGCTATGCCCCGCCAACACCAAGCCACCGGGGCCGCTGCCAAAACTGGCCAAAAGGTTGAACTTGCCGGGGCTGACTTGTTGGATATCGATAGCAAAGCCCAGGTCGCCCAGCCAAGCCGCGAGCAGGTCGATCACCGGACGGTTGCTCTGGTCGAGAGACGCCTGGGTGCAGCTCACCGACGGCGCGGCGATCAAGGCGGCGAACTGCTCTTTCATGGACGGTAACGGCATGCGCGGTCTCCCAACTTCCCGGATGAACCTCACTATAGAGGCATCTGCGCAACACAATAAACCGTTGCGGCACGTTGCCGGGCTCAGTCCTGTACACTGCACGACCTTGGCAGCCACACTTTTCCCCGGCTGCGCTCCCGATCCTGGATTTTCCGGCCATGCAGAAAGAAACCGAAATCAAGCTACGCGTCAGCCGCGAAACACTCGTTGCGCTGCGTGAGCACCCGTTACTGAAAAAACGCAACAAAAGTGGCTGGGAACGCCGTGAGTTGATGAACCAGTACTTCGACACCCCCGAGCGTGACCTGGCCCAGGCCAAGGTTGCCCTGCGCCTGCGCAAGGACGGTGACGACATCATCCAGACCCTCAAGACCCGCGGCCAAAGCGTCGCCGGCTTGTCGGAACGCAACGAATACAACTGGGACCTGCCCAAAGCCAAGCTCGACGTGAAGAAACTCGATGGCGAGTGCTGGCCCGAGCAACTGTCCGAGCTGGACAAAAAGACCCTCAAGCCGATCTTCACCACCGACTTCGTGCGTGAACGCGCCGAAATCGCCTGGGGCCGTGGCAAGGCCAAGGTGGTGATCGAAGCCGCCCTGGACCTGGGCCATGTGGTGGTCGGTAAGCAGAAAGAAGAAATCTGCGAGCTGGAACTGGAACTGCGCGAAGGCGAACCGGCGGCCCTGCTGGAGTTGGCTGCCGAACTGGCCGCGACCCTGGCCCTGATGCCGTGCGACATCAGCAAGGCCGAGCGCGGCTATCGCCTGTATGACGCCAGCAGCTACTCCCTGAGCCTGCCGGCGCCACAGATCCATGCCGAAATGCCATTGGACGACGCCTTCGCCGCGATCCTGTGGCACCTGCTGGGCAGCAGCCAGCGCCTGGCTGAGCAATACCGCTTCAATGGCCACTGGCGCCTGCTGCAGGACTGGGTCGAGAACCTAGGTGAATTGCGCGCCCTGATCGGCAGCCTCGGCCAGGCCGCGCCACGCCAATCCACCAGCGAACTGCGCAGCGCCCTGGATGCGTTGCTGGAAGACTGGCGCCCGCTGGTCCAGGCCGGTGACGACGATGAAGACATTCGCAAAGCCGCGCCGGAACAGTTCATCGAAGAGCTGCAAGACGTGCGCTGGGGCCTGTTCTCACTCAACCTCTCGCGCTGGCTGCTGGCCCGCACCTGGACGGCCGAGCGTAACGTGCGCGGCAACCGCCAGGGCGCTGCGCAAATCACCAACTGGCTGCCACGCCTGTTGGCCGACGACGCCGTCGCCCTGCAACTGCAGCGCTACCAGCAACAGCCGGAAGACCTGGCCGAGCAACTGCCGCGCATCGAACGCATCCAGGCCTGGCTGCACCATGCGCGTCATGTGGTAGACATTCCTGAGCTGGACCGTTTGTACGGCGAGCTGAACAAGCTGGCACACCTGGCCAACCAGCCGATTACCGATGAATCGCTGGATGCGCGTATGCATCAGGCGATTGCGGTGTATCAGAATCGTGCCTGGAAGACCCTTCTGCGCCTGTAGGGCCAGTTACCCTGTAGGAGCGAGCTTGCTCGCGAAAAACCCGAGGGCGATGTGGGGAGCCAGGCTTCCCGCGTCATCGTTAACGATCTTCGCGAGCAAGCTCGCTCCTACAGTCAATGGCATGCCTGTCAGCGCAATACTGGCAGGCTGGTGGTGGACTTGATTTCCGACAGCGCCACAATCGAGTTGACCTCCTGGATGCCCGGCACCATCGACAACTTCTCGAAGAAAAACCGCTCGTACGCCTCGATATCCGAGGTGACGATACGCAGCAGAAAATCCACCGCCCCCATCAGCACATAGCACTCCAACACTTCCGGGAACCCGCGAATGGCCTCGGTGAACTCAGTGAAATTGGAGCGACCGTGGGCGTTGAGTTTGACCTCGGCGAAAATCTGCGTGTTGAGCCCGATTTTCTTGCGGTCCAGCAGGGTGACCTGGCCGCGGATCACACCCTCCTCCTTGAGCCGCTGAATACGCCGCCAGCACGGCGACTGCGACAGGCCGACCTGCTCGGCAATCTGTGCACTGGAGAGCGAAGCATCCTCTTGCAGCAGGGCCAGGATGCGGCGATCGTAGGCGTCCAACTCACTGTGCATAAACGTACCCACAAATAGGCTGATCTTGAATTGTATGAGTCTATTTAACGCAAAACAGGCTCATCTTAGATAAGAAATCTCCCGAGGCGAATGTAAAAATTTCTCCAGTCGAAATTGGAGAGCCAGCATGCATGCCGTTGAAACCGCCTACCCTGCCACCCGCGTCGATGCGTGGGCCGCCAATAGCAGCCACTGCCAGGCGCACTATTGCATCGTCGCCGAGGCTGAACCGGACGTGCTGTGCCGTGTGCTCAACTACTTCGCGCTGCAATTGCTCACACCCTGCCAGGTCAGCGTGAACCGGGAAGCCGACCTGCTGCGCATCGATATCGTGATGGCCGGCCTGAGCTGGCACCGCGCCCAGGTGATCGGTGAAAAGATTCGAAACCTGATCAGCGTCTGCACCCTGGAGCTGTGGTCGGCTGATTCCGAGCGGCCTCAAACGTTGGCGGCGATGGCCCAGTAAAAACCCGCAATACACCTGCCAGCAGGATCTTCAGCGGCTGACTAGCCTGGGATTACCCCCCAAGCCGCCCAGGAAAACCTGCATGTCTGTCGCCACTCACGATCACCCCTTGGAACTGCAGCAATTGTTGCCGGCGTTGGTCGAGCAAGGGTTGATCACGGCGCAGGCGGCGCAAAAGGTAGCGCCAGCGTCCGGCAGCCAGCATCCCTTGGAGTGCATCGCAGCCCAGGGCCCTTGTCTGGAGACATTGATTCAATGGCTGGCCCGGCAGGTCGGCCAGCCTTACCTGCACATCGACCCGTTGAAGATCGATGTGGCAGCCGTGGTGCCCTTGATGTCCCACGCCTTTGCCCAGCGCCACGGCATTCTTGCAGTCGCCGTGGATGCCCACAGCGTGACGGTCGCCAGTGCCCAACCCCATGTCACCACCTGGGAAGCCGGGCTGGCCCAGGTACTCAAACGCACGATCAAGCGCGTGGTTGCCAACCCTCAGGATATTCAGCGCTGTATCAACGAGTTTTACCGCTTGGCCAAGTCCGTCAGCGGTGCGGATCAAAAGATGACGGCGCCTGGCAATGTCGACTTGCTCAGCCTCGGCGCCAGCGACAAGGAGCCGGATGCCAACGACGCGCATATCGTCAACATCGTCGACTGGCTGCTGCAGTACGCCTTTGGCCAACGAGCCAGCGATATCCATATCGAGCCCTGCCGCGACCAGGGTCGGGTGCGCTTTCGCATTGATGGGCTGCTGCATGACGTCTATCAATTTCCCCCGCAGGTCACCATGGCCGTGGTCAGCCGCCTGAAAAGCCTGGGCCGAATGAACGTGGCCGAAAAACGCAAACCCCAGGATGGCCGCGTCAAGACCCGGAACCCTGCGGGTGTCGAAGTGGAGTTGCGGCTTTCGACCCTACCCACGGCATTCGGCGAAAAACTGGTGATGCGAATTTTCGACCCACAGGTGCTGCTCAAGGATTTTGACCAGTTGGGTTTGTCCAACGCCGACCAGCAACGCTGGCACGCCATGACGCAACGCACCCACGGCATCATCCTCGTCACCGGCCCGACCGGCTCAGGCAAGACCAGCACCCTCTACACCACCCTCAGGCAACTGGCGACCCGCGAGGTCAACCTGTGCACGGTGGAAGACCCGATTGAAATGGTCGAGCCGGCCTTCAACCAGATGCAGGTCCAGCACAACATCGACCTCACGTTCGCCAGCGGCATCCGCGCCCTGCTGCGCCAGGACCCGGACATCATCATGATCGGAGAAATCCGCGACCAGGAAACCGCAGAGATGGCTATCCAGGCCGCACTGACCGGGCACCTGGTGCTCTCGACCCTGCACACCAACGATGCACCCAGTGCCATCAGCCGCCTGCAGGAGCTGGGCATTGCTCACTATTTGATCAAGGCCACGCTCATAGGCGTGATGGCGCAGCGCCTGGTGCGGGTTCTGTGCAGCCACTGCAAGCGCCCGGTGGGCCAGGAGGACGCTGGCGGCTGCGAAGCCGTCGGCTGTGCGCAATGCCGTGACAGCGGTTATCGAGGCCGGGCCGGGCTGTATGAAATCATGCTCATGGACCCGGCACTCCAGGCGCTGGTCACTCCAGGCGCGGACGTACAAGCCTTGCGCCGTGGGGCACTGGCGCAGGGCATGAGCAGCCTGCGCATGGCCGGCATCGAGAAAGTGAAAGCCGGCCTGACCACGATGACGGAGGTATTGCGGGTCACGCCAGGGGATTCAGAAACAAATCCTTTGTTTGTTGGGCCATGAAACCGTCCTTATCCGTGACCAGACCGTTACAATCGGCCTAATGTCATTCACTGACACCTTCAGATAGGGAATCGCTATGCAGATCGGAACCGTACTGCTTCTTTTCGTGGGTTTGGCCATCGCCATCCTGTTCATGGGGTTTAAAGTGGTGCCCCAGGGTTACCAGTGGACCGTGGAGCGTTTCGGCCGCTACACCAACACCTTAAAACCCGGCCTGAATATCATCATCCCGGTCATGGACCGCATCGGTCGCAAGATCAACGTGATGGAAAGCGTGCTGGATATCCCGCCTCAAGAAGTCATCACCGCCGACAATGCCACCGTGCAGATCGATGCGGTGTGCTTCTTCCAGGTGGTCAACACCGCCCAGGCCGCCTATGAGGTCAACAACCTCGAACATGCTATCCGCAACCTGCTGCAGACCAATATCCGTACCGTACTCGGCTCCATGGAGCTGGACGCCATGCTGAGCCAGCGTGACGGCATCAACGAAAAACTCCTGCGCACCGTGGATGAAGCCACTGCGCCATGGGGCATCAAGATCACTCGTATCGAGATCAAGGACATCAGCCCGCCCGCCGACCTGATGGCCGCCATGTCCGGCCAAATGAAAGCCGAACGGATCAAGCGTGCACAGATCCTCGAAGCCGAAGGCCTGCGGGCGTCGGCGATCCTGACAGCGGAAGGCAAAAAGCAGGCACAAATCCTTGAAGCCGAAGGCAGCCGCCAGGCAGCGTTCCTGGAATCCGAGGCCCGCGAGCGCCAGGCCGAAGCCGAAGCGCGGGCGACACAAGTGGTGTCCGAAGCCATTGCGTCGGGCAACGTGCAGGCGGTGAACTACTTCGTCGCGCAAAAATACATCGACGCCCTGGGCAAGCTGGCGTCGGCCAACAACAGCAAGGTCATCCTGATGCCGCTGGAAGCCAGCCAGGTGATTGGCGCCGTGGGCGGTATCGGCGAAATCGTCAAGGCAACCTTCGGCAACCAGAAAGGCTGAGGCCAACACCATGTGGGACTTTTTGCTGCATTTGTCGTTCTGGGACTGGTTAGCACTGGGCACCGTGCTGTTGATTCTCGAGGTGTTCGGTGCCGGAGGCTACCTGCTCTGGATGGGCATCGCCGCCGCAGCCGTGGGCGTGATCAAGTTCCTGCTCCCTCCGCTGGGGCTGGAATGGCAACTGCTGCTGTTTGCGGTGTTGTCGATACTGACCGCCGTGTACTGGTGGAAACGCCAACGCAGCAGTGCCAAGGCCAGCGACCAACCGGGGTTGAACGAGCGCGGTTCAGAGTTGGTCGGGCGCACTTTCGTGGTGCATCAAGCCATTGTGGATGGCCGCGGCAAGGTCAAAGTCGGCGATGGCGTGTGGATGGTCACCGGTGCAGACGCGCCCGTGGGCGCTCAAGTCCGCGTGGTTGGGCAGGATGGGGTGATTTTAAAGGTTGAAACTGTTTAGTCAGTGATGGAACTGGATCGGCTTAACTACAATCAAAACGTACAGATAACCCACCGGAGTCACCCATCATGCGTCTCAAATATGCTGTCGCAACCCTCGCTGTGCTTTCTCTACC
Organism: Pseudomonas sp. AM4(2022); assembly: GCF_036346515.1. NCBI lineage: Bacteria > Pseudomonadati > Pseudomonadota > Gammaproteobacteria > Pseudomonadales > Pseudomonadaceae > Pseudomonas > Pseudomonas sp. AM4(2022). The sequence goes on from NZ_JAOTNW010000002.1 coordinate 98,470, forward strand.
TGTCGGCTCAGCCATGGCCGATAGCTTCTGGCGTAATGTCATCTCGTCGGGCGCCACCACTGGCTCGACTTACCTGACGTTCAAGGACCACAAGCTGGTGGTCGCCGCCCAGGACGACGCAGGCAGCTTCGTCGCCAGCGACGGCGGCATTCGCGGCCCGTACCTGGAAGCGGCCATGCAGAAGGTCCGCGCCGATAACCCTGGCCTCCAAGCCACCGACATGGAATTGGCTAACGCCATCCTGGCGAAGAATGCGGTAACCGAGTAACAACTGCCCTCATAAAAAATGCCGCTTTCAAGCGGCATTTTTTTGCCTGCGGCATGACGAATCGTTCATGGATGACAGGCTATATTCAGTCTCAGCGTGCAACCATGCCCTACTGACTCGTCTATTTTTCATTGCCTACCTGAAACGGATGCCTTCTTCGTCATGAGCCAACAGCCCTTCCTGCCGTTTTCCAAACCGACCATTGATGAAGCCACCATTTCGGCGGTCGGCGATGTTCTGCGTTCTGGCTGGATCACCAGCGGGCCAAAGGTGCAGGCGTTCGAAGCACAGCTGTCGGAGTATTTTGGCGGCCGTCCGGTGCGCACCTTCAACTCGGGCACCTGCACCATGGAGATCGCCTTGCGCATCGCCGGAATCGGGCCTGGGGATGAAGTCATCACCACTCCAATCTCCTGGGTTGCCACGGCCAACGTGATTCTCGAAGTGGGCGCCACTCCCGTCTTCGCCGACATCGACCCGGTGACGCGCAATATCGACCTGGCCCAGGTGGAAGCCGCCATTACTCCGCGCACCAAGGCGATCATCCCGGTCTACCTGGCCGGCTTGCCCCTGGATATGCCGATGCTCTACGCGCTGGCCAACAAGTACAACCTACGCATCGTCGAAGATGCTGCCCAGGCCCTGGGTTCCAGCTGGGATGGAGAACGCATCGGCGCAACCGGCGACTTCGTGTCCTTCAGCTTCCAGGCGAACAAGAACATCACGTCGTCCGAAGGCGGCTGCCTGGTGTTGAATAATGCCGAGGAGGCCCGTCTGGCAGAGAAGTACCGCCTGCAGGGCGTCACCCGCAGCGGCTTCGATGGCCTGGATGTGGATGTGCTGGGTGGCAAGTTCAACATGACCGACATTGCCGCCGCCATCGGCCTGGGGCAATTTGCGCACATCGAGAAGATCACCGCCCATCGTCAGAACCTGGCACGGCACTACTTCAAATGCTTGGGCAGCGATTTCGAAGCGCAGTACGGCGCACAACTGCCGCCGGCCGACTTCGAAAACAGCAACTGGCACCTGTTCCAACTGGTGTTGCCGGAGCGCCAGGATGGCCTGCCGGCCCGTGCGACGTTCATGGAGCAGATGCAGGCCCACGGCGTGGGTATCGGCTATCACTACCCGCCTATCCACCTGCTGAGCCTGTATCGGGCACAGGGTTTCAAGGAAGGCATGTTCCCGGTGGCCGAACGTGTTGGGCGTTTGATCGTGTCATTGCCGATGTTCACGGCGATGACAGAGGCGGATGTGGAGCGGGCTGTAGCAGCGGTTAAAGCTGTATTGAAAAGAGACTGATCACAACAAATCAACTGTGGGAGCTGGCTTGCCTGCGATGCTGGCACCTCGGTGTATCGGTGATACCCGGGTGATCCAATCGCAGGCAAGCCAGCTCCCACATTGATTTGTATCGTTGCAACTATGGTGTTTATTCGCCGATGGCGGCTTTGTAGCCGTCGGCATCCAGCAGCTTGTCCAGCTCGGCCTTGTCGCTTGGCTTGAGCTTGAAGATCCAGGCGCCGTACGGGTCAGAGTTCAACAGCTCAGGACTGCCACTCAAGTCCTCGTTGACGGCAAGCACTTCGCCCGCAATCGGCGAGTAGATGTCCGAAGCGGCCTTGACCGACTCCACCACACCCGCCTGGTCTTGAGCGGCAAACACCTTGCCCACTTCGGTCAGCTCAACAAACACCACATCACCCAAAGCTTCCTGTGCATGGTCGGAGATCCCGACGGTCACGGTGCCGTCAGCTTCCAGACGTGCCCATTCGTGACTTTCGGCAAAACGCAGGTCGGCAGGGATATTGCTCATAGTCTGTGTCCTCAAGATGAAATGTCAGCGGCCTTTGGCCTGCCGGAATTGGTTAGATCAAGGTTTTGCCATGACGCACGAAGGTCGGCTTGACCACTCGAACCGGATACCACTTGCCGCGGATTTCCACTTCGGCCCGGTCGGCAGTCGCCGTCGGCACACGCGCCAGCGCAATGGATTTGCTTAGCGTAGGCGAGAAACTACCACTGGTGATCTCTCCTTCGCCAACATTGGCGATACGAACCACCTGGTGAGCACGCAGCACACCACGCTCTTCAAGGACGAGCCCGACCAGTTTGAACTGCACGCCGGCTGCTTTTTCTGCTTCCAGCGCAGCGCGGCCAATGAAGTTACGCTCGACAGGTTCCCAGGCGATGCTCCAGGCCATGTTGGCCGCCAGGGGCGAGACAGCCTGGTGAATATCCTGGCCATACAGGTTCATGCCGGCCTCCAGGCGCAAGGTGTCGCGCGCACCGAGACCGATGGGGGAAATGCCGGCGCCCACCAGATCATTGAAAAAACCTGGTGCCTGATCGGCCGGCAGCACGATTTCGAGGCCGTCTTCGCCGGTATAGCCGGTGCGGGCGATAAACCAGTCGCCGTCAGCCTGGCCTTCGAACGGTTTGAGCTGATGGATCAGGGCGCCACGGGACTGGGTCACCAGTTCGGCGATTTTATGCCGGGCGTGGGGGCCTTGGATGGCGAGCATGGCCAACTCTGACCGCTCATGCAGTTGCACTGAGTAGCTGCCCAGTTGTGCCTGCATCCAGGCCATGTCCTGATCGCGGGTGGCGGCGTTGACCACCAGGCGGTAACCGGTTTCGGTGCGGTAGACGATCATGTCGTCCACCACCCCGCCCTGCTCGTTGAGCATGGCGCTGTACAACGCTCGGCCACAGCCGTGCAGTCGGTCGACATCATTGGCCAGCAGGTACTGGAGCCATTCCTTGGCCTGGGGGCCGGTGACATCGACTACGGTCATATGAGATACATCGAAGACCCCGCAGTCGCGTCGCACCTGGTGGTGCTCTTCAACTTGCGAGCCGTAATGCAAAGGCATATCCCAACCGCCAAAATCGACCATTTTCGCGCCGAGGGCGAGATGCAGGTCATACAGAGGCGTACGCTGTCCCATGGGTTTCTCCTTCCGGGCTTGGCGAAGGCGCGCAGAGCTGCCACTTGCGCCGAACACCTTGTATTACAAGGCCCGCAGCCACATACAGCAGGTCGATCCGAAAGACGGAGCGCACCGAATGCCGCGCATTGTAGCCTCAAGCCGTAGGACTGGCACCTAACCGATTTGCCGAGCCGAGCGACGAATCAGCCCGATCACCGGCAACAAGCCAACCAGCACGAGGGTCAGCGCCGGCAAAGACGCCCGCGCCCATTCGCCTTCACTGGTCATTTCAAAGATGCGGACCGCCAGGGTGTCCCAGCCAAACGGGCGCATCAGCAAGGTGGCGGGCATTTCCTTGAGCACATCCACAAACACCAGCAGCGCTGCGCTCAACGTGCCCGGCAGCAACAATGGCAGATACACTTTGCAAAACAGTCGTGGGCCGCTCACCCCAAGGCTGCGTGCCGCTTCGGGCAATGACGGACGGATGCGCGCCAGGCTGTTTTCCAGCGGCCCGTAGGCCACCGCCAGGAACCGCACCAGGTACGCCAGCACCAATGCCGACAGGCTGCCCAGCAGCAAAGGCTTGCCCGCCCCGCCCAGCCAGCCGGAGAGCGGCACCACCAGCTCGCGGTCCAGGTAACTGAACGCCAACATGATCGACACCGCCAGCACCGAGCCTGGCAACGCATAACCAACATTGGCCAGGCTGATACCGGAGCGAATCGCCCGGGTCGGCGCCAGACGATTGGCAAAGGCCAGTATCAGCGCCACGCTGACCGTGATCAGGGCTGCGATCCCGCCCAGGTAAAGGGTATGCACGATCAGCCCGGTGTAACGCTCATCCAGGTCAAAGCGGCCACGCTGCCAGAACCACGCCACCAGCTGCAGCATCGGAATCACGAACGCACAGGCGAAGACCAGACTGCACCAGGCGCTGGCCGCCACGGCTTTGAGCCCGCGCAAGTGGTACAACGCCTTGCCCCGCGGGCGCTCATTGCTCGGTCGGCTGGCCCCGCGCGCGCGTCGCTCGCCATACAGCACCAACATCACTACCAGCAGCAACAGGCTGGCCAGTTGCGCGGCACTGGACAGACTGAAAAAGCCGTACCAGGTTTTATAGATAGCGGTGGTGAAGGTGTCGAAATTGAACACCGAGACCGCGCCAAAATCCGCCAGCGTCTCCATCAGCGCCAAGGCCACACCGGCACCAATCGCTGGCCGCGCCATTGGCAATGCCACGCGCCAGAACGCTTGCCATGGCGATTGCCCCAGCACCCGCGCCGCTTCCATCAAGCCTTTGCCCTGGGCCAGAAACGCGCTGCGTGCCAACAGATAGACATAGGGATAGAACACCAGCACCAACACGATGACCACGCCGCTGGTAGAGCGTACCCGCGGCAAGCGCAACCCGGTGCCGAACCACTCGCGCAGCAGGGTTTGCACCGGCCCGGCAAAATCCAGCAGGCCCACGAACACGAAGGCCAGCACATAGGCAGGGATTGCAAAGGGCAACATCAGTGCCCAATCGAGCCAGCGCCGCCCGGGGAACTCGCACAGGCTGGTCAGCCAGGCCAGGCTAACGCCCAGCAGCGTCACGCCCAGGCCGACACCGAGCACCAGGGTCAAGGTGTTGCCCAGCAAGCGGGGCATCTGAGTGTCCCAGAGGTGCGACCAGATCTGTGGGTCGATGCTTTGCCAGGACAGCAGCAGCACGCTCAGCGGCAACAGCACCAGGGCGGCGACGCTGAAAACCGGCAGGTACCAGCGACGTTGGGCGGGGTGGGCCAAGGAAAAGCTCTCAGAAAAATAAAAATGTTGAAGCGGCCACTAACCAATGTGGGAGCTGGCTTGCCTGCGATACAAGCACCTCGGTGTATCAGTGATACCGAAGTGATGCAATCGCGGGCAAGCCAGCTCCCACAGTTGAGCGGCGCAGCTTCAGTTCCAGCCAGCGCGATCCATCAGGCGGATCGCTTCGGCCTGGCGCTTGCCTGCCACTTCCACTGGCAGGGTATCGGCCACGAACTTGCCCCAGGTCGCCACTTCCGCCGATGGCGGTACCGCTGGGTTGGCCGGGAATTCCTGGTTGACGTCGGCGAAGATCTTCTGCGCCTCAGGCGTGGTCATCCACTCCACCAGCGCCTTGGCCGCTTCCGGGTGCGGTGCGTGCTGGGTCAGGCCGATGCCGGAGAGGTTCACATGCACGCCGCGATCGCCCTGGTTCGGCCAGAACAACTTCACCGCCAGGTTTGGCTTCTGCTTGTGCAGGCGACCGTAGTAATAGGTGTTGACGATACCCACGTCGCATTGCCCGGCGTTGATGGCCTCCAGCACGGCGATGTCATCAGAGAACACGTCGGTGGACAGGTTATTCACCCAACCCTTGATGATTTCTTCGGTCTTGGCCGCGCCATGGGTCTCGATCAACGTGGCGGTCAGCGACTGGTTGTAGACTTTTTTCGCCGTGCGCAGGCACAGGCGGCCTTCCCACTGCTTGTCGGCCAGGGCTTCGTAGGTCGTCAGGTCGCCCGGTTTTACCCGGTCGGTGGAATAGGCGATCGTTCGCGCACGCAGGCTCAAACCGGTCCAAGCGTGGGCCGATGAGCGATATTGCAGAGGAATGTTCTTGTCGATGACAGGAGAGGTGAACGGTTGCAGGATGCCCATCTGCTCGGCCTGCCAGAGGTTGCCGGCGTCAACGGTCAGCAACAGGTCGGCGGTAGCGTTCTCGCCCTCGGCCTTGATGCGTTGCATCAACGGGGCTTCCTTGTCGGTGATGAACTTGACCTGTACGCCGGTCTTTTTGGTGTAGGCATCGAATACGGGCTTGATCAGCTCGTCGATACGCGAGGAGTAGACCACGACTTCGTCGGCCGCCTGCACGGTGGTGCTGCCGATCAGGGTGAGTGCCAGGGCAGTCAGGAGGCGCTTGGGTGCCAACATGGGTGCGGTCTCTCATTTGCAAATGGAGGGCAAATGATAAGGACTCACATTTGGTAACGCTTGGTGGAGGCGTTACCAGATGTTGCAGGTGCTTTTATTCGCCTTTGTGGGAGCGGGCTTGCTCGCGAATGCAGTGGGTCAGTCAGTAGTTCTATCACTGACACGCCGCTTTCGCGAGCAAGCCCGCTCCCACACAAGCCCGAACGGACGCATTTCAGCGTCAGGGTTTGGCGAGTTCGGGGAGATCGCCAGTCAATCCCAGTGCCTGGCGCACAAACACGGCTTTGGCTTCGGGCATCTGGTCGACGATTTTCAAACCCGCATTACGCAACCAGCGCAGCGGCAGTTGATCGGCCTGGAACAAGCGCTCAAAGCCTTCCATCGCCGCCATCAGCGCCAGGTTATGGGGCATGCGGCGCCGCTCGTAACGGCTCAGCACTTTCACATCGGCCAGGCGCTCGCCCCGCTCGGTCGCTGCCAGCAGCACTTCGGCCAGCACGGCTGCATCGAGGAAGCCCAGGTTCACGCCCTGCCCCGCCAACGGGTGAATGACGTGGGCAGCGTCGCCGATCAATGCCAGGCCTTCGGCCACATAGCGTTTGGCATGGCGCTGGCGCAACGGTACGCACACACGCGGGTCGGCACTAACCACAGTGCCCAAGCGCCCCTCGAAGGCACGCTCCAGCTCACGGCAGAAGCCTTCATCATCCAGCGCCATCAAGCGCTCGGATTCAGCGGGCGTGGTCGACCAGACAATCGAACACCAGTCTTCCTGCCCATCGCGTACCAGCGGCAGGAACGCCAGCGGGCCGGTGTCGGTGAAGCGTTGCCACGCGGTGCGCTGGTGCGGCTGGCTGCTGCGCACGCTGGTGACGATGGCGTTATGCAGGTAATCCCATTCGCGGGTAGGTGTACCGGTCAGGCGGCGTACGGCGGAGTTGGCACCGTCGGCGGCCACCACCAGCGGCGCGCGCAGCTTGCGGCCGTCGGCCAGGGTCAGTAACCAGTCATCGCCGGAACGGCGCATCTGTTCCAGGCGCGCGCTGGCCAGCAGGCCGAGGTCGCAGTCATGCAGGCGATCGAGCAAGGCATCCTGCACCACGCGGTTCTCGACGATATGCCCAAGCACCTCGGCATGCACGCTGGCCGCCGAGAAGTGGATCTGCCCGGTGCCGCTGCCGTCCCATACCTGCATTTCGCCGTAGGGGCTGGCACGCCGCTCTACGACGCCGTCCCACACGCCCAGGCGCTCAAGAATCCGCTGGCTGGCCGCCGACAACGCGCTTACCCGCGGTTCAAACGCCGCAGCCGGTTCAAATGGCTTGACGCTCAACGGGCTGCCGTCGAGCAGCAGTACTTGCAAGCCACTGCCCTGCAACGCCAGCGCCAGGGCACTTCCGACCATTCCGGCCCCGACAATCAGCACATCTGCGCGCATGTCCATATTCAAGCCTGTCTCGCTGGCGGCTTGCGCCGCACATAAAGGGTTTTGTCGACCCGCGCCACCAGAGTGCCGGAGCCGTCATGAATCTCGACGTTGAGGTGGGGCAGATATTTCTCGCCACCTTCAGTCTGGCGCCGGATTTCATCGAGCAAAGCGTCGTCGATGGAGAATTCGGCATACACCGGGCCTTTGCCCGGCGAGATGAAGTCAATACTCGCAGCCTTGTCCCACACGATGTAGTCGCGGCCCAGGTTCTCCATCAACAGCAACATGTAGAACGGATCGACCATCGAATACAGGCTGCCGCCAAATTGCGTACCGACGTAATTGCGGTTGTACCAACCCAGACCCATGCGCACCTTGGCATGCCGAAAATCGGCACTCAATGCCTGCACCCGCACCCCGGCGCCGAGGTACGGCGGGTACAGAGTGAGGAACCAGCGCAACAGCCGTGCCTTGCCCACGCGCTGGGTTAGCCACTTACGCATCGGAACGCGTACCCAGGCCCATGGCCTGACGGGCGAACCAGCGTTTGGCCGGTGGTAACAGGTCGAGGCCGAGCAAGCCCATATTGCGGCCCAGCGCCACCAACGGTTGGGCACTGCCAAACAGGCGCGTGACCTGGTCGGAGAAGCCTACGGTGAGTTGCTGGTCCAGGCGCTGGCGCTCGCGATAGCCTTGCAAGGTCGCCAGGTCACCCGGCACAGCAGGCCCGGCCAACAAGGCTTCGGCCAAGGCATTGGCATCGCGCAGGGACAGGTTGAACCCCTGTCCGGCAATCGGGTGCAGGCTGTGGGCGGCATTGCCGAGGACCGCCAGGTGCGAGCGCACTTGCTCTTCGGCTTCCACCAGGGTCAACGGGTACAGGTGACGGGCCCCCACTTGCTTGAGGGTGCCCAGGCGATACCCGAATACACCCTGCAGTTCGCTCAGGAAGCTACGCTCGTCGAGGCTGGCCAGGCGCTGGGCGTCCATGCCGATGCGGGTCCAGACCAGCGCGCAACGGTTGTCCGGCAGCGGCAGCAAGGCCATGGGGCCTTCATCGGTAAAGCGCTCGAACGCCTCGCCATTGTGCGCTTCGCTCGGCGTGATGTTGGCGATCAGCGCACTCTGGTTGTAGGGCCGGGTTTTCACGCCAATGCCCAGTTGCTCACGCAAGCCGGAACGGCCGCCATCGGCCAGTACCGCAAGGTCGCATTCCAGCACGGTTTCATCGTTGAGGGTCAGGCGATAGCCATCGGGCAGCGGCTCCATGCGCGTGACTTCCGCCGGGCAACGCCAGCTCACCACGTCCTTGTCCAAGCCTTGCCAAAGGCATTGGCCGAGCCAGGCGTTTTCCACCACATAACCCAGGGCTGGCACGCCCTCCTCCATCGCGGACAAACGCGCGGTGGAGAAACGCCCACGGTCCGATACATGGATCTGCTTGATCGGCTCAGCGCGTCGGGAAATGGCTTGCCACAGGCCCAGCCGCTGGTAAATCTGGCGCGCGCCAAACGACAGCGCAGAAGAGCGCGCATCGTAGCTCGGCTGGTAGCTGTCGCCCGGTGCAAAGGGTTCGATCAGCACGATCTTCCAGCCCCGTGCCTTGGCCCCGGCTTGCAATGCCAGGGCCAGGCTGGCGCCCACCAGGCCACCGCCGATAATCGCCAGGTTGACCCGGCTCATCGGGCAGCCGCCATCAACGCTTCGATCTCGGCAACGGTCTTGGGCACGCCGCCGGTCAGGATTTCACAGCCTTGCTTGGTCACTACCACGTCGTCCTCGATGCGCACGCCAATGCCACGCCATTTCTTTGCCACAGTCTGGTTGTCCGGGGAAATATAGATACCCGGCTCCACGGTCAAGGCCATGCCCACTTCCAGCACGCGCCACTCACCGCCCACTTTGTACTCGCCCACATCATGCACATCCATGCCCAGCCAGTGGCCGGCACGGTGCATGTAGAAGGCGCGGTAGGCTTCGTTGGCGATCAACTCGTCAACGTCACCTTGCAACAACCCCAGCCTCACCAGGCCGGCGGTGATGACCTGCACGGTCGCCTCGTGGGCCTGGTTCCAATGTTTGTTCGGTGCGATCTGCTTGAAGGCGGCTTCCTGGGAGGCCAGCACAATCTCGTAGATCGCCTTCTGCTCGGGCGAAAACGTGCCGTTGACCGGCCAGGTACGGGTGATGTCGCTGGCGTAGCAATCGATCTCACACCCGGCGTCGATCAGCACCAGGTCGCCGTCCTTGAGCACTGCGTCATTCTGCTGGTAATGCAGGATGCAGCTGTTGCGCCCGGCGGCGACGATGGAGCCATAGGCCGGCATTTTCGCACCGCCCTTGCGAAACTCGTAATCCAGCTCGGCTTCCAGGCTGAACTCATGCAGGCCGGCACGGCTGGCCTGCATCGCCCGCACATGGGCCGCACAGGAAATTCGCGCCGCCTCGCGCATCACCCTCACTTCTGCCGCCGATTTATACAGGCGCATATCGTGGAGCAAATGATCCAGGGCAACGAATTCGTTCGGCGGCTGGGCGCCCAGGTGTGCTTTGGAACGGATCACGTTGATCCACTCCATCACATGCCGGTCGAACTCGGCATTGCTGCCCATGGCCGAGTACACGCGGTCGCGGCCTTCGATGAGGCCGGGCAGGATGTCGTCGATATCGGTAATGGGAAAGGCGTCATCCGCGCCAAAGTCGCGAATCGCGCCTTCGGTGCCGGCACGCAGGCCGTCCCACAATTCGCGCTCGGCATTGCGCTCGCGGCAGAACAGCACGTACTCGCCGTGCTGGCGACCGGGCATCAGCACGATCACCGCTTCGGGTTCGGGGAAACCGCTCAGGTACTGGAAATCGCTGTCCTGGCGGTAAACATGCTCGACATCGCGGTTGCGGATGGCCACGGCGGCGGCCGGCAGGATCGCGATGCTGTTGGGTTCCATCTGCGCCATGAGCGCCTTGCGACGCCGGGTGTATTCCGCTTTAGGGATATGGATCATGGGCAGATGGGTGTCCTTTCTCAGTGCAACGACGGCTTGGGAGCAGCGGGTTCAGCGGACTTGCGGGTCTCGGTGAACAGCAGCAGCGGCGCGACGCGCAGGTATTCCATGACTTCCATGTAGTCGCCTTCACCGTCTTCGGATTCTTCCAGGGCATCTTGCACCTGGGAGATGGCCGCCAGGTCCTGCAGCACTTCCTTGGCGTCGGTGCTCAGCTCCAGGCCGCCGGCATTCACGCCGAAACCGTGGAGGAAACCCTGGCACCATTGACCCAGCGCGGCAGCGCGGTCAGCCAGCGGGGCGTCGTCGGTGGGCAGCAGCAGGACCACGGTGACGTCATCACCGGTCAGTTCGCCCTTGACCATTTCTTGCAGGCCGATCAATGCGTTGCGCACATTGTCGGTGGGTTCGGTTTCCAGCAGCTCGGCCACATCGGCCAGCCAGTTGTCGGCATCAAAGCCGACACCGGTGCAACTGCGGCCCAACAGCACGCCGTGCAGTTCAGCAGGCGAGCATGGATGGCCGCTGGTGCTCAGCAGTTTGGAAAAAGCATCGTACGGGGAGTTCTGAATGGGCATGGTGAGCTAGGCGCCAGACGGCGCAATGTCTAGAATGGAGCGCTGTATCCTAGCACCGGCAGACGCACCAAGACTATCGAGGGCGTCAGATCGTTTATCCTGCAGTTGCCATTCATCAGACAAATCCAGTGGAACCCAATGGAAGACACCGACCTGCAAGCGCTGATGGCCAGACTCGAACTGCTAATTGATCGGGTCGAGCAACTTAAGAGTCAAAACGGACTCCTATTAGCTCAGGAAAAGACCTGGCGCGAGGAACGCGCTCACCTCATTGAAAAAAACGAAATCGCCCGGCGTAAGGTCGAATCGATGATTTCGCGCCTGAAGGCCCTGGAGCAAGACTCATGAGTTCAAGCAATAGCGTTACCGTGCAGATCCTCGACAAAGAATATTCGATCATCTGCCCCCAGGAAGAACGCAGCAACCTGGTGAGCGCTGCCCGCTACCTGGACGGCAAGATGCGCGAAATCCGCAGCAGCGGCAAAGTGATCGGCGCCGACCGCATCGCCGTGATGGCCGCGCTGAATATCACCCATGACCTGCTGCATAAGCAGGAGCGCCCTGACGTACAGGCCAGCGGCTCGACGCGCGAGCAGGTGCGTGACTTGCTCGACCGCGTGGATCTGGTGCTTTCCACCGATTCAGACACACCCAAGGGCTGATTGCCGAGCGGGTTTAAGGTATACTCGCCCCACTCCCTGGCGTGTTTGCCAGTCGGCGATGTCCCTGAGCCGATTCGCACTACCCTGGAAGTTGCACGTTGGGCTGGTGTGCATGTCCGCTAGACGGAAAGCCTTAAAGCCTACTGCTTCTTCCACCTTGAACTTTCGGGTTCAAGGGCTAAGTCGACAGCGGCTCTGTCGGGGAGCCTGAATTCCCAAACTCAATGCCAGTCCCCGGACTGGCATTGTTTTATGAGCCGAAAATCATGACCGAACCTGCGCCGCTTTCCCGTCCGCAACTTCGACGCATGTTGCGCAAGGCCCGCCGCGCCCTCACGCCAAGCGAGCAGCGCCAGGCCGCTCAGGGTCTGTACCGGCAACTGGCACAGCACCCGCTGTTTCGCCGGGCCAGACATATCTCTTTGTATCTGCCCACGGACGGTGAAATCGATCCGCGCCTGCTGCTGCGTGCGGCCCAGCGTCGAGGCAAAGCCACTTATCTGCCGGTGCTCAGCGCCTGGCCGCGCACCAAGATGGTGTTCCAGCGCGTACGCCCTGGGGATAAGTTGCTGCCAAACCGCTTTCGCATCCTTGAACCACGGGTAAATGCCCATCACCAACGCCAAGTCTGGGCGCTGGACTTGGTGTTGTTGCCGTTGGTGGGGTTCGATGATGTGGGTGGGCGCCTGGGCATGGGCGGCGGGTTCTACGACCGCAGCTTGGCCTATCTTGCCCGCCGCCAGAGCTGGCGCAAGCCAACACTGCTGGGGCTGGCCCATGAATGCCAGAAAGTCGAACGCCTGGCGCAGGCAAGCTGGGATGTGCCGTTGGCGGGGACGGTGACTGATAAGCAGTGGTATGTCGCACAAACGCCGCTGGAAACAGCGGCGCCTTGGTGAATGCTTGAGTTAACGCTTGAACGGTTGTGACTGCTGCTGAGCCAGTTCAACCGGTGCATCGGTCTTGTTCGACCACAGGCTCTGGGCATAACCGGTGGTCACGACGCCCAGACCAAACAAAATAACCAAAATCCATAGTAAATCCGGCTTACGTTGCATCGATTGCCCCCCTTTCAGGCACCTCGTACACGATGACAACAACGTTCCAAAGTAGTCCGTTGCAGCTGCTTCAAGCTTAAAAGCGCGCATTCTGCGGTAACGTGAACCAACACGCAAACCTTGACGCCAACCGACTGTCGGTTTGTCATGCAATTGCCCGACAACTTACCCAATGCCTTTTTCAGGAGCCCAACAATGGCCTACTGGCTGATGAAATCCGAGCCTGACGAATTGTCCATAAAGGACTTGGAAAAGCTCGGCGAAGCCCGCTGGGATGGGGTGCGCAACTATCAGGCGCGCAACTTTCTGCGCGCCATGGCGGTGGGCGATGAGTTTTTCTTCTACCACTCCAGTTGCCCGGAGCCTGGGATTGCCGGCATCGGCAAAATCATCCGGGCCGCCTATCCGGACCCTACTGCGCTGGAACCAGAAAGCCACTATTTCGACGCCAAGGCCACCCCGGAGAAAAACCCGTGGAGCGCGATCGATGTCGCCCCTGTGCAAACCTTCCCCAAGGTGCTGGGGCTCGGCTATCTAAAGCAGCAAACTGCACTGGCCGAAATGCCGCTGGTGCAAAAGGGCAGCCGGCTTTCAGTCATGGCAGTCACACCGGAGCAGTGGGCAGCGGTCATTCAGTTGCTTTAACTGGCACTGGTTTCTTGCGGTGCCTGTCAGGGCCTCTTCGCGGGCAAGCCCGCTCCCACAGGGGCTCGCATTCCAATGTGGGAGCGGGCTTGCCCGCGGTAGTCGCGCAGCGACTTACTGGATGATCAGGTTGTTGAACAGCAGGTCTTCTACCACCGGCTTGCCGGTTTCATCGTTCATCACTTGCTGCGTTTGCTTCAACGCCTCTTGGCGCAGCTTTTCCTTGCCCTCGACACTGCTCATGGTCTCGTTGCTCTGCTGGGTAAACAGCGCGACCAGTTGGTTGCGAATCAACGGGTCGTTGGCCTTGACCAACTTCGCCGCCTCATCACCGGTCACGCGCAGGGCGATGTCGGCCTTGTAGACCTTGAGCTTGGCCGTGCCATCCAGGCCGTAGTTGCCCACAAACGGCGGGGTCAGGCTGATATAGCTGACTTTCGGCGCCTCGCCTTCCTTGGCTTCTTCGGCCTGGACGGCCATCGGTAACGTCAGGGCCAGCATCAACAGGATCCACGCTTTCACAGTTCATTCCTCGAATTCGTTTGCCCGGTAGCATAACGCTAGCAAGGCTGAGCACAAGCTTATGGGGGCTTATCAGGCGTGGGTATGCTCGTTGACCCACGGGCGCACCCTCCTACACTTATCGGCCACGATGCCAAAAGGAATAGTCCGATGAAAGCTGTGCTGTGCAAAGCCTTCGGCCCCGCCGAAACCTTGGTGCTGGAAGAGATCGCCAGCCCCGCGATCAAGAAGAACGAAATCCTGTTGGACGTGCACGCGGCCGGGGTGAATTTCCCGGATACGCTGATCATCGAAGGCAAATACCAGTTCAAGCCGCCCTTTCCGTTCTCACCCGGTGGCGAAGCGGCAGGCGTGGTCAGTGAAGTGGGTGAGAAAGTCAGCCATCTGAAAGTCGGTGACCGTGTGATGGCGTTGACCGGCTGGGGCAGCTTTGCCGAGCAGGTCGCGGTGCCCGGCTATAACGTGCTGCCGATCCCGCCGAGCATGGACTTCAACACCGCCGCCGCCTTCAGCATGACCTACGGCACCTCCATGCACGCGCTGAAACAACGCGCCAACCTGCAACCTGGCGAGACCTTGCTGGTGCTTGGTGCGTCCGGCGGCGTGGGCCTGGCCGCCGTGGAGATCGGCAAGGCCATGGGCGCCCGGGTGATTGCCGCCGCCAGCAGCGCCGACAAGCTCGCAGTGGCCAAGGCGGCCGGCGCCGATGAGCTGATCAACTACAGCGAAGCCAGCCTCAAGGATGAGGTCAAGCGCCTGACCGATGGCAATGGCGCTGACGTGATTTACGACCCGGTGGGTGGCGACCTGTTTGACCAGGCCGTCCGCGCCATCGCCTGGAACGGCCGCCTGTTGGTGGTGGGGTTTGCCAGCGGGCGCATTCCCGAATTGCCGGTGAACCTGGCATTGCTCAAGGGCGCCGCCGTGGTCGGCGTGTTCTGGGGCTCGTTTGCCCAGCGCCAGCCGCAGGATAACGCAGCGAATTTCCAGCAGTTGTTCACCTGGTATGGCGAGGGCAAGCTCAAGCCATTGGTGTCGCAGGTGTATCCGCTGGAACAGGCTGCCCAAGCGATCAATGATCTGGGGCAGCGCAAGGCAGTGGGTAAAATAGTTGTCCAAACCCGATAACACACCTGAAATGCAATCCATGTGGGAGCTGGCTTGCCTGCGATAGCGGTGGGTCAGCTGCTACAGATGAACCTGAAAAACCGCCATCGCAGGCAAGCCAGCTCCCACAGTAGTTACTCAGTGGTCTTAGGACCTAATCACGACCATCACTTATCTATTAGCGACATGTTCGTAAAAGAACATGCACTTGCTCGCGTTTCCTGTGTTTGCGGATAAGAGGCGATGCTATTTTCGGTAACGAAACTGTAACATTCGCATCCGCAGTCAAAACAAGAAATTTGGAGCTCTTGAATGTTTGCTTTCTTTCGTCCTGCCGCACACCAGGCGCCCCTGCCTGAAGAAAAAATAGACAGTACCTACCGACGGCTGCGCTGGCAGATCTTCGCGGGTATTTTCTTTGGTTACGCTGGCTACTACCTGCTGCGTAAAAACTTCTCCCTGGCCATGCCCTACCTGATCGACGAGGGTTACACCCGCGGTGAACTGGGCCTGGCGATGTCGGCGATCGCAATCGCCTATGGTTTGTCCAAATTCCTGATGGGCTTGGTGTCCGACCGCTCCAACCCGCGCTACTTCCTGCCCTTCGGCCTGCTGGTTTCGGCAGGGGTGATGTTCATTTTCGGTTTCGCGCCTTGGGCAACGTCCAGCGTGACCATGATGTTCATTTTGCTGTTCATCAACGGCTGGGCCCAGGGCATGGGCTGGCCGCCGAGTGGGCGGACCATGGTGCACTGGTGGTCGCAGAAAGAACGCGGCGGCGTGGTGTCCGTGTGGAACGTGGCGCACAACGTCGGCGGCGGCCTGATCGGCCCGCTGTTCCTGCTGGGCATGGCATGGTTCAACGACTGGCATGCCGCGTTCTACGTGCCGGCCACCGTGGCCCTGGCGGTGGCGGCGTTTGCCTTCATCACCATGCGCGACACCCCGCAATCGGTGGGCCTGCCGCCTATCGAGCAGTACAAGAACGACTACCCGGAAGGTTACGACGCCAGCCACGAAGACGAATTCAGCGCCAAGGAAATCTTCGTCAAGTACGTGTTGCGCAACAAAATGCTCTGGTACATCGCCTTCGCCAACGTGTTTGTGTACCTGTTGCGCTACGGCGTACTGGACTGGGCGCCGACCTATTTGAAAGAAGCCAAACACTTCACGGTCGACAAGTCGTCCTGGGCGTATTTCTTCTACGAGTGGGCAGGCATCCCGGGCACGCTGCTGTGCGGCTGGATGTCGGACAAGATCTTCCGTGGCAATCGCGGCCTGACCGGCATCGTGTTCATGGCGCTGGTCACCGTGGCGACCCTGGTTTACTGGCTCAACCCGCCGGGCAACCCGATGATCGACATGATTGCGCTGTTCTCAATCGGCTTCCTGATCTACGGCCCGGTGATGCTGATCGGCCTGCAGGCACTGGAACTGGCTCCGAAGAAAGCCGCCGGCACCGCAGCGGGCTTCACCGGTTTGTTCGGTTACCTGGGCGGTTCGGTAGCGGCAAGTGCCGCCATGGGCTACACGGTTGACCATTTCGGCTGGGACGGCGGCTTTGTACTGCTGATCAGCGCCTGCGTACTGGCCATCGCGTTCCTGATCCCTACGCTGTGGCACACCAACAGTGTCAGCTCGGCGCGTTAACCGCCCAGGCAATCCTTGGCACAACGCTTGAGCCGCGCCTCCAGGTTTTTATCTGGCATGGCGTGGCTACGCAGGGCGTTCACGGTCTGCTCGACATAATCGCGAGTCGTGCCGTAACGCCCGCAAGCGCTTTGCAGTACATGATTAAGCACGATATCGGGCAAGTTGCCGGCATAGCTGGGCAAGTGCCGCTCCAGAACAAACCCCAACGCCTGCACGGTGCTGCCATCTTCCAATCGGCAACTGAGCCAGTGCGGCCGGTACGAGGGGTAAGGCATCTCGCGTTGCCACAGGGCATACAGCGAGGCCTCCAACTGATCTTCCGGCAAACGGTAGGCGAACCCGCTGCAGGAACCACCGCGATCCAGCCCGAACACCAAGCCCGGCAACTCCGGCGTCCCCCGATGCTCGTGTGACCACAAATACAGGCCACGGTGATAACCGTGAACCCGTGCACGCACCCGCTCGGTCGACGAGCATTCAGGGCGCCAGATCAGCGAACCATACGCAAACAGCCACACCGGCCCACCCTTGTGCCGAGCCATGGTGGCTTGCATCGAGCTCATCAATTGTTCGTGAGTGAGTTGCGGCCCCAGATCGAGCCGCGGAGGGTAAGCCAATTGCAGAAGATCGGTTTCAATGGCGGTCATGGCGAAAAGCGGTGCGCCTCCTGTGTGTTACCAGTTGTAAGCGACTTTACCGTAATAGAACGCGCCGCTGTAACCGTACGGCGAAAAAGTGCTGTAGGCGAGGTTGCCGCCGCTGCTGGCGAAGGCGTTAACCTTCTCCGGGTACTTATCGGTGACGTTGTCGCCGCCCAGAGTGAAGGTCCAGTTCTTCAACTTGTAATCCGCCGACAGGTCCAGCACCCAGGCGGCCTTGAAGGTCTGGTCGTTGACCTTGTCCGTCTGATAACTGGTGAACTCACCATAGCGCACCAGGTTAGTGTGCAGCGCCCAATTACCGAAGGTGAAGTCGTTGCCCAGGCTCAGCTTGTGCTGGGGCGTGGTATCGCCCAGCAAGCCGATACGCTCGCGGCGGTCCACTCGCACCAGGTTGGCCCCCAGGCTATCGAGAATCGCGGGGTTGGCTTTCACGTCGGTGACTTTGGTGTGGTTGTAGTTGTAGCCCACGGTACTGTTCCAGCGAATGCCGTTATCGAGCTGGTAGCGATAGTTGGCTACCAGATCGACGCCATCGGTGCTGGTGTCCGTGGCGTTGGTGAAGTACCGGGCCGTGGTGTAGTTGATATTGCCGACGCCATTGGCTTGCAGGTAAGCCACCGTGGCCGGGTTGAGATTGAGGTTAGACGACAGGCTGATGCGGTCGCGGATGTCGATGCGGTACACATCGAGCGTGACGGTCAGATCATCGGCCGGCTCCAGCACCAGGCCGAGGCTGTAGTTGCGCGACTTTTCGGCCTTGAGGTCTTCGGCACCCAGCAGGCGCGCGACCTGACTGTTGGCCGGGAAGGTGCCGGCTTCCTGGATGGTACTGCCGATCAACTGCGATGAGGTGTAGGCAAAATTCTGCTGGGCCAGGGACGGCGCACGGAAACCGTTGGAGATGCTGCCGCGCAAGGCCACCTGGGGGGTGAAGTCGTAGCGGGCCGACAGCGAGCCGCTGACGTTGGAGCCAAAGTCACTGTAATCCTCATGGCGCACGGCGGCCGAGGCGCTGAGTTTTTCGGTGAAGTTGGTTTCCAGGTCCAGGTACTGTGCCCAGTTATGCCGCGTGCTGGTGCCGGCATCGGCATCGCGGAAACCGCCCAGGCCGGAGCTGCCGGTCTGGTAATAGGACGCTGGCTCGCCCGCCTCGATTTCATAGCCCTGATGCAGGTATTCACCGCCGAACGCCACGGAGACCGGATACGGCAGAAAACCCACATCGAACTCACGGGACAGGTCCAGGCTGACTTGCTTCTGATCGTTGCTCAGGGTGCCGTTGTTGAATTTACGCGGCGTTGCCAGGCCCAGTGAGGTGTTGATGGTTTCAGTCCCCAGTTCGTACTGGTTCTTGCCGTAGTTGGCCGACAGGTCGTAATGCCAGTCGTAGGCCAGCAGGCCGCGCAAGCCCACCACCAGAGAAGTGTCTTCCAGGTTGCCTTTGATCAGTGGCAGGTAGCCGTTAGGGTTGAGCGCCTTGATGTTGTTGGACGCGTTGCTTGCCCGGTAGAAGGCTGCCGTTTCACCGCGCCGCTTGCTGTAGCCACCGAAGGTGTAGAACTCGGCGGCATCGTTGAAGGCATACTCCGAGTTGAACTGGAATTTGCCTTCATTGGTGGCTGGCTCACCTTGGCGGAACACACGCTGGCCGTAAGTAGTAGAGCCGATGCTGCCGGGGCGGTAGTCGTTGCCGGCGCGGTTGGTGTAATCGTTGTCGGCGCCTTCAGCAGACAGGTTGATAAAGCCATTGTCGCCCAATGCCAGGCCCGTATTACCGCTGACATTACGCTGGATGCCGTCACCCTTTTTGTACTCGCCAAACTTGCTGGAAACCGAGCCGCCATGGTCGGCGTGCTTGAGGATCACGTTGATCACCCCGGCGATCGCATCGGAGCCGTAACGGGCAGAAGCGCCGTCGCGCAGCACCTCGATATGGTCCACCGCCGACAGCGGAATGGCATTCAAGTCTGCCGGGGCCGAACCGCGCCCAACCGCACCGCCCAGGTTGACGAAGGCACTGGTATGGCGACGCTTGCCGTTGACCAGTACCAACACCTGGTCCGGCGACAAGCCGCGCAACTGCGCCGGACGCACGAGCTCGGCGCCGTCCACCAGGCTTGGTCGGGGGAAGTTGATCGACGGAATCAGCCGCGCTAATACGGCACCCAGCTCATCGGAGCCGGTGCTGCGCAGGGTTTCACCGGAGATTACGTCGATTGGCGACAGCGATGCACTGGCAGTGCGCTCTTGGGCGCGGGTGCCGGTGACGATTACGGTGTCGAGTTTAGGTGCATCAACCGCAGTAGTTTCGTCTGCCAGAACTGGATTGAATCCCACAACGGTCAGCAAATTTGCCGACAAAATCGCCGTGTATAGCGCGTGTTTCCTGTAGCTCCCCATACCGCTCCCCTTTGAATCAAAAATAGAACTGCAATGCGCGAAGTTCGTACGATCGATCCGGCTGGCGGGCGGTGGCGGTCAGTATCTGGTTATGGTCGGTGAAGTCGGTAGTCCGTTGCGATATAGCTTAAAGATATTCATGAAGCAGAATAAATACCTTAAAAGAATAAGCAAAAGCATAAGCACGCTCGCCCATTCGTCAGGATCCACGTGGCTAATCCCGGTACTTTCAGCCCCGGTTCAGCCTGGGCGCGTGCCAAGCCGTCAAACTGGCGCGCCTGTAACGACCCACTTAGCCGTTCATCAAATCGACTACCGAGGTCGCCATGAAAAAATTCCGAATGCCTGGCCTGTTATTGCTTGCCCAGGCCACCACTGCACTGGCTAGCGAAACGCCAACGGCGACTGACGACAAAGGCTTCTGGTACGCCCAGACCAGCGTCTACACCCGGCACTTTGCACCCGACCCGCAACACAACAACAAACAGGACCTGATCGGTCTGGAGCGCAATGAGGCGTCGGGCCTGGTGTATGGCGGGGTCACCTTTCGCAACTCGTTTCGCCAACGCTCGTACTATGCCTATGCGGGCAAGCGCTACGACATGGCCGACTACCCGGTGTATGCGAAGTTGACTGGTGGACTGATCCAGGGCTATCGCGGCGAGTATCGCGACAAGATCCCGTTGAATCGTTTTGGCGTAGCGCCAGTGATCATTCCGTCTGTGGGTACCCACTACGGACCGGTCGCGGCGGAGCTGGTGTTGCTGGGGTTCAATGCAGCAATGGTGACGACGGGGTTACGATTCTGAGCGAACACCACCCATGTGGGAGCGGGCTTGCTCGCGAATACGGTGGGTCAGCCAACTCATCCGGTGACTGGTACAACGCATTCGCGAGCAAGCCCGCTCCCACAGTTTGATGGATGTTTAACCGAGAGTTTTTTACTCCGCTCAGGGCCGTGGGGCGTAGGCAAACACGTCGGCGCGCATACGGTGCGCATCCATACCGGCGTCGACCAATGCATCCAGGGTGCCATAAATCATCGCCGGTGAGCCGCTGGCGTAGACATGTACCGTGTTGAGGTCGGCAATGTCTTCGCACACCACCTCATGCAGCAAACCGCAGCGCCCCTCCCAACCACACAGGTCGCTGACCACTTTGTGCAGGAACAGATTGGGCAATTGCAGCCACTGATCCCAGTGCTCGATCTGGTAGAAATCTTCCGGGCGCCGTACGCCCCAGTACAGGTGCACCGGGTGCTTGAAGCCCGAAGCGCGACAGTGCTCGATCAGACTGTGCATCTGCGCCATACCGGTACCGGCGGCCATCAACACCAGCGGCCCGTCTGGCAACTCGGCCAGGTGGGTGTCACCGAACGGCAGTTCCACACGGGCCATCTGGTTGCGCTGCAATTGTTCGATAAGGTTACGCGCACTGTCCTCGCGCACCAGCACATGCAGCTCCAACTCACGCCCGGCATGGGGTGCAGAAGCCAGGGAGAACGCCGACTTCTCGCCGTTCTCCCGTTCGAGCATCAAGTATTGCCCGGCGTGGTAACGCACCGCCTTACCGGCCGGAGCGCGCAGGCGCACACGCCAGACATCGCCACCGACTTCCACGCACTCGATCAATTGGCATGACAATTTGCGCAACGGCAACTCTCCCGGCGCCAGTACGCCATCCCACAACACAATGCAGTCTTCCAGCGGCTCGGCGATGCAAGTGTAGAACTCGCCATGGTCGCGCACTTCACCGGCCTGGCTTACCCGCCCCTCCACCAGCAACGCCGCACACACATGGCACACGCCATTGCGGCAGGCCTGGGGGCATTCGTACCCCAGGCGGCGTGCACCTTCGAGGATTCGTTCGCCAGGGACCAGCTCCAGTACAGCGCCGGAAGGTTGCAGGGTTACACGCATCAATCTATTCCCAATTCTTTCCAGATCGCATCGACACGCGCGGTGACGGCTTCATCCTTGACGATCACCCGGCCCCACTCGCGAGTGGTTTCACCCGGCCATTTGTGGGTGGCATCCAGGCCCATTTTCGAACCCAGGCCCGATACCGGCGAGGCAAAGTCGAGGTAGTCGATCGGCGTGTTATCGATCATCACGGTATCGCGCTTGGGGTCCATGCGCGTGGTGATGGCCCAGATCACGTCGTTCCAGTCCCGGGCATTGATGTCGTCGTCGGTGACAATAACGAACTTGGTGTACATGAACTGTCGCAAAAACGACCATACGCCGAGCATTACCCGCTTGGCATGCCCCGGATACGACTTCTTCATGGTCACGATGGCCATGCGGTACGAACAGCCCTCGGGCGGCAGGTAGAAGTCGGTGATTTCCGGGAATTGCTTTTGCAGGATCGGCACGAACACTTCGTTGAGCGCCACGCCGAGGATGGCGGGCTCATCGGGCGGACGACCCGTGTAGGTGCTGTGGTAGATCGGCTTGACCCGATGGGTGATGCGCTCGACGGTGAACACCGGGAAGCTGTCGACTTCGTTGTAGTAACCGGTGTGGTCGCCGTACGGGCCTTCATCGGCCATTTCACCTGGGTGAATCACGCCTTCAAGAATAATTTCGGCGGTGGCCGGCACTTGCAGGTCGTTACCGCGGCACTTCACCAGCTCCGTGCGATTACCGCGCAACAAGCCGGCGAAGGCGTACTCGGAGAGGCTGTCAGGTACGGGCGTGACTGCGCCGAGAATGGTCGCCGGGTCGGCACCCAGGGCCACGGACACCGGGAACGGCTTGCCGGGATGCTTTTCGCACCACTCACGGAAGTCGAGGGCTCCGCCACGGTGGCTGAGCCAGCGCATGATCACTTTGTTACGGCCAATGACTTGCTGACGGTAGATACCGAGGTTCTGGCGATCCTTGTTCGGGCCCTTGGTGACAGTCAGGCCCCAGGTGATCAACGGGCCAACGTCGCCAGGCCAGCAGGTTTGCACCGGAAGCATGGCCAGGTCGACATCATCGCCTTCAATGACCACTTCCTGGCACACCGCGTCCTTGACCACCTTGGGGGCCATGGCGATGATCTTGCGGAAGATCGGCAGTTTGGACCAGGCGTCCTTCAAGCCCTTGGGCGGCTCGGGCTCCTTGAGAAAGGCCAGCAGCTTGCCGATCTCGCGCAGTTCGCTGACAGACTCGGCGCCCATGCCAAAGGCCACGCGCTCGGGAGTGCCGAACAGGTTGCCCAGCACCGGGATATCAAAGCCGGTCGGGTTTTCGAACAACAGCGCCGGGCCCTTGTTGCGCAAGGTGCGGTCGCAAATCTCAGTCATTTCCAGCACCGGAGAAATCGGCATCTGGATACGTTTCAACTCTCCGCGCTGCTCAAGTTGCTGCACGAAATCCCGAAGATCCTTGAATTTCATTAACCATGCCACCCGTAAAATAGGCGTACATCCTACCTGCTCTGAGGGCGGCTGGCAGCTTAATTGGCCGTCAATCCGCGTGATTGCAACGAACTGAACAACGGCTCCAGGAAGGCTTCGATGTGTCGCGCGCCGACGTCTGAAAGATGGTTATCGTCGGTATACAGCGCGCGGCCATTGAGTTCGACCCGGCACAGCCCATCGGCGCCGCACAGTAATGGCGCGGGGTCCAGCACCGCGACACCGCTGTCGGCAGCCGCCAATTCATCAAACAAGTGCGTGATAAAAGCCTGGCGCTTCACATGCTCGGCCAAGGCCAGCCCTTCACCGTCCACGGGCCGGTTCATCATGGCCAGGCGGCTGAGACGGTAAGGCACGATGATTTCCTGCAGCGGCACTTCCTTGACCAGCCAGACCTTGTGGCCGGCAGCGCGCAAACCCTGGATGCGCTCGCGCAGGCCCTGGGCAAAGCGTTGTTCGGCGACGGCGCGCACATACTGGCCGGTGCCGGGGTCTTTGAGCGCATGCTCCTTGTCACCGGACATTTGCCCATACACATACAGGCTCCAGCGGGCGGCCAACACCACATCGCTGAATGTCTGCTCAGCCATGGCCTTCTCGACGCGACGGTTGAAATGCGCGCAGCGGGCAATATTCTCCAGGCCATCGAGGGGAATACAGCCGGCAAAACTGGCTTCGACCAGGCTGATATCGTGACGATCAGCGCCCTCTTTGAGTGCCGGTATCAGCGCGGTAGCGTGACTGTCACCCCATACCAACGCTGAAACCGATTGGTCTTTGGGGCCGAAATGGCAGAACAAGCGTTCATCGGGCGTATCTTTGTCGGCCATGCACGCCAGCAGGTCAGGGCTCCACTTCTTGGCCTGGGCAAAACGCAACGCCTGTTCGGACAAGCGCGAAGGCACGCCGTCAGCTTCGCGTATCGCAAGGCCAGTGAAGCCCAGCCCCAGAATGCCGACCATGGCTGACGCCAGAATCGCCTTACGCGAAGCCAGCAAACGTTTTTCCCGGAACGGCGTTTCCACGAAACGCCAGGACAGATAGCCCAGCACCAGCGAAAGCAGCATCAGCCCCGCCAGTTCCAGCGCGCTCAAGCCATCCACCGCGGCGTAGTTGGCGTACACGAATACCGGCCAGTGCCAGAGGTACCAGGAATAAGAGATCAGCCCGATACCCACCATGATCCGCGTGCCCAACAGGCGAGCGACCCAAGTCTGTTGCTGGCCGTTGGCCCAGATCAACCCGACCACACCCAGCACAGGCAACAACGCAGTCGCGCCTGGGAACGGCGTTTTCGCGTCGTAACCCAATACAGCGATGAGGATCAATGCCAGGGAAGCCAGGCTGATTCCTTGCGCCAAGGCCGGCGAGGCGCGCCATTCACGCTTGGGCTGCACCGCCAGCATCGCACCGGCCAGTAGCTCCCAGGCCCGCAGATGCAACAGGAAGAAAGCTTTCTGTGGCTCATGCTGAACCGCCCAGACGCTCATGCCAAACGACGCCAGCAGCACCGCGAACAATGCCAGGCGCCAGTGCTTCAAACGGCTGGAAAGCAAGGTCAGCAGCAATGGGAAGAAAATATAGAACTGCTCTTCTACCGCCAATGACCAGGTATGCAGCAAGGGCTTGATGTCCGATGAGGCATCGAAATAGCCGTGCTGGCGCGAGAACAACAGATTCGAGGTAAAGGTCACCTGATAATGCGCAGACCGCCCCAACTCTTCATAGTCCTTGGGCGCCAACAGAAACCAACCCACTGCCAGTGTCGCCGCGATCATCACAAACAGCGCGGGCAAGATACGCCGGGCGCGGCGAGCCCAGAAGTCGATGAAGCTGAAGCGTCCGGCTTGACGCTCACGCCAGATAATTGACGTAATCAGGAAGCCCGAGATGACGAAAAAGACGTCGACGCCAACAAAACCGCCAGTAATGCCAGGGACACCAAAGTGGAACAACACGACTGCAAGGACGGCGATGGCACGCAGGCCATCGATGTCTCTGCGGTAAGCAAGGGTGGTCATAAGAATGTGGTCAGTCTGCGACGAAAGGGATGAGCGAAGTCACGCGTCAATTTTTGTTACTTAACGGATACTTATGCCACAAAAATCGCAGAATCTCGACGCAAAAAAAATGGCGCCCCATTAAGGACGCCATTTTTTTGGACCTGAAACGCTGTATTACTTGCGTTTCATCGACAGGAAGAACTCGTCGTTGGTCTTGGTGGTTTTCAGCTTGTCGATCAGAAACTCGATGGCAGCGACTTCGTCCATCGGGTGCAACAGCTTGCGCAGGATCCACATACGCTGCAGTTCGTCGTCTGCCGTCAGCAACTCTTCGCGGCGGGTGCCGGAGCGGTTGATGTTGATCGCAGGGAACACACGCTTTTCAGCGATGCGACGGTCCAAAGGCAGTTCCATGTTGCCGGTACCCTTGAACTCTTCGTAGATCACTTCGTCCATCTTCGAGCCGGTTTCAACCAGCGCGGTGGCGATAATGGTCAGCGAGCCGCCTTCTTCGATGTTGCGCGCGGCGCCGAAGAAACGCTTCGGTTTCTCCAGGGCGTGGGCATCGACACCACCGGTCAGCACCTTGCCGGAGCTCGGGATCACAGTGTTGTAGGCACGGGCCAGACGGGTGATGGAGTCGAGCAGGATCACCACGTCTTTCTTGTGCTCGACCAGGCGCTTGGCCTTTTCGATCACCATTTCGGCAACCTGCACGTGGCGGGTTGGCGGCTCATCGAACGTCGAGGCAACCACTTCGCCGCGCACGGTGCGCTGCATCTCGGTCACTTCTTCCGGACGCTCATCGATCAACAGCACAATCAGATGAACTTCAGGGTTGTTACGCGCAATGTTCGCGGCGATGTTCTGCAGCATGATGGTCTTACCGGCTTTCGGCGGTGCGACGATCAGGCCACGCTGGCCTTTGCCGATCGGAGCGCAGAGGTCGATCACACGGCCGGTCAAGTCTTCGGTGGAGCCGTTACCGGCTTCCATCTTCATGCGCACGGTCGGGAACAGCGGGGTCAGGTTCTCGAAGAGAATCTTGTTTTTCGCGTTCTCGGGGCGATCGAAGTTGATCGTGTCGACCTTGAGCAGGGCGAAGTAACGCTCGCCTTCCTTCGGAGGGCGGATCTTGCCAACGATGGTGTCACCGGTGCGCAAGTTGAAGCGACGGATCTGGCTCGGCGAGACGTAGATATCATCTGGGCCGGCGAGATAGGACGCGTCTGCAGAGCGGAGGAAGCCGAAGCCGTCCTGGAGAATCTCCAGCACGCCATCACCGGAGATTTCCTCGCCGCTTTTCGCGTGCTTCTTGAGCAGGGAGAAAATCACGTCCTGCTTGCGCGAACGGGCCATATTTTCTATGCCCATTTCTTCGGCCAGTTGGAGCAGGTCGGTAATCGGCTTTTGCTTGAGTTCAGTCAGATTCATATAGGAATGACGTAATCATTTATGGAGGGGGGGAAATTAAGCTTTTGGCTTAATGAGGCCGCGCCGCAGAGAAGGCGACAGGATCGCGTACTAATCGAAAAGGAATGCGTCGGCGACGGCTTGCAGGGGGCAGTGGAGAAACCACTGCGGGGCCGAATGTACCACCTGGATTTCGGAGCGTCTAGCCCTGTTTCACGAAAAAGCCCCGCAATTTGCGGGGCTTTTTTGACGACGCTTAGATGCTCGCGTCGAGGAAAGCTTGCAGCTGGGACTTCGACAGCGCGCCCACTTTAGTCGCTTCGACGTTGCCGTTCTTGAACAGCATCAGGGTCGGGATACCACGCACACCATGCTTGGCCGGGGTCTCCTGGTTCTCGTCGATGTTCAGCTTGGCAATGGTCAGCTTGCCTGCATAGGTGGTTGCAATGTCGTCCAGGACCGGAGCGATCATTTTGCAAGGGCCGCACCATTCAGCCCAGTAGTCAACCAGCACCGGGCCGTCAGCCTTGAGGACTTCGGCTTCAAAGGTCGCGTCGGTGACGTGCTTGATAAGATCGCTGCTCATGGATGTCTCCGGATTGTAAGCAAAAAAAACGTTGCCCATCATAGCCGCCCTTCCCCTGTTCAGGAAGCCGCGTCTGATTGAGTCTTGCTATGAAGTTGAATGAGTGTGGATATGACTCGTCACGGCGTAGCGGGCGTCACGAACGCAATGCCCGTGCGCAACGCTGCATTACGTATATGTTCCTGCATGCTTTTCTGCGCCGCCGTACTGTTGCGGCGGGCCAGGGCGCGCAGGATTCTACGATGTTCCTGCCAGGTTTCCATGGCCCGTTCCGGCCGGATGAACGGTAGCTTCTGACTTTCCAGAAACACTTCGGCGCTGGCGCTGAGGATGCTCACCATGGCCTGGTTACCGCTGGCCAGCAGAATACGCTGGTGAAATTCGAAGTCCAGGCGGGCGGCCGCTTCGAAGTCGCCCGCCTTGAGCACTTTGCGCATGGCTTGGACGTTGTCTTGCAGGCTGTCCAGTGCATCAAGGGTCAGTGTCACTGCTGCCAACCCGGCCGCAAACCCCTCCAAGGCGTAGCGCAGCTGGAAGATATCCGGCGGCGTGGCCTGCGCCGCGAAGGGCCAGGCGAACCCCGGTGCCTCTTGCACGTCCTGCACGAACACGCCCTTGCCCGGCTGCACGCTGACCACGCCCAAGGCGCTAAGGGACGACAGCGCCTCACGCAACGACGCCCGGCTCACCCCCAATTGCAGAGCCAGGTCGCGCTGGGACGGTAACGCATCGCCCGGCCCGAAGCCTTGCTCCTTGATCAGTTTGCGGATGGCCTGCAAGGCCGCTTCCGGTACGGCTTGGGCAATGGAATTCATAAAAAGCTCAGGGTTCCCAATAGCGTGTGTGACCCGTTGTAAAACTATTCACGGCCGGCTGCAAGCCACGCCCCAAAGGGGCTCGCAGCTTTTTGCCGACGCTCGAAAAGAGTGCGAAAAACCTGACCACTGTTCAGACCAGTAAGACCACTGCACCTCAACAAACATCAGCCTTACAGACGATCCGAAGGGGGCTGGCATGGGCTGTGCACTGGGCAACCTCAGAAAATTCCTTCGCCTTTTTCGGAGAGTTGCCATGACCAAGCGCTACAGCGCCCTGCTCACTGCCCTGTTTGCCAGCCTGATGCTGAGCCAGGCACCCGCCCAGGCGAATGGTCTGGATGACATCGTCGCCCGTGGCACCCTGAAGGTTGCCGTCCCCCAGGACTTCCCGCCGTTTGGTTCGGTCGGCCCTGACATGCAACCCCGGGGCCTGGACATCGACACCGCCAAGCTGCTGGCCGACCAACTCAAGGTCAAGCTGGAACTGACGCCGGTGAACAGCACCAATCGCATCCCGTTCCTCACCACTGGCAAAGTCGACCTGGTTATTTCCAGCCTGGGCAAGAATCCCGAGCGGGCAAAGGTCATCGACTTCTCCAACGCCTACGCGCCGTTCTACCTTGCCGTGTTTGGGCCGCCTGATGCCGCCATCGCCAGCCTCGACGACCTCAAAGGCAAGACCATCAGCGTGACCCGTGGCGCCATCGAAGACATCGAGCTGACCGCGGTAGCGCCCAAAGAAGCCACGATCAAGCGTTTTGAAGACAACAACTCCACCATCGCTGCCTACCTGGCCGGCCAGGTCGACCTGATCGCCAGCGGCAACGTGGTCATGGTGGCCATCAGCGAACGCAACCCCAAACGCGTACCGGCGCTGAAGGTGAAGCTCAAGGACTCGCCGGTGTACGTGGGCGTGAACAAGAACGAGCCGGCGCTGCTGGAAAAGGTCAACCAGATCCTGGTGGCGGCCAAGGCGGACGGACGGCTGGAAAAGAACGCGATGCAGTGGCTCAAAGAACCGCTGCCTGCCGACCTCTGACGCGGAGCTCAAAGATGGCCTATCAATTCGACTTTGTGCCGGTGCTGGCCAATACCGACCTGCTCCTGCGTGGCGCGCTGTTCACCCTTGAGCTGACGGCCATTGGCGCCATCCTCGGCGTGGCCCTGGGCACTGTCGGCGCCGTGGTACGGGCGTGGAAGATCCAACCGTTTGCGTGGATCTTTGGGGTGTATGTCGAGTTGATCCGCAACACACCGTTCCTGGTGCAACTGTTCTTTATCTTCTTCGGCCTGCCGTCCCTCGGGTTGAAAATTACCGAGTGGCAAGCCGCCGTGCTGGCGATGGTGATCAACCTGGGGGCCTACTCCACCGAGATCATCCGTGCCGGCATCCAGGCCATCCCACGGGGGCAACTGGAGGCGGCCGCGGCACTGGCAATGACGCGCTTTGAAGCGTTTCGCCATGTGGTGCTGCTGCCGGCCCTGGGCAAGGTGTGGCCAGCCCTGAGCAGCCAGATCATCATCGTGATGCTCGGTTCGGCGGTGTGTTCGCAGATCGCGACTGAAGAATTGAGCTTTGCTGCCAACTTTATCCAGTCGCGTAATTTCCGGGCCTTTGAAACCTATGCCCTGACCACCCTGGTGTACCTGTGCATGGCGCTGATGATTCGCCAACTGCTCAACTGGATCGGCCGGCGGTTTGTGATGAGGAACAGTCGATGAGTGAGTTCACCTTCTGGGACATCGTGCGCAACCTGCTCACTGGCCTGCAGTGGACCCTGCTGCTGTCACTGGTAGCATTTGTGGGCGGTGGCCTGATCGGCCTGCTGCTGATGACGATGCGCGTCAGCCGCAAAGCTTTCCCACGCAATATTGCCCGCACCTATATCGAACTGTTCCAGGGCACGCCCTTGCTGATGCAGTTGTTCCTGGTGTTTTTCGGCGTTGCCCTGCTGGGCGTGGACATATCGCCCTGGCTGGCCGCGGCAATCGCATTGACCCTGTTCACCAGCGCTTATCTGGCCGAGATCTGGCGCGGTTGCGTGGACTCCATCGCCCATGGCCAATGGGAAGCCTCGGCCAGTCTGGCCCTGAACCCTTTTGAGCAACTGCGTTTTGTGATCCTGCCCCAAGCTCTGCGCATTGCCGTCGCGCCAACGGTGGGTTTCTCGGTGCAGGTGGTCAAAGGCACCGCCGTGACCTCGATCATCGGCTTCACCGAACTGACCAAGACGGGCGGCATGCTCGCCAACGCCACTTTTGAGCCCTTCATGGTCTACGGCCTGGTGGCCCTCGGTTACTTTTTGCTCTGTTACCCCTTGTCCCTCAGTGCGCGCTACCTGGAAAGGAGACTGCATGCCTCTGCTTAGAATTTCTGCCCTGCATAAGTATTACGGCGATCACCACGTACTCAAGGGCATCGACCTGACGGTGGACGAAGGCCAGGTGGTGGCGATCATCGGCCGCAGCGGCTCGGGCAAGTCCACCTTGCTGCGCACCCTCAACGGCCTGGAGTCGATCAATGACGGTGTGATCGAAGTCGATGGCGAATACCTTGATGCCGCCCGCGCCGACCTGCGCAGCCTGAGGCAGAAAGTCGGCATGGTGTTCCAGCAATTCAATCTGTTCCCGCACCTGAGCGTCGGCGAAAACGTGATGCTGGCACCGCAAGTGGTGCAAAAAGTGCCCAAGGCCAAAGCGGCACAGTTGGCCAGGCAAATGCTCGAACGCGTTGGGCTGGGCGAGAAGTTCGACGCCTTCCCCGATCGGCTGTCCGGTGGTCAGCAGCAACGAGTCGCCATTGCCCGCGCGCTGGCCATGTCACCCAAGGTGCTGTTGTGCGATGAGATTACCTCGGCCCTGGACCCGGAGTTGGTCAACGAGGTGCTCAGCGTGGTGCGTCAACTGGCCAAGGACGGTATGACCTTGATCATGGTGACGCACGAAATGCGCTTCGCCCGGGAAGTCGGCGACAAGCTGGTGTTCATGCACCAGGGCAAGGTGCATGAAGTCGGCGACCCGAAGGTGCTGTTCGCCAGTCCGCAAACCCCCGAGCTCGCCAACTTCATCGGCTCAGTGGAACAGCCGGACTGACCAGCTCGAAGCTGCCCTGCCCGTCCAGTACCGTCTGATTGCGTACCTGCAGGGCGGCTGGGGACAGGTCGGTGTCGATGTCGACCTGGGCAGTCAATTGCTTTCCAGCCGTTTGCGCCACCAGGACCTGGCCCGGTAACAACTGCCCGCTGGCACTCTCACCGGGCACGTGTGACAGCGCCCACCCAACGGCACGCCCGTCCACTTGGGCATGCCTGAGAGTCAGGCGAAAACGCCCCTCACGCCCAAAACGAAAGCCCTGGCCATCCGCTGCTCCGGTAAATCGTAATGCCATTGCCGAAGGCTCTGCGCAAAGTACGCTCAGGTGCACCGTGCGCGTACCCAGCACGACTGAGGGGCTTTCGTCCAATGCCTCCTGGCGAATAACGCCATAGTCGATACGCGGCTGGCTTATAGACAGCCGGCAGTTTTCAGCGCGCACGCCCTCAGCCAGCAATACGCCGCAGAGCAGTACGAACCCCATGCTTTTCAGCTTAGCGATCATGGCACACCGCCGATGTTGTCTCATAGAACTTGTCATTGTCGGGTTGAGTCTCGGCGGTAAGGCTTAGCAGGCAGGAGGAAGAGTCCGGCAATGAAACACGCAGGGTTTGCGAGTCGTTGAGGTCGTTCAGGAAAATCATGCCCTCACCCACCACACTGGTCAGGAAACGATTGTCCTTGCCGAACACCGAGGCGCCCTGAGGCAACGGCCGCCCTTGCTGATCGTGGACGGTGAGCAGCACACGGCGCACTTTGACCACATCGAATGCCACGGTATTGAAAGACCCCCGGCCGGCGGCGAGCACATGGGTACCGTTTTTCAGGTCAACACGCTTTGGCAGAGACTGAGTCTGCACTTCGATGCGACTGTTGGTGTACGCGGGCAAGCCAGGTATAACGGCCTGCCCGCTGAAATCGGTCCACACTGGGCCTTGCGGGGTGTCGATTCTTGCAGCGCCGATATCCCCTACCGAGGCAATACCAAACGTGTCCTGCACGGCATACGGCGAAAAGGTTACTCCGCCTCCGTGCGCCACCACGCCGCCTTGCAACTGCCCCGTGTAGTTGGTGCTCAGCGGATCGCGACTAATCCCCAGGCCGATCCGGGTATAACGAGGCATCAGATCCACCTGGCCACGTACCGATTGCTCGCGGGCACTGAGGTCGCGCTCGATACCCACCTCGTAATTCACATACTCATTGACCCGCTCACTCAACGCCGTACCGGCACGAGACTGATCCCCGCGACGACGGATATAGCTGTTCACGCGACGATCACCGCCCAGGGGCACGCTGACCTGCAGGCGCACGGACAACTCATTGTCCCGGGCCGTTTCGCGCCGGCTGCCGACACCGTTGGCGTCGCGGCGCGAATGAGTACCGCCCACCTGCGAGTCGGCGACCAACGCGACATCGACACGATTGAACGATTTATTCCATGACGCAAACACGTGCTCAGCCGTTTGCCCGTCGACTTGAGAACTGCGTGTATAGCCCAGGGAAAATGCGCCCAGCGTGGTGTCGACCCAGCTAACGCCCGCCGTGTACTGATTCTTGAAGCGCGAGTCCAGCACGTCGGCCTTGATCGGCCGGCCCGCTTCAAGTACCTCGCGATACCCTCGGGTCTGCGTGGTTGCGCTGAGGTTAAGATCTATATCGGCGTACACAGGACTGCTGACGGACACGCTGCTGCGTGACCCGGATACGGCATTACGACTATCCCGAGACACGTTATGGCGTGCGCCTACAGAAACCCGCTGGAAAAACACGCTGCTCAGGGTACCGCCTGCCGACCAGTATTCATCGGCGTTCAACAAGCCAAAGCCGGCCGAGGAGTCACGGCCCAGGCCCCACGTGCCGCTGGCCATGGCGACTACCGGCGACGGGGCTTCCTCATGCTCGTTCTCACGCACCTTGCCAAGGGAGAAATAATAGCCCGGTACCGCTGGCGCAGCCCCTGCGAAAGAGGCCGCCGGCACCACGAAACTGCGCCTGGCGCCCCGCACATCGATGACGCTGACCTCCAGGTCGCTGGTGCCGTTGAGCAACGACAAGCCCGTCAGCCGGAAGGGGCCTTCGGGCACCAGCGTGCTGTGAATCAACGCGCCTGACTGGCGCACTTCAATCCGCGACTGGCTCTGGGCCAACCCCTCTACCACCGCATTGTTGCTGCCCGCCGCTGCGCGCGATTGGCCATCGGGGGAAAACTGCACTCCAGACAGCTGGATGCCGCTGAACAGCGGGTTATTGCTGGAGAGCTGACCCACTTGAAAAGTCGATTGCAACGCGGCGATATCCCGCTGGGCATAGGCATAAAGGTGCTCGGTACGGGCCGTCCCATTGTCAGAGACATAGAATTGGCGACTGCGAACAATCCAATCACCCAGGTTGAAACCCGCCTCGGTATTGGCCGAAACGAACCGGCTGGGCCCACTGCTCGAATGGCTGTCAAAACCCTGCACGTCATAGTTGAACAGCGCCGCCGCGCCACCCCGGGCGAACTCCCCGGCCTCCCATTGCGGCTCACGCAGGGCCCCGGTCGGCACCACCAGCGCTACCTCATCGCTGCCGGGCCGCAGCCGCACCATCGTCGTCGGGAAAACCCCGAGGAAGTCGTGGCAGGCCTGATCCTTGGTGGCAGCTTCGCCAACGATGCCAGCGGGTTTCACCAACCCGGCTTTTTCCAGCAGTCCAGGGGTAAAACACAATTGTCCTTGCGAGTCGAACCTCGCATCCACAAGCCCGAGCGGGTTTCCGTTGACCCGCAACCCCACCACATGAACACCTTCGCGAAAACGCGCGGCTGTGCGGAAGTAATCAGAGACTTTCGGGTCAATGCCGTGCGTGGTCAATGCCGCAACGTCGAAGCCTTCGCCCAACTCCATAGCAGGAACAGCGCCAGGCAAGCTCCACAATGTCGCAACGCCCATGAGCAGCGAGGGTCGACGGGACCAAAACGAGGTCATTAATGGTTTACGCGACAGGTTTGTCATGGGTCGATCAACCTCTATCGGTATTGATCGAGGCCCGATAGCTGCCCGCCGAAAAGCCGTAGACCGTGGCTGGCTGCATCTCAACTGCAGTCATACCCTCCAATAGCCCTTCAACCGTCAATGCCAGCGTTTCACCTGGCAAAACGTATGCACGCGGCAAAGTAGCTGGGGTTCCTTGCGGAAGTATCTGCACCTGCGGCGCCAGGCGCACCACGTATGCACTGTCGTTGTGAACC
The DNA here is from genome assembly GCF_036346515.1 of Pseudomonas sp. AM4(2022). Taxonomy (NCBI): domain Bacteria; kingdom Pseudomonadati; phylum Pseudomonadota; class Gammaproteobacteria; order Pseudomonadales; family Pseudomonadaceae; genus Pseudomonas; species Pseudomonas sp. AM4(2022). Next base: position 132,889 of record NZ_JAOTNW010000002.1, read on the forward strand.
ATGAGACGCTCTCCCACACGCCTCCACTCCAGCAGTTCCCATGGAGAATGATGCTCAGGCAGGCCGCGTGGGTGCAGGATCAGCGGCAAACTCTGCCGAAGGGTGATACCAATGGTCGCAGCGCCAGCCGCACGCGCCTGGGGGATACCCTCGAAAGTCACGCGTTTCAACCGCTGGGTCTTCAATGGTTCCTTCAAGGTGCTGATGAAACGGACCAACTGGGTTTCACCCGCCTCTACTCGCGTAATAGGAGGTGTCACAATCAATAGCGGCTCCACATCCTCGGGCATGTTGTGCACGACGGAATGAAGCAGCGCGGGCGCCGCATCAGTATTTTTGATATTCATCGTGGCCTCCCCTTGTTCTTCGTAGAGCAAGACCACAGTTGTTTCCGGCAACATTCCATCCGCCGCCGCAATGGGGATAAAACACAGCCCCACACTTGCACAAAATACGAAAACACAATTTTTTACTGAAAGGCCATTCACTCAGTTTCCCCCAAACTTGAAGCTGACTATTTTGTAGCCAGAAAAAACAGCCGATAAGAAACGGACACTTTCTAACCAGCTGTATTTTATTTCTTAGAGTTCGATGTAGCTCAATTCAAGGGTTGCGCGCCCATCAAGGGTAATCTCACGGCCCAAGTCCAATTCCGTGCTTTTGTTAATAACCGGCCTCACCGCGATAGTGCCGATCAGTTGAGTAATGGAGGCCGGCGTGTTGGACGTGCTGCTGCGCCACGAATGCAGACTAGGCGATTGGGCGACTTTACCGTCACCGCTCTGCCAGGCACCTGACCCGACACGCATGATGGGATACAGGGTTGTGGTCGGCGACCGAAGGTTTTTGAGAGTGATCGCAAATCCACCGGTTTTACGACCGGATACAGCGCCCAAGCCATAGTTGTGTGCCTCGGTGTAGCCTGCTCCAAGCACATTGAGAATGCCCGGCACCTTACTGCCGGACTGCAGGTCAACAAACTTTAGCCCGAAACGGGCGGCCGTGGTTCCGCAACTGACGGTCAGGGGCGTGGTCTTTTCCGCCAGCGGAGTGAACGCTGTAGGAGACAGCTGCCCAGAAGGAATGTCGCCATAGTTGATAATACCGCCACCGGTCATACTGAGGTTGCACGCGGCGGGCTTGATGGTACCCCTGACGATCAATTCGGCACTGGTGGATGCATGGGCGTTGAGAGCGGCAGCGAGATAAGCAATACCAAGAGTCAAACCAACAATTTTTTTCATATTCAACCTGTCACTGAAATTTATCAGGCATGTTTATTTCGGCCTTGAAGATACAAGGCCATAAATAAATAACACCACGGCAAAATTGCCGAGTGACAGTCTGTCGCGCTGGCACTTCACTGAAGAATAAGACGACACTCCAATTATCGTGGGATCGATAAAAACAAACTGTGGGCCAAGCCTCTCCAAGCAGTAGTCTTAAACAAAAAAACAAGTAGAACATCGAAGCTTAGTTTGTAGGCGAAATCATAATCGGCGATAAAACAGTCCTAAGTTAGAAATCCCTATAGCCCTCACGTATACGCCAACAGAAGCCCGGAACGGCAACCTACCTTTCCGTCAGGGATTGCTTACAGACAACCTCAGAGAGCTTCCCGAAGCACAACGCGTTGGCGTCAGCGGTCGATCGTGGCACGATGGCAAGGTTATCGACCGAGATCCCCAAACCATGCCGCAATCCCAAGCCAAGAATCTGTCCTTGATCGCTGCCATCGACCTGGGCTCCAACAGCTTTCATATGGTCGTGGCCAAGGCCCAGAACGGTGAGATCCGCATCCTTGAGCGGCTCGGCGAGAAAGTGCAACTGGCCGCCGGGATCGACGACGAGCGCAAGCTCAATGAAGAATCCATGCAGCGCGGCCTCGATTGCCTCAAGCGTTTTGCGCAACTGATCAACGGCATGCCCACTGGCGCGGTACGTATCGTTGGCACCAACGCCTTGCGCGAGGCCCGCAACCGCAACGAATTCATCCATCGCGCCGAGGAAATCCTCGGGCATCCGGTGGAAGTCATCTCGGGACGTGAAGAGGCTCGCCTGATCTACCTCGGCGTGTCACACACTCTGGCCGATACGCCCGGCAAACGCCTGGTGGCGGACATTGGCGGCGGTAGCACCGAGTTCATCATCGGCCAGCGTTTCGAACCGCTGCTGCGTGAAAGCCTGCAGATGGGGTGCGTGAGTTTCACCCAGCGTTATTTCAAGGATGGCAAGATCACCCCGGCGCGCTATGCCCAGGCCTACACCGCAGCGCGTCTGGAAATCATGAGCATCGAACACGCCTTGCACCGCCTGACCTGGGATGAAGCCATCGGCTCGTCCGGCACCATCCGTGCCATCGGCCTGGCCTTGAAAGCCGGTGGCCATGGCACCGGCGAGGTGAACGCCGAGGGCTTGGCGTGGCTCAAGCGCAAGTTGTTCAAGCTGGGGGATGCAGAGAAAATCGACTTCGACGGCATCAAGCCCGACCGCCGCGCGATTTTCCCTGCGGGCCTGGCCATTCTCGAAGCCATCTTCGACGCCCTCGAACTGCAACGCATGGACCATTGTGACGGCGCCCTGCGCGAAGGCGTGCTCTACGACCTGCTGGGCCGGCACCACCACGAAGACGTGCGCGAGCGCACCCTCAGCTCGCTGATGGAGCGTTATCACGTTGACCTGGAACAAGCCGCACGCGTGGAGCGCAAAGCCTTGCACGCGTTCGACCAGGTGGCCGAGGACTGGGACCTGGAAGATGGAGTCTGGCGCGAGCTATTGGGCTGGGCAGCCAAGGTGCACGAAGTGGGCCTGGACATCGCCCACTACCATTACCACAAGCACGGCGCCTACCTGATCGAACACTCGGACCTGGCCGGTTTCTCCCGGGAAGACCAACAGATGCTCGCGCTGCTGGTGCGCGGCCATCGCCGTAATATTCCCAAGGACAAGTTTGCCGAATTCGGTAAAGACGGCATCAAGCTGATCCGCCTGTGCGCGCTACTGCGCTTTGCGATCCTGTTCCACCACATCCGTGGCACCCAGGAAATGCCGCAGGTCAAACTGCATGCCGATGGCGACAGCCTGGAAGTGATGTTCCCCAAAGGCTGGCTGGATGAAAACCAGCTGACCCAGGCTGACTTCGCCCAGGAAGCGGAATGGCTGACGCGGGTGGGGTTCAGCCTGAACCTGCGCTAAAGCACACTGCAAAACAAATGTGGGAGCGGGCTTGCCCGCGATGACGGCGTGTCAGCCGATGCATCTTTGGCTGACCTACCGCTATCGCGGGCAAGCCCGCCCCCACTTTTTGAACTGAGTTGGGTTTTAGTTCACCGCAAGAATCGGGCTACCCAACTTCTCCAGCAACGTCGCCTGCGCGCTGCGCGGGTTCTGGTTGCCGGTCGGGGTGTTGCGTACATAACGCCCGTCCGATTGCAGGCTCCAGCTGTGGGTGTTGTCGGTCAGGTAGCTTTCCAGTTCCTTCTTGACCCGCATGATCAGCTTCTTACCTTCCACCGGGAAGCAGGTCTCCACGCGCTTGTCGAGGTTGCGCTCCATCCAGTCGGCACTGGAGAGGAACATCTGCTCTTCGCCGCCGTTAAGGAAGTAGAACACACGGGTGTGCTCCAGGAAGCGGCCGATGATCGAGCGCACGTGGATGTTATGCGACACGCCCACAATGCCGGGGCGCAGGCAGCACATGCCACGCACCACCAGGTCGATGCGCACACCGGACTGGCTGGCCTTGTACAGCGCGCGGATGATCTTCGGATCGGTCAGCGAGTTGAACTTGGCGATGATGTGCGCCGGTTTGCCGTCGAGGGCAAACTGGGTCTCGCGGGCAATCATGTCGAGCATGCCCTTCTTGAGCGTGAATGGCGCGTGCAGCAGTTTCTTCATGCGCAGGGTCTTGCCCATGCCGATCAACTGGCTGAACAACTTGCCGACGTCTTCGCACAGCGCGTCGTCGGACGTCAGCAAGCTGTAGTCGGTGTAGAGCTTGGCGTTGCCGGCGTGATAGTTGCCGGTACCCAAGTGGGCGTAGCGCACGATCTCACCGGCTTCACGGCGCAGGATCAGCATCATCTTGGCGTGGGTCTTGAAGCCGACCACGCCGTAGATCACCACCGCACCGGCCGCTTGCAGACGGCTGGCCAGTTGCAGGTTGGACTCTTCGTCGAAACGCGCACGCAGCTCGATCACCGCGGTGACTTCCTTGCCGTTACGCGCCGCATCGACCAGCGCATCGACGATTTCCGAGTTGGCACCGCTGCGGTACAGGGTCTGGCGCACGGCCAGGACATGCGGGTCCTTGGCGGCCTGGCGCAACAGGTCGACCACCGGGGTGAACGACTCGAAGGGGTGCAGCAGCAGGATGTCCTGCTTACTCACCACGCTGAAGATGTTCTCGCTGTTTTGCAAAAGTTTCGGGATCTGCGGGGTGAACGGCTTGTATTGCAGCTCCGGGTGGCTGTCCAAGCCGGTGATGCTGAACAGGCGCGTCAGGTTCACAGGGCCGTTGACCTGGTACAGCTCGGATTCGGCCAGGTTGAACTGCTTGAGCAGGTAGTCCGACAGATGTTTCGGGCAGGTGTCCGCCACTTCCAGGCGCACCGCATCGCCATAGCGCCGTGAGAACAGTTCACCGCGCAGGGCACGCGCCAGGTCTTCAACGTCTTCGGAGTCCAGCGCCAGGTCGGCGTTACGGGTCAGGCGGAACTGGTAGCAGCCCTTGACCTTCATGCCCTGGAACAAGTCATCGGCGTGCGCGTGAATCATCGACGACAGGAATACATAGTTGTCGCCAGCGCCCCCTACCTCTTCCGGTACCTTGATGATCCGTGGCAACAGACGCGGCGCCGGGATGATCGCCAGGCCCGAATCGCGGCCGAAAGCGTCGATACCTTCGAGTTCGACGATGAAGTTGAGGCTCTTGTTCACCAGCAAGGGGAACGGGTGCGTCGGGTCGAGGCCGATAGGCGTGATGATCGGCGAAATTTCGTCCCGGAAGTAACGGCGCACCCAGGTCTTGATCTTGGCGGTCCAGTGACGACGACGAATGAAGCGCACCTGGTGCTTTTCCAGCTCCGGCAGCAGGATGTCGTTGAGGATCGCGTACTGGCGGTCCACATGGCCATGCACCAGCTCACTGATGCGCGCCAGGGCCTGGTGCGGTTGCAAGCCGTCGGCGCCGGCTTGTTCACGGGCAAAGGTGATCTGCTTCTTGAGGCCGGCAACACGGATCTCGAAGAACTCGTCCAGGTTACTGGAGAAGATCAGCAGGAATTTCAGCCGCTCCAGCAAGGGGTAGGACTCATCCAGCGCCTGCTCGAGCACGCGGATGTTGAATTGCAGTTGTGACAACTCGCGGTGGATGTACAGGCTGCTGTCATCCAGGTTGGTGACCACGGCCACCGGCGCCGGCGCAGGTGCTTCGGCCACCACCGCAGGCGGTGCGGGCTCCAGCTCCGGCGGGGTCTGGGCGACTTGTTCAACCACCGGGTGAGCGTCTTTTACGGCAACTTCTGAGAGTCCTTCGGTATTCATCGAGTGTTCCTGTGAGGGCTATTGTTGCTCTCTAAGCAATTGGGCGGCGCGGGCGGCGAAGTAGGTCAGAATGCCATCAGCGCCGGCACGTTTAAAGGCAGTCAGGGATTCGAGGATCACCCCTTCACTCAACCAACCATTCTGGATTGCCGCCATGTGCATGGCGTATTCACCGCTGACCTGATAGACAAAGGTCGGCACTTTGAATTCCTCTTTGACCCGGTAAAGAATGTCCAGGTAGGGCATCCCCGGCTTGACCATCACCATATCGGCGCCTTCGGCCAGGTCGGCGGCCACTTCGTGCAGGGCTTCCTGGCTGTTGGCCGGGTCCATCTGATACGAGGCCTTGTTGGCCTTGCCCAGGTTCAGCGCCGAGCCTACCGCATCGCGGAATGGGCCGTAGTAGGCGCTGGCGTATTTGGCCGAGTAGGCCATGATTCGCACATTGACGTGACCGGCCAGCTCAAGGGCTTCGCGAATCGCCTGGACGCGCCCGTCCATCATGTCCGACGGTGCAACCACCTGGGCGCCCGCAGCCGCGTGGGACAACGCCTGCTTGACCAGTGCATCGACGGTGATGTCGTTCTGAACATAACCGTCTTCGTCAAGAATGCCATCCTGGCCGTGGGTGGTGAAAGGATCCAGAGCCACGTCGGTGATCACGCCCAGCTCCGGGAAACGCTCGCGCAGGGCACGGGTGGCACGCTGAGCAATCCCCTGGGGGTTCCAGGCTTCGGCGGCGTCCAGGGACTTGAGTTCGGCCGGGGTCACCGGGAACAGCGCCAGCGCCGGGATGCCCAATTCGACCCACTTCGCCGCCTCTTCAAGCAACAGGTCAATGGTCAGACGCTCCACACCCGGCATCGACGCCACCGCTTCCCGGCGATTTTCACCGTCGAGCACGAAAACCGGCAGGATCAGATCATTCGTGGTCAGTAGATTTTCACGTACCAGACGACGAGAAAAATCATCACGACGATTGCGACGCAGACGGGTGGCAGGGAACAGGCGATTGGCAGGGGTAAAGCTCACGACAGACTCCTGAGCCCGTGTTTACGGGCGAGCGTTGCAGTTATAAGCGGCCATTATGACGAATGAATGACAGTTGTGCTTATCGACGCGACCTGTAGTCCCATTCGTCATTTGCGTAGGAATTGTTCACTTCGTGACACATCTCGATACTTTCATGAATCTTCGTGAAGGCGTAGGCTGCGCGTTCATTTCGCCAGCACCCTAGACCATGCTTCAACAATTTCTGCATGACTTCGGCTACTTTGCCCTCTTTCTCGGCACGTTCTTCGAAGGCGAGACCATCCTTGTACTCGCAGGCTTCCTGGCGTTCCGTGGCTACATGGATATCAACCTGGTGGTGGTCGTTGCCTTTTTTGGCAGCTACGCCGGCGACCAGCTCTGGTACTACATGGGGCGCAAACACGGCCGCAAGTTGCTGGCGCGCAAGCCGCGCTGGCAATTGATGGGCGACAAGGCGCTGGAACATATCCGCAAGCATCCGGATATCTGGGTATTGAGTTTCCGCTTCGTCTACGGCTTGCGCACGGTGATGCCCGTAGCGATTGGCCTGTCCGGCTACCCACCGTTGCGCTACCTGGTCCTCAACGGTATTGGCGCGGCGATCTGGGCCGCGGCACTGGGGGCGGCGGCCTATCACTTCGGCGCGGTACTGGAAGGGATGCTCGGCAGCGTCAAGAAATACGAGTTGTGGGTATTGGGCGCCTTGCTGGTGCTGGGCTTTGGCCTGTGGCTGCGCCGTCGCTTCAAGAATGCCCGCATCGCCCGCCAAGCCTGTGCCGAGGCCAAGGCTCGGCTGGCTAACGAGCCAGCCCCGGTCGAAACGCCTAAGACGCCAACCGAGTAAGCCGGCTTCTGCAACAGTAAAGGCCGATGATACTGAGCAGGCTGTAGCTCGCCAGGCCCAGCCAGCCCAAGTTGCTGGCGGGCCACAACCCCGCCAGCGGCGCCAGCCATACCAAGGGAACATTCAGCGCCAGGCGTGCCAGCTCGGCCTTCAGTGCCCATGGGCGATTCTCCAGCGCCACCCCCAGGGTAAACAGTCCCAGCGCCATCACGCCCCAACCGAGGGCCAGCGCCGACGTGGGCAACCCCTCACCGAAATTCATCAGATAGCTGCCAAAGCCTACATAGGCCGCAAACTGCAAGGCGATGTAGACCTGTTGGCGCACGTCCAGCGGCACCTCGAACTTGCGGAACTGGCTCAGGTCCGGCTTGGCCATCGGGTACTTGGCCTTGACGTCCGCCGGCCGCCAACCGGTGCGCATGAACCAGATGCGCAGCTTGTCCCACCAACGCTCAGTACGCCGGGCGTCGCTCCAGAGCTGCGCATAAAACTGCAGGTTGGCCCACAGCGGGTTCCAACTGGCCAGGGGTGTGGTCACGCCGAAAATCACCGGCTCGTTATCGTCTTCCTCCTGGAAGGTGCCGAACAGCCGGTCCCAAATAATGAACACCCCGCCGTAGTTGCGATCCATGTAGAGAGCGTTCTGTGCATGGTGGGCCCGATGATTGGACGGTGTGACGAAAAACCACTCGACCCAGCCGAGCTTGGGAACGTGGCGTGTATGAACCCAGAATTGATACAGCAGGTTGAGCGACGCCACGCTGATAAACACCACCAGTGGTACGCCGGCCACCGCCAGCGGCAGGTAGAAAATCCAACTCAACAGGAAGCCAGTGCTGGTCTGGCGCAAGGCGGTGCTGAGGTTGTAGTCCTCGCTCTGGTGATGCACCGAATGCGCGGCCCACAGGATGTTGCGCTCATGGCCCATGCGGTGCAGCCAGTAATAGCAGAAGTCATAGAACACAAAGGCAAACACCCAGGTCCAGGCACTCTGGGCCGGCAACTCGAACAGGGCCAGGTGCTTGATGGCGAACGCGTAGGTCAGCAGGCCCACGCCCTTGGTGAGCAAGCCGGTGGTGGTGGACAGCACACCGGTGCTGAGGCTGTTGATGGCATCCGCCACTCGGTAGTTGCGCGCGCCGCGCCAACGGTCGGCCAGCAACTCCACCACAATCAGGGCGATAAAAAACGGTACTGCGTAAGGCACAAAGTCCATGGGCTAGTCCGGTCTATTTTTGTTACATCAAGATTAGGTGCAGCGACGTGAGATCCCATTGGCAACAGGTTACAAATTAGTAGACATTTAACGCCATGAATCAGGAGAAATGCCCATGAGCAAAAAGATTGCAGTGATCCTTTCCGGCTGTGGCGTGTACGACGGCGCAGAGATCCATGAAAGCGTAATCACCCTGCTGCGCCTGGACCAGCGCGGCGCTCAAGTGGAATGCTTTGCACCCGACGTTGCGCAGTTGCATGTGATCAACCACCTCACGGGCGAAGAAATGCCCGAGTCGCGCAATGTGCTGGTCGAATCCGCGCGCATCGCCCGCGGCGCCGTGAAGGATATTGGCGAAGCCAACGTCGCAGACTTTGACGCGCTGATCGTGCCGGGCGGTTTTGGCGCAGCCAAGAACCTGTCGAACTTTGCCGTGGAAGGCGCAGGCTGCAGCATCAACCCGCAGGTACTGGCGCTGGCTGAAGCCTTTGCCGAAGCGGGCAAGCCGGTGGGGTTGATCTGCATTTCGCCGGCCCTGGCCGCCAAAATCTACGGCCCTGGCGTGACCTGCACCATCGGCAACGATGCCGACACCGCCGCAGCCCTGGACAAGATGGGCGCTACCCACGTCGAATGCACGGTAGAGGACATCGTCGAGGACCAGGCGCGTAAGCTCGTGAGTACGCCGGCCTACATGCTGGGCAAGAACATCAGCGAGGTGGCGTCAGGCATCAACAAGCTGGTGGATCGGGTATTGGAATTGACCCACGAGAACGACTGACGGAAATGCGCCTGTGGCGAGGGAGCTTGCTCCCGCTGGGTGGCGAAGCCGCCCCGTCTAAGCTGACGCGGTGATTCAGATAAAACACTGACGACGGCTTTAGGGCTGCTACGCAGCCCAGCGGGAGCAAGCTCCCTCGCCACAGGTCAGGCTGGCTTCATCAAGCGGGTAAGGATTCGGTCCAGCGCATTGGCAAACGCCTGCTTGTCCTTTTCGCCGTGGGGCGGTGGGCCGCCGCCCATCTGGCCTTGCTCGCGCAGGTCGGTAAACAGGTTACGCACCGCCAACCGCTCGCTCATGTTCGCCGGGCTGAATTCCTTGCCACGCGGGTCAAGGGCCGTCACGCCCTTCTTCACCAGTCGGTCGGCCAAGGGCACGTCGCTGCAAATCACCAGTTCGCCGGGCACCGCGTGCTCCACCAGGTAATCATCAGCGGCATCCGGCCCGCTGGGCACCACGATCAACTTCACACAGGCAAAGCTGGGTTTGATCTGGCTTTGCCCTGCCACCAGCACCACCTCAAACTGGCGCTTGAGGGCGAACTTCACCACTTGGTCCTTGGCCGCCCGAGGGCAGGCGTCGGCGTCGATCCACACGCGCATGCTACGCCGCCGCCCGGCGCTTTTCGGTCAGGCGGCTCCGGCCATACAACAGCACAATCGCCAGGATCGCCACGGCCTGTGCCCCCAACGAGTACGCATCGGCGTGGATGCCCAGCCAGTCGAAGTCAAAGAACGCCACCGGCCGCGTGCCGAAGATGCCTGCTTCCTGCAAGGCTTTCACACCGTGCCCGGCGAACACCACCGACAGCGCACACAGCAACGCGGCGTTGATGCCGAAGAACAGCGCCAGGGGCAACTTCGCCGAACCGCGCAGGATCACCCAGGCCAGGCCCACCAGCAGCACCAGCGCGGTGGCACCACCGGCCAGCACCGCGTTGTGCCCGGCAGGGCCGGCCTGCAGCCACAGGGTTTCGTAGAACAGGATCACTTCAAACAGTTCGCGATACACCGAGAAGAACGCCAGCACGGCAAAACCGAAACGCCCACCACCGCCCACCAGGCTGCTCTTGATGTAGTCCTGCCAGGCCGCCGCGTGACGCCGGTCGTGCATCCACACGCCGAGCCACAGCACCATCACACTGGCGAACAGCGCCGTGCAGCCTTCGAGCAATTCGCGCTGGGCACCGCTGACATCAATGACATAGGCCGCCAGGGCCCACGTAGCCAAGCCCGCCAACAGCGCCAGGCCCCAGCCGACGTTGACGCTGCGCACCGCCGATTGCTGGCCGGTGTTACGCAGAAAGGCGAGGATCGCTGCCAGCACCAGAATCGCTTCCAGGCCTTCGCGCAACAGGATCAGCAGGCCAGAGATATAGCTCAACGACCAGCTCAGGCCATCGCCGCCCAGCAAGCCAGCCGATTCAGTGAGTTTGCCTTTGGCCGCGTCCAAACGTTGCTGCACCTGCTCGATAGGCAAGCCGTCCTGCAACGATTGCCGATAGGCCATCAGGGCTTTCTCGGTGTCTTTGCGCACATTGGCATCGACGTTATCCAGGGAGCTTTCCACCAGCTCGAAGCCTTCCAGGTAGGCAGCGACAGACAGATCGTAAGCTTGCTCGTGGTCGCCGTTGCGGAAGGCCGCGAGGCTCTTGTCCAGGGTGGCGGCGGTGTAGTCGAGCAACTGCGCGGGGCCACGCTGAACCTGCGGCGGCTGGGCACGTTGGGCGCGGAATGTCGCCGCTGCGCCAGGGCCGTCAGCGGCGAGCACTTCATTGGGGGTCTGGCGGGCCAGGTCGGCGAGGTTAAACGTCTGCTCGCCTTTGGCGGCGGCCGGGTCGGCCGTGAAACCGGCGATATAGGTTGCCAGGTCCCAGCGCTGGCGGTCGTCCAGTTGGTCAGCGAACGACGGCATGTCCGTGCCTTCCACGCCCAGGCCGAGGGTGTTATAGATCGCGTAGAGGCTCAGGCGATCCAGGCGCGTGGCATCACGCAGGTTAGCGGGTGGCGGGGTCATGCCCATGCCTGCGGGGCCATCGCCGGCACCTGCTGTACCGTGGCACACCGAACAATGCTGGGCGTAGAGCGGCGCGCCGCGCGTCGGGTCCGGCGTGATGGCCGGGGCCTGGCTGACTTCATACGCCACGGCCAGCTTGGCACCCAATTGACGGGCCTGGCGGGCAACGCTCGCACCGTCCTGGTGGGCAGTGACCGCGGCCAGCAGTTCATCAACACCCTTTATCAGCTCGGCGCGCTCGGGCTTGACTGGCAAATCAGCCACCAGCCCCTGCAACACCCCGAGAAATTCCACTTGTTCACGGTATTCCGAGTCATCCACCACCTTGCCCGCCTCCACCGTCGGTGGGTAGTCGGCACCAATGTAGTCGAGCAGATGCAGGGCTTGTGGAGCGCCCTCGGCGGTCGCGGCCGACAGATTGAAGCTGCACGACAGCAACGCCGGCAACAGCAGCCAGGCGAAAAAGCGGAAAGGGGCGGTCATGAATGAATCTCAAGTGGAAATACGAAGTAACACTATTGTTGAGCTTTAATGGATTCGACTCAAGGTGTTATTTCATATCCATAAAACCAATGTGGGAGCGGACTTGCTCGCGAAGGCGGTGGTTCAGTCACTATCTTCTTTGACTGATACACCGCCTTCGCGAGCAAGCCCGCTCCCACATTTTTGAGCCAGTCGCTTGGTCAGGCCGTGGCGCGATGCAGGCTCGCGAGGAAACCGGCAGCGCCGACAAACAAGCCAGCAAAGGTGCGGTTTACGCGTTTCTGTTGTTTGGGCGTACGCAATAGGCGCAAGACTTTCGACGCCAACCCTGTGTAGCCCGCCATCACGATCATATCGACGCTGATCATGGTCGCACCGAGGATCAGGTACTGGACCAACAACGGCGCCTGCGGGTTCACGAACTGCGGCAGCACCGCCAGCATGAATACCAGCGCCTTGGGGTTGCTGGCGTTGACCAGAAAGCCGCGGAACATCATCGCCATCGGTTTGCCGATCGGGCGCACGGCGGCGTCATCGGTCATGTCCATGGGCAGGGCACGCCATTGTTTGATGGCCAGATACACGAGGTAGGCCACGCCAAACCATTTGATCGCATAGAACGCAGTAGACGAGGCCGCCAGAATGGCCCCCAAACCACCGGCAACCACGGCAATCTGCATCGCCAGGCCCAATTGCAGGCCAATGGCGTTCCAGTAGCCACGCAAAAAACCGTACTGCAGGCCGCTGGACATCGAGGCGATGGCACCGGCGCCAGGAGAAAGGGAGATGATCCAACTGGCCAGGAAAAAGGCCAGCCATGTATCGAGAGCCATTGCACACCTCGTAAGGGAGTTAGCGGTTGTGCCTTAAGCTAACTCCAGCGACCAAAGGCTGGCTATAGATTTCTGTAGGAGCGAGCTTGCTCGCGAAAGATGCACAGGCGATGCGGGCTGACTGCAAGCGCTGCGTTATCGTTTACGGTCTTCGCGAGCAAGCTCGCGCCTACAGGATGTTGGTGCCAGAGCCGGGCCAACGGCGCACCGAACGCTGGAAGAACAGACTATTGGGCACCTGCACCATCGCGCTGTTGGTCCCGGCTTCCTCGACTTCGATCAGCGTGGTGTAGAGCAAGTTGATCGCCACGACCCGGCCCTTCACGCCCGGCTTGTCGACGGTGTCCACCAGCTCGACGATATCACCCAGGCGAAACGGCCCGACAGTAAAGATCAGGATCGCGCACAGCAGGTTGGACAGCACCGACCACATGGCAAAGAACGCCACAGCCGCCACCGCGACAAAGCCCGACAGGGCCGTCCACAGCACCGTGGCAGACACACCCAGGCGACCCAGCACGAAGATCAGCGCACTGCCCATGATCAGCCAGCGCAAGCCGCCACGCAGAGGCATCAGCAATTGCGGCGGGAACGGGTAGCGCTCACCCAGGCGCGTAAGGCCCTTGGCGACAAAGCGCTGGGCCAGGTAGCCGGCCAGCAGGATCAGCAGGATTTGCACGCCAATCCAGATGGGCTCGATCCATTGCACCGGGACTGGCAATTGCAACGCTTCCATCAGGACAGCGCCTCCAGCTCCGCTTGCAGGGTTTCGAGCAATTCGAGGGCCTCCATCCAGGTTTCCTCCAACTGCGCCTCGCGTACCTTGAGCTTGGCCTGTTCGGCCAGCAAGTCACGCAGCTCGTCCTTGCGCGCCGCCTCGTACACGGCGCTGTCGCCCAGGCTGGCTTCGATCTTGGCCAGGCGCTCATGCACCTTGCCCAGTTCGGCTTCCAGCTTGTCGGCTTCACGCTTGTGCGGCGCCAACTGCTGGCGCAGCGCGGCGGCGGCCTGGCGCTGAGCTTTCTTGTCGGTCTTGTCCGGGTTGACCGGCGTGTTGCTGGCCGGCGCGTTGCGCAGGCGGTATTCCGTCAGCCAGCGCGCGTAGTCGTCCAGGTCGCCGTCGAACTCTTCGACCTTGCCGTCGGCCACCAGCAGGAAGTTGTCGGTGGTGCTCTTGAGCAGGTGACGGTCGTGAGACACCACCAATACCGCACCGCTGAACTCCTGCAGGGCCATGGTCAGCGCCAGGCGCATTTCCAGGTCCAGGTGGTTGGTTGGTTCATCGAGCAGCAACAGGTTCGGGCGATCCCATGCGATCAGGGCCAGGGCCAGTCGGGCTTTTTCGCCACCGGAGAAATTCAGCACAGGTTCGTCGATACGCGCGCCACGGAAGTCGAAACCGCCAAGGAAGTCGCGCAGGGTCTGCTCGCGCTCGGTCGGCGCCAGGCGTTGCAGGTGCAACAGCGGGCTGGCCTTGGCGTCCAGCGAGTCCAGTTGGTGCTGGGCGAAGTAACCCACCACCGTGTTCTCGCCACGGGTCAGACGGCCGGCCAGCGGCTCAAGCTCACCCGAAAGGTTCTTGATCAGTGTGGACTTGCCTGCGCCGTTCGGGCCGAGCAAACCGATGCGTGCGCCCGGCGTGAGCTGCAGCTTGACCTTCTCCAGGATGGTTTTGTCGCCATAGCCAAGGCGAGCGTCCGAGAGGTCCAACAGCGGGCTGGAGATCTTCACCGACTCACGGAAGACAAAGTCGAACGGCGAATCGACATGGGCCGCCGACAATTCCTCCATGCGTTCCAGGGCCTTGATCCGGCTCTGGGCCTGGCGGGCCTTGGTGGCCTGGGCCTTGAACCTTGCGATGTAGCTTTCCATGTGCGCACGTTGCGCCTGTTGCTTTTCAAAGGCCTGTTGCTGCTGGGCCAGGCGTTCGGCACGCGCGCGTTCGAACGCGGTATAGCCGCCACGGTAAAGGGTGATTTTCTTCTGTTCGACATGGGCGATGTTATCGACCACGGCGTCGAGGAAATCCCGGTCGTGGGAAATCAGCAGCAAAGTGCCTTGGTAGCTCTTGAGGAAGTCTTCCAGCCACAGGATCGCATCGAGGTCCAAGTGGTTGGTCGGCTCGTCGAGCAGTAGCAGGTCCGAGGGGCACATCAGCGCTTGGGCCAGGTTCAGGCGCATGCGCCAGCCACCGGAGAAGTCGGCGACCGGACGGTCCATCTGTTCGTTGGTAAAACCAAGGCCGGCAAGCATCTTGCGAGCACGGGCGTCGGCGGTATAGCCGTCGGCGCTGTCCAGCTCCGAATGCAGGCGCGCCTGGGCGGCACCGTCCTGGGCTTTTTCGGCCTCAGCCAGGTCGTGTTGCACCTGGCGCAGGCGCAGGTCGCCATCGAGCACGTAGTCGATGGCGATACGGTCCAGGGTGTCGATCTCCTGACGCATATGGGCAATGCGCCAGTCGGCCGGCAGCAGGCAGTCCCCGGAATCCGGGGTCAGCTCCCCCAGCAACAGGGCGAACAACGTGGATTTGCCGGCGCCGTTGGCACCGATCAGGCCGGCTTTGTGACCGGCGTGCAGGGTCAGCTCGGCGTCTTCAAGAAGACGTTGCGGGCCACGCTGTAATGTTAGGCTTTGAAGTCGGATCATAATGGCGGCGGAGTCTACCAGCTTCGTTGGCCGCTGGCTTGGGTGTGAATATGTGCGCTGACCTGTGGAGCTTTGCCCTTTCGACCTATGCCCGCCCGGGCGTGGAGGCCGCCTGCCTGCGCGTGCAAGAACATGGGGCAGACGTGTGCCTGTTGTTGTGTGGTGCGTGGCTGGAAAAACGAGGTGTGGCGTACAAGCCCGAACGCGCTCAGGCATTGCAACAGATCGCTCATCCGTGGCAGGTGCAGGTTGTCGAACCGCTACGCCAAATGCGCGTGCAATGGCGCGCCTTGGTCCAGCAGGATGCGCAGTTGGCATCACTACGAGAGCAGGTCAAGACACTGGAGCTGGAGGCCGAAAGAACGCTGCTGGCGCGCTTGGAAGCGCTGGCGCAGGCATGGCCGATCAATGAGGTGGTGGGTCAGCAAGACTGGCTTGAAGGCCTGGCGACCGAAGCCGCCAACCTTGACCACGACGCGCTGCTGCAATTGCGCGTCATGGCCACCAACACTTAGGAAGCGCTGGTTGGGGTGGTGCTTGGCGCTACCGGTGCAGGGGTGCTGCTGGCCGATGCAGTTGGAGCGGTGGCTGCTGCCGGAGTGGCAGCGGGTGCTGCTGGAGTAGCTGGCTTTGCGGGCGCTGGCTTTGCGGCTGGTTTGGCTGCAGCAGGTTTAGCGGCTGGCTTAGCGGCTGGTTTGGCAGCAGCCGGTTTAACGGCTGGCTTTGCGGCCGGTTTGGCAGCTGCGGTTTTAGCGACTGGCTTGGCAGCTGGTTTGGCGGCAGCAGTTTTAACAACTGGCTTGGCAGCTGGTTTGGCAGCTGGTTTGGCAGCAGCAGTTTTAGCAGCTGGCTTAGCGGCTGGTTTGGCAGCTGCGGTTTTAGCAGCTGGCTTCGCTGCCGGCTTGGCAGCAGCAGTTTTAGCAGTTGGCTTCGCGGCTGGTTTGGCAGCAGCAGTTTTAGCAACTGGCTTCGCGGCTGGTTTGGCAGCAGCAGTTTTAGCAACTGGCTTCGCGGCTGGTTTGGCAGCAGCAGTTTTAGCAGTTGGCTTAGCGGCTGGTTTGGCAGCAGCAGTTTTAGCAACTGGCTTCGCGGCTGGTTTGGCAGCAGCAGTTTTAGCAGTTGGCTTAGCGGCTGGTTTGGCAGCAGCAGTTTTAGCAACTGGCTTCGCGGCTGGTTTGGCAGCTGCGGTTTTAGCAACCGGCTTGGCAGCTGGTTTGGCAGCAGCAGTTTTAGCAGTTGGCTTAGCGGCTGGTTTGGCGGCTGGTTTGGAAGCAGCGGTTTTAGCGACTGGCTTAGCGGCAACTTTCGCAGGCGTACGAGCACCCAGTGCTTTAGCTACGGCTTCCTTCACACGGCCAACGCCTTGGGCCAGTTTCAGGCTTTCTTGAGCGTCTTTTTTGAGTTGGGAAATGTAGCTGCGGGTTTCGGCTTGGCGATCCTTGAGAGCATCCAGCAGCTCTTCAAGTTCTTTGACCGCGCCTTTGGCTTTGGCTTGCGCCTTGGACTTGCCGGCAGTGGCGGCATCTTGCAGTTTGGTGCGGGACTTGTGCAGCTTTTCTTGCGCTTTACCGCGTTGCTTTTCCAGTTTGGCGAGCAGTTTTTCTGCATCAGCCAAGGCTTGGGAGCACGCGCTTTCCAGATGTTCGAGCAGGCTGCCCGAAAGTTGTTGGAGCAAGTGCAACGGGGTATTTACAGGCTTCTGTTTGGCCGACATGGTTTACCTCCTGGCTGACGTGGGTGCGGCTCATACTAGCCCTCTGCTCTTACCGCCGCTAGGGCATGTTGACAGTATCCTTTGCCTTGCGTTGCACCGTGCGAAAATTCTTATCGATATAACGGAAAACCACGCCACTTTTTACGCACTCGCACTGGCATAATCCGTCGCACTTTCGCCGGGAGCATGCCCATGTCGCGTTACCTTTTTCTAGTGTTCGGCTTGGCGATTTGCGTGGCCGATGCAAGCGAGCAACCCTCGTCAAACACCACCGCCGTAGCCCCGCACGATCTTGCCTATAGCCTGGGCGCAAGCCTTGGCGAACGGTTGCGCCAGGAAGTCCCCGACCTGCAGATACAGGCCCTGCTCGACGGACTCAAGCAAGCCTACCAAGGCAAGCCACTGGCGCTGGATAACGCGCGCATCGAACAGGTCCTCGCGCAGCACGAAGCACAGAGCGCCGCCGACGCCCAACGACCTCAAAGCGAAAAAGCACTCGCTGCCGAGCAGCAATTTCTCTCAAGGGAAAAAGCCGCCGCTGGCGTTCGTCAGTTGGCCGATGGGATCCTGCTCACCGAGCTGGCACCGGGCACTGGCAACAAGCCGTTGGCCAGCGATGAAGTGCAGGTGAAATACGTAGGCCGACTGCCTGACGGAACTGTCTTCGACAAAAGTACGCAACCGCAATGGTTTCGCCTGAACAGCGTGATCAGCGGTTGGAGCAGTGCATTGCAACAGATGCCGGTGGGTGCGAAATGGCGCCTGGTGATTCCTTCAGCCCAGGCCTATGGCGCAGACGGTGCAGGTGAGTTGATCCCACCCTATACGCCGCTGGTGTTCGAAATTGAACTGCTCGGCACTCGCCACTGACCCATAAAAAACGGTGCGACATGCGCACCGTTTTTTTATCTCGCCGCCAAGGATCAGGCCTGGACAGCAGCCTTTTGTTTGTGGGCCGTGTGCAACACTTCGATCAGGCAATCTTCCAATTCGAAACGCTCATGGAGCAGACCGCCGAGCTCCTTGAATTTTTCAGCAACACACTTGCCTTCATCACACAGATCATTAAAGGCCAGCAGCTTCTCGGTGATCACATCAATGCGCGGGTAAAGGGTTTCGGCCAATTCCAATCCGCGTTTGTCATTGAAGGCTTTCGCTTCGCCGGTCAGCTGCTCATAAACCTCAAAATGACCCGCAGACACGTAATCCACCAAAGACCCGCAGAATTCTTGCAGAGGCTTTTGCTTCTCAGCCAATGCATCGGGATGGGCACCAAGAGTGTCATAGGCCTGAATCAGTTCGTGACGCTCCAGCAGCCATCTATCGATCAGCTTGTGCACACCACCCCAGCGTTCCTGAGCATTCTGACAACTTTCCAACATGATGATCTCTCTTCCCTATTGGGGCGCCGCAGCTCTGTACCTGCGCGACACTTCAAGGATGAAGCGGCAGACGGACAAGGCCGCGTCTGACAAGCGGTTTGGATAACGCGTGCGGGCCAGATTATGCCCGCATGACTATGGCTTCAAGGTACGCAGGAGAGAATGTTCATACAAGTGTTTAATCCGCGCCTACAACCTGAGTCTCGTTTTCAAGGCGTTGCGAGGCGCAAATGCCTGCCGAACAACAACCGTGACACCTGCATGAACCCCAAAATCAGCATCGCCACAAAAAACAGCAGGCTCCACTCAGGCAGGCTCAAGTCAAACAGCGTCCAGTTGATTTCAACGCAATCGACCGTACCATTGAACACCGAGCGCATTGCCTGCCAGACAGACAGGTTTTCAAGCATGTGCTGCAGGCTGGGCCAGCAATCCCCCACCTGGCTTGCCGGCCTGTTCTGCAACAGGACTTGCCGGCCTGCGGTGATGGCACCCAGCAACGCACAGCCCATGCTCGCCAACCCATAAAGGCAAAGGCCGGAACGCCCAGGTTTGTGAAGCGCGGCAATCAGGTTGATCAATGCAAAAGAGGCGAGGAACAGGCGTTGTACCTGGCATAGAAAACAAGGTCGTAGCAGCGCACCGTATTGAAGGTAGTAAGACGCGCCCAACGTCAGCGCACCCGCCATGAACGCCAGGAAAAACAAAGAGCGTAAAGGGGCCAGAGACATTGTTTATCCGCACTGCAAGAGATAGGTCGCTACGGTAGAGGAAAGGCCCGACCCCTTTCAATACGCCCTAGAGAGGACATTTCCTCGAAAACATAAGGACATCCCGCCACGGGCCCGAGGAAAATCAGCCACAACAAGTAGGAATTAGTAACAAAGCCAGTTAAGCCGAGGGGTTGCAGGGTTTGAAGGATTGGGTGTCAGATCGGTCCTAGCCAACCCATCCACCCTTTCCTACTTCAAACTCGCGCAGGCACTGGCAGCGGCGAGGACAGCAGACGATTGTCGAGCAACCCCAAGCCTTCCTGAAACAGCTGGTTGCTGCGCTCGGTATCGCCCAATTGGGCCAGCAGGCGAGCCAATTCGGCGCAGGCTTCGGGATTGCGCTGTACTTGCAGGCTGCTTTCCAGATAATCCCGCGCCTTGCCCCACAGACTGTTTTGCAGGCACAGACGACCCAGCGTCAGCAGCAGGCTGGCATCGCCTGGATGGTCCTTGAGCCAGCCTTCGGCAAACTTCAGTTGCCGCGCAGGATCACTGCCGCGCAGCAGGCCATACAACCGGATCAGGTGACTGTCATAACCGCGTTTAAGGGCACCACGCAGCACTTCTTCGGCCTTGGCATCCGCGCCCAATCGACGCAGTTGGTCGGCATACGCCAATACCAGTTGTGGCTGTTGGCGCTGGGCTGCGGTCAGTTGCTCCCACGCGCGCTCCAGAGACTGCAACCCTGCTTCGCCTTGCTCTTCACGCTGGGCCGCCAGGCTCAGGTTCTCGCCCCAGGCGCGACGTTCCAGCTCGGCCAGCTCGCTGGCGGGCAAGACTTTGTCCTTGCGCAACTCGGGCAGCAGGCGAATCACTGACGACCAATCGCCACGCTGCTGATGCAGACGTTGTAACTGTCGCAGCACTTGCGCGTTATGCGGGTGACGCTCATGCATCGCCTGAAGAGTGACCAGTGCACCTTCCGTATCGCCACGGTCCATCTGCAACTGCGCATGGCTCAGTGCAATGGCCAGTTCTGCCTGGGGCTGGCGCTCCAGGGCGCGCTCCAGCAAACCGTCGGATTCCTCATAACGGCCCTGTTCATTGGCCGCACGGGCGGCACCGATGTAATACAGCAGGGGTTGGCGCTCTGCTTCGGCAGCGCGGTGCAGGTGGCGCTCGGCGCTGGCCCAGCGGCCCTCGGCGAGGTCCATCTGGCCTTGCTCGATAGCGATCTGCACACGACGGCTGCGGTTGCGTCGTGACCAAGGGTTGACCACGCCACCGGATGTGGTGACCAGGCTCCACAACACGCGGATCAGGTAAATCGCCAAGCCAATGGCGAACACCGCCACTAATGTCGCCCACAGGCTTGATTCGTAATGCAGCAGGTGAGGATAGGTAATCAACACGTAGCCGGTGTGCTTCGAAATGCCCACACCCAGCGCCAGGGCGACCGCAATTGCGAGCACCAGGATCACATAGAAACGCTTCATCAGCTCTACTCCTGGGTCGCCGGATTGCCAGCCGAGGCCTTGGCTTCGTCGGCAGACTGATGACGACGTTCAAGGTACGCCTGCACAGCGGCCAGGCTCGCAGCCAGGTCAGGCGTGACCACCGACACCGCCTTGGGCTCAAGCTCGGCAATACGCGCCAGCATCGCCTTGCTCTGCGGGTTGTCCTGGTTGAAGTTGTCCTGCAATACGCTGCGCGCTTCTCCCAACGAGCGGCTGTACACCGCCGCCTCGCCGTTAAGCGCAGCCCATTGGGCTTGCTCCAGCGCCAGGCTCAAGGCCAGCCGCACTTGGTTCAGGCCTTGGCCTGCCAACAATGGGCGGATGTTGTCGTCTGGGTTGAAGTCGATGCGGAAGTAACGGGAAATCTGCTCCCACCACTGGCTCAACTGGTTCTGCGTATCGCTGGTGGGACGCCCCTGGGAAGCAGGCTCCGTGAGCTGATACTCCGGGGCAATCGCCGCCAGTTGCACCACCTGGTCACGCAAGGCAGCCAATTGCAGGTACAGGCCGGTACGGTCCGGTTGCTCAGTGCTGCGTAGCGCGGCCAGGCTCTTGGCCAGTTGCTCGCGTGCGGCGAAAGCCCCTGGGTCGCTCTGTTCGCGAAGAATCTCGTCGGCACCCTGGACCAGCGACTGGGCGCTGTTGATGTCTTGCAAGGCGGACAAACGCAAGCTGGCCAGACGGATCAGATGCTCGGCCTCGGCCAGGCGCCAGTCCTTGCGGCTGGCACCCAACACGGTTTCCAGACGCTGGTTGAGGCGCTGCTGATCACCCTGCAACTGAGTGACCAGACGGCGACGCTCTTCCAGCTCATCCGCACCCGGCAACTGCGCCAGGCGGGCGGCCAGCTGTTGCTGGCCTTGCTTGAGGCTCTGGGACTGGTCATCCAGGGTCTGCACCTGGCCCAGTTGGTGCTGGCTGCTGGCTTGCAGGGCACGGACCTGCCAGATCCCCCAGCCGCCGGCGGCTACGCCCGCAGCGCCCAACAGCAAGGCGACAATGGCCAAGCCATTGCCACGGCGTGGCGCGCTGACCGGTGTCTCGACCGGCGCATCAAGCGCGGGCTGAGCTTCATCTTTAGGCAAGGCTGTTTCGCTCACGTATCCGTCCTTTGCGTATCAGAGAGTGGGAACGGGATAGCTCCCTAACGCCACTAACAAAGCCGCGGCACTCGCACCGCGACAATCCACAACTTTTTCTGCACCCGCGGCCCGCGCCATTTCATATACACGCGGGCTGGGCACGAACAACGGCAGCTGTGCCACCTCTGGCCAATCGGGGCCGGCTAACGCGTGCAGGTGTAAAAAACCCTGCCCACTGCTGACCACCAGGCCGTTCAAGCGTTCCAACTGGATGCGTTGCATCAACGCGCCCTTCTCATACACCGGAAGAAAACGCCGATACAATTCCAGGTAATCGACACTAGCACCTTGCTCGTGTAAACGCTCTGCCAGCAACTCGCGCCCGCCCTCGCCGCGCAGGATCAACACCCGTGCGCCCGACAGTGCAATAGCCTCGCGCAAGGCGGGCAGTTCAAGCAAGGCCTCGCTGTCATCGCCCGTGGCGGGATAGTGAACGTTGAGGCCATGATCGGCCAGTATCTGGGCCGTGGCCGCGCCGACACTGAACCAGGGCATTGGCGGCACACTGTCCCCCAACCGCTGCAACGCCAGGCGCGCAGCCGGCTTGCTCACCACGATGACAGCGCAATAGCGCGGCAGCGCGCCGAACACCGCGTGTTGTTCAGCGGTCACCGGCAACGCTTCAGTCTCCAGCAAAGGCAGGCAGCTGCTGTGAATACCGCTCTGGGCTAATAACGCCGCCAGGGCCGTCGACTCCTCGGCAGGCCGCGTCAGCAGCACTCGCCAGTCGGTCACTGCGGGCCGGCCTCGCCATAGACTTTTTGCAAAATGGCACCCGCGCCTTTTTCCAGCAACGCTTCGGCGACCTGAATCCCCAAGGCCGTGGCATCACGTTGCGGCCCACGTACCTCGGCGGTCAGCAGGTTACCGCCGTCCGGATCACCGACCAAGCCACGCAGCCACAGGTTCTCACCCTCGAGTACGGCATAGCAGGCGATGGGCACTTGGCAGCCACCGTTAAGGTGTTTGTTCAAGGCACGCTCGGCGGTGACGCGCACTTCGGTGTCTGCGTGATCGAGAGGTTTTAGCAGCGCGTGAATTTCGCTGTCGGCGGTGCGGCATTCAATGCCGACTGCGCCCTGCCCGCCAGCCGGCAGACTGTCGTCGACGCTGATGGCCGAGGTGATACGGTCTTCAAAGCCCAGGCGGATCAGGCCGGCAGCAGCGAGGATGATCGCGTCGTATTCGCCGGCGTCGAGCTTGGCCAGGCGCGTATTGACGTTGCCACGCAAAAAGCGGATCTGCAGGTCGGGACGTCGCGTCAGCAACTGGGCCTGGCGGCGCAGGCTGGAGGTGCCGACGATACTGCCCAGCGGCAATTCGTCCAGGGACGCGAAGGTGTTGGAAACAAAGGCGTCGCGCGGGTCTTCGCGCTCGCAGATACAAAAAAGGCCCAGGCCTTCAGGGAAGTCCATGGGCACGTCTTTCATCGAATGCACGGCGATGTCGGCTTCGTTGTCCAGCAGCGCGGTTTCCAGTTCCTTGACGAACAGGCCCTTGCCGCCGATTTTCGACAGTGGCGAGTCCAGCAGCTTGTCGCCGCGACTGACCATGGGCACCAGGGATACCTTGAGGCCGGGATGGGCCTGCTCAAGGCGTGCTTTGACGTATTCGGCCTGCCACAAGGCCAGGGCGCTTTTACGGGTGGCGATGCGGATTTCGCGAGAGGACATGGATCAATCCGTACTAAATAGATACGGCGGATAATAACAGCTCAGGCAAATACGCTTTGATTTGAATCAGCAAGTGCGGGGCCTCCCTGGCCACGTCGCACCGGGATAAGGAATGCAGACCACGCCGCAGCCCTTGGGCTAAAGCTGCTGCATCATCTTGCGCACGCCAGCGACATGGCGTCGGCTGACGATCAACGCATCGCCATTGAGCCCCTTCAGGAATAGCTGAAAATGCCCCAGGGGCGTGCGCTGCAAGCGCTCGATGCGTTCACGGGCGACCAGCGCGTTGCGATGAATGCGCACGAAACGATCGCCAAACTCATCTTCAAGGGCCTTGAGCGGCTCATCGAGCAACACTTCACCGGTCTCGTGGCGCAAGGTCACGTACTTGTGATCGGCAATAAAGTAGACCACCTGGCCGAGTGGGATCAGTTCGATGCCCTTGCGGGTACGCGCGCTGATATGGCTGCGTGGCCCGTTACCACTTTGCGCAGCCGGTTGCGTCAAGGCAGCCAGTTGGGCGCGGCTGGGACGCTCGGCTTTTTTCAAGGCTTTGAGCAAGGCTTCGGCAGTGGCCGGCTTGACGAGAAAACTGACACCGCTGTCTTCCAGCGCCTGTGCAGAAAACTCATCCTGCGCCGCACACAACACCACGGCGGGCGGTGATTCGCGTTCGCTCAAGCGGGCGGCGACCTGCAGGCCATCAAAGCCCGGCATGCGGATATCGAGCAGCACGACGTCCGGCTTGTGGCTGTCGATCAGCGTCAACGCCTCCTCGCCGCTGGTGGCACTCGGTTCAAGGACTGTATAACCCTCGAGTTCACTGACCAAACGGCTCAGTCGCTCGCGGGCTTGGGGTTCGTCATCAACGATCAGGACATTCATATTGCGCTGGATTCCTGCGTGAGTCTCGCACAAGGATAGCGTAGACAGGTGCGGTGACTGACGTCACAGCGATCCACGCTAAGACTAGCGCGAGCGGCAAAAAGTGCCCTGAGAATGGCACCCAAATTTACCCGGACCTGTTCAATAGCGCCCAAGACCCGCTGCCTTCGGGCATCGTCGTAGGGTTCACTGATAAACAATCCGAATACCCCCCTGTTTAATGGATAGTCTGGTTATGACCGCATCACCCGACTTTGGTGCATTCACACACTATCAGTCCAACTGTAGACGCTCACTGAGGCGACATTGCTCAATCGTCAAATATCGTTTCAATAAGTACCTGCCCCCAGTCTCGTCCCGGATGCGGTCGGCGGCAAGGCACTTAGCCATCTCTTACACAAATAAAATTGCCGGCCACCCGCAGCACCGCCTCCACGGGCAACCCTGTTATGATCGCCGGCACACCTTCATGCCTCTTTTAAGCAGATCACGAGCGAATCCATGAGCACCGACAAGACCAACCAGTCCTGGGGCGGCCGCTTCAGTGAACCCGTCGACGCCTTCGTCGCGCGCTTCACCGCCTCCGTCACCTTCGATCAACGCCTGTACCGCCACGACATCATGGGCTCCATCGCCCACGCCACGATGCTGGCCAAGGTCGGCGTGCTGACCGACGCCGAGCGTGACAGCATCATCGACGGCCTGACCACCATCCGCGGTGAGATCGAGGCAGGGACGTTCGACTGGCGCGTCGACCTGGAAGACGTGCACATGAACATCGAGGCACGCCTCACCGACCGCATCGGCGTGACCGGCAAAAAACTGCACACCGGCCGTAGCCGTAACGACCAGGTCGCCACCGATATCCGCCTGTGGCTGCGCGATGAGATCGACCTGATCCTGGGCGAAATCACCCGTCTGCAAAAAGGCTTGCTGGAGCAGGCCGAGCGTGAATCGGACACCATCATGCCCGGCTTCACTCATCTGCAGACCGCACAGCCCGTGACCTTCGGCCACCACCTGCTGGCCTGGTTCGAAATGCTCAGCCGCGACTACGAGCGCCTGGTCGATTGCCGCAAGCGTGCCAACCGCATGCCGCTGGGCAGCGCTGCACTGGCCGGCACCACATACCCGATCGACCGTGAGTACACCGCGCAACTGCTGGGCTTTGACGCCGTGGGCGGCAACTCCCTGGACGGCGTGTCGGACCGGGACTTCGCCATCGAGTTCTGCGCCGCCGCCAGCATCGCGATGATGCACCTGTCGCGCTTCTCTGAAGAGCTGGTGCTATGGACCAGCGCCCAATTCCAGTTCATCGACCTGCCGGACCGCTTCTGCACCGGCAGCTCGATCATGCCGCAAAAGAAAAACCCCGACGTGCCAGAGTTGGTGCGTGGCAAGAGCGGCCGTGTATTTGGCGCACTGATGGGCCTGTTGACCCTGATGAAAGGCCAACCACTGGCCTACAACAAGGACAACCAGGAAGACAAGGAACCGCTGTTCGACGCAGCGGACACCCTGCGCGACTCGTTGCGTGCCTTTGCCGACATGATTCCGGCGATCAAGCCCAAGCACGCGATCATGCGTGAAGCGGCGCTGCGCGGGTTCTCTACCGCGACCGACCTGGCGGACTACCTGGTGCGCCGTGGCCTGCCGTTCCGTGACTGCCACGAAATTGTCGGCCACGCCGTGAAGTACGGTGTGGACACCGGCAAGGACCTGGCGGAAATGAGCCTGGAAGAACTGCGCCAGTTCAGCGACCAGATCGAGCAGGATGTGTTTGCCGTGCTGACCCTGGAAGGCTCCGTGAATGCCCGTAACCATGTGGGCGGCACTGCGCCGGCACAGGTCAAGGCGGCGGTCGTGCGCGGCCAGCAATTGCTCGCCAGCCGCTAAAACTGTGGGAGGGGGCTTGCTCCCGAAGGCGGTGTATCAGTCAAGAAAATCTTAGCTGACCCACCGCCTTCGGGAGCAAGCCCCCTCCCACATTGGTTATTTCTTGGCCGCAATCATCGCCATGAATGCCGGCATCGCCGCCTGCCTATCCGCCTCTACCTTCTGCGCGTTGGGCATCTCATTCAGGCGCACCAACAAGGCCTTCGCCTTCGGCAACTGCTCCAGCAGGTCCAACC
Source organism: Pseudomonas sp. AM4(2022) (assembly GCF_036346515.1). Lineage (NCBI taxonomy): Bacteria > Pseudomonadati > Pseudomonadota > Gammaproteobacteria > Pseudomonadales > Pseudomonadaceae > Pseudomonas > Pseudomonas sp. AM4(2022). The sequence goes on from NZ_JAOTNW010000002.1 coordinate 159,442, forward strand.
CAAACAGCTTCTCGCCCACACCGCAGGCAAGGTTCAAGCTGTACATGAAATACAGGTCCGCTAGGGTGAAGCTCTCCCCTGCCACATAAGGCGCGAACTTACCGTGCCGCCCTAACGTACCGATCCCAAGCAACAGCTCGGCCCTGGATTTTTCCTTGATCGCCTCCGGAACCGACATGCCGAAAAAAGCCTCGGCGAAACACGCCCGTGCAGGCAGTTCGATGTACAGCTCGATCTCACGGCACAACGCCAACGCCTGAGCCCGCGCAAACGGGTCGGCGGGCAGTAGCGCCGGGCCTTCCTGGGTCTGTTCGAGGTATTCGAGGATGACGCTGGTTTCGTTGATGAACCCCTGCTTCACACCCAGCACCGGCACTTTGCCGCGGGGGCTTACCGCCAAGGCTTCGGGAGTTTGCCCGGCATAAAAAGGCACCTCTTCGAAGGGCAGTCCTTTCTCCAACAGCGCCAGCTTGACCATGTTGTAGTAGTTGCTGACCGAAAATCCGTAAAGCTTGAGCATCGCAAAGCCTCCAGGCCGGGTGTGGGGTTGGCTGCAAGAGTTATAGATCCTCGAGGGCACCCTGACCAGCAGCATCACCCACCTGAATGGGGGTAGACTGACGCCCTTTCCTTGAGGAGCCTGCCATGAGCGAGCCGACCGATATCGACAACGACGAAGAAGAATTTACCGAGACCACGCTGATCGAAGCCATCGAGAACCAGATCGAGAGCGATAACCCGCCAGCGGCCAAGGCTACGTTCAACAAACTGACCCTGGTGGGTTACGAGCGCGAAGATATCCTGAATCTGATGGCTCACGTGCTGGCGTTCGAGATCGACGCCATGCTCGAAGATGACCGCGCCTTCAATACCGAGTGGTATGAAACGGCACTGCGGGCACTGCCCGAGCTGCCACCGGAAAAGGAATAACCCCGGCACACAGCAACACGCTGGACAGTTCGGCAAAGTGCGTTCACCTTATGGCCTGCTAGCCTCTAATAAATTTTAGAAAGTCTGGAGTCCTTATGTCGTATACCCCTGAGTTGGTTGCCGAACTGGAAATCCTTGTACTCTTCCCCTTGGACAGCACCAAGGAAGGCTTGAAAGTCCATCAGACTGCCGCCCCTACTGCCATCGCCGCTGCCAAGCGCCTCCATGCCAAAGGGCTGATCGACCAACCGGACGGGGGCTACCTGACGAGCCTTGGCCGGGACGCTGCCGAGCAAGCCCAAACCCTGCTGACCATCCTGACTACTGCCAACACCAAAGAAGCCGCCTGATACTTGATACCGCCCATGGAGTCCGCCGCCTGCGGATTCCGCGGGTGTTGCTGCGCGGCATACGAAATTCTGACGCCAAAAAGCCACTTCCCTCTAAAACTCCTACGCTACTGTCTGTAAACTCCTGCATGGCCGCCCGCGTCGGGCTGCGAGCCACCGAGTTCGACATGACCCGCACCCATGAAATCCGCCCCGATCTGGACGAAGGCATCGACCGTAAGGTGCTGACCCAACTGCGCGCGCGTTTCATGACCCTTAATCAAGGCCGCATGGCCCGGGCCGTCGAGGGGCTGACGCCACGCCAGCAAAGCGTGCTGGCTTTGTTGCCGCTGTTTTTCCACGTCAATCATCCGCTGTTGCCGGGCTATGTCTCCAGTAACACACCAGCCGGCCTGTCGAATTTCGAACCGGACACCCAGGCCCTGGCCGATGCCCAGCGCCTGACCCGTTCGTTCTCCTATAAACCGCGCCACGGCAACCCGCCTACGCCGATCCACGGCTTGTTCCTGATGGGCAGCCTTGGCACGCTGGCGCAGGCCGATCAAAGCGATATGGACGTGTGGGTGTGCCACGCTCCCGACCTGAGCAAGACCGAGCTGGACGAGCTACGCAAAAAGTGCCAACTGCTGGAAACCTGGGCCTTGGGCATGGGCGCCGAGGCGCATTTCTTCCTGATCGACCCGACGCGCTTTGTGTTGGGTGATCGCGATACGCCACTGAGTTCCGACGACTGCGGCACCACCCAGCACTACCTGCTGTTGGATGAGTTCTATCGCACCGCGATCTGGCTGGCCGGGCGCACGCCCATTTGGTGGTTGGTGCCGGTCTACGAAGAAAACCGCTACGCCGAGTTTACTCACGCCCTGGTTTCCAAGCGCTTTATCCGCGCCGATGAAACCCTCGACCTCGGCCATCTGGCTCATATACCTGCGGGGGAGTTTATTGGTGCCGGGCTGTGGCAACTGTTCAAGGGCATCGAGTCGCCCTACAAGTCGGTGCTCAAGCTGCTGCTGACCGAGGTCTACGCCAGCGAACACCCGAACGTGCACTGCCTGAGCCTGCGCTTCAAACAGGCGGTGTTCAGCCATCAGGTAGACTTGGATGAGCTGGACCCGTACATCATGGTCTACCGCCGTATCGAGGAATACCTCAAGGCCCGCAACGAGCTGGAGCGCCTGGAACTGGTGCGGCGCAGTCTGTACCTGAAGGTCAACCGCAAGCTCAGCGCCGGCCAGCGCACCGCCGGTTGGCAACGGCAGCTGCTGGAACGCCTGGCGCATGAGTGGGGTTGGGATACGCGCCAACTGGCCCTGCTGGACAGCCGCAGCCAATGGAAAGTGCGCCAGGTCGCCTCCGAGCGCCGCGCTTTAGTCAATGAGTTGAACTACAGCTACCGCTTCCTCACCCAGTTCACCCGCAGCGAACACACCGCCAGCGCGGTCAATAAGCGCGAACTCAATGTACTGGGCCGCCGCTTGTACGCGGCGTTCGAGCGCAAGGCCGGCAAGGTCGAGTTCATCAACCCCGGCATCGCCCCGGACTTGGCCGAAGACACCTTGACCCTGGTGCAGTCGCCCAACCGCAAGGAGCCGGGCCAGCACCATTGGGGCCTGTATAACGGCAACCTTACTGCTCTGGAGTGGGAACACTTCGCGCCGATCAAACGCAGCCGCGACCTGCTGGAAATGCTCACCTGGTGCCATCGCAACGGCGTGATCGACAGCAGCACCCGTCTGGCGCTGCACCCCGGCACCAGCGACATGACCGAGTTCGAGCTGTTCAACCTGTTGGGCAGCCTGCAACAGACCATCGCCCTGCCCCTGGCCAGTGTCGATGAGAGCCGCTTGCTACGCCCGGCAGTGCCGGAAGAGGTGCTGCTGCTGATCAACGTTGGGGTTGACCCACTCAAGCATCATCGCGACCTGAATATCCTGATGACCACAGAGCGCACCGACTCCCTGAGCTATGCCGGCGTGCGCGACAACCTGGTGCTGACCCTGGACCAGGTCACGCTCAACAGCTGGAACGAAGTGATGGTCAGCCGCTATGACGGCCCCCACGCCCTGCTCGACTGCCTGCGCGACTACCTCAATCAACTGCCATCGAACCATCTGCCACGCCTTCGAGTGCGTTGTTTTTGCCACAACCGGGCACAGTTCATTGCCCAACGTGTAGAAGAGGTATTCGACACCGCGCAGCATCTGCTGCTCGGCCAGGGCAATCATCGCTACCTGCTCCAGGTGCAGCAGCATTATCACGTTATGGAACTGGTACCGGGCCAGGCCACCCATGTGTCACTGCCGACCCAGGACACGCTGATCGCCTACCTCAGCGAGGAGCTGGCCAGCTACAGCCCGTGGCACCTGGACGCCATGGCCCTGGAAGACCACGACCTGGCGCTGCTGCTGCCCATGGGCCAAGCGGAGTGTGTGCAGGTGTTCTACCGCGTCAATGAAGGCTTCGCCGACGTCTACGTGCTCGACGAATTCAACGCGCTTTGGCAGCAGCACTTGCCGTTTCATGATGAGCAAAGCCTGTTGGCACCGCTGCAGCGCTTTTTGCAATCGATCCTGTACCGCCGCGAAGCGCTATCGTCCCTGGACGCCCAGCAACCCGCGGGCGAGGTACAGATCCTGTACTACCAACTGTTGCCATCGGGCAGCGGCCGTGCGCGGGGCGTTGAGCCAAGGCCGGCCCCGCAAGACCCTGCCAATAAGGCGTTTTATGACGTGCAGGCCATTATCGGCAAAGGCGCGCCAGGCCAAGTGGGGATCACCCTGTACTGCAATCAGCGGGAGTTTTCCGAACTGGAATTTGGCGACCAGCTGTTTGCAGTGGTCGCCCGGGAGATCGTCGGGCAACGTCGGGAAACCGAGCGTTACCGCTGCTATATCACTGATCTGGATCTGTCGGGACTGCTCGGTGATGTGCAAAGCCCAAGCAATCTGTACCTGCGCTATAAAGCCGAACTGGAACAGTCACTCAATGCGGCCTTGAATCAGGTTTAGAGCGGGAAGGCGCCACCATCTTTGGGCTGGCCTTCGACGCTGAGCAATTCCAGCTTCAGGGTCTTGCCGCCTGGCGCCGGCCAGTCGATGTGCTGGCCCACTTGCAGGCCGAGCAATGCGCTGCCCACGGGTGCCATGATCGAGATCTTGCCTTCGTCGGCGTTCGCGTCCTTGGGGTAGACCAGCGTCAGGTGATAGTCCTTGCCGCTGCTTTGCTCACGGCAATGCACGCTGGAGTTCATGGTCACGACACCCGCAGGCACTTCATCGTGACCAACCACGTCTTCGGCGCGGTCGAGTTCGGCTTGCAACGCTTCGACGCCGGGAAACTCGTCGCCCAAGCGGTCGATCAGTTGCTCCAGACGCTGCACGTCAAGACGGGTAAGAATGATGGACGGTGCGGTGGTCATGATTCAGGCAGACTCCTTTTTTCTGCACAAAAAAGCAAAACCCCGCCAGAAAAAGGCGGGGTTCTCACGGACCTCGATGAATGGAGGTGTATCCGGACACTACCACAGCGACACAAATAAACAAGACGCCGTCAGGTGCTCGCCTTGCGCTGCTCGGCCTCGGCGCAGATCACCCGGCGCCGCGCATCGTCGGCAGAGCGCCATTCCCGGATGTCTTCCACGTGGCGGAAGCAGCCCAGGCAGACTTTCTGCTCGTCCAGGCGACACAAACTGATACAAGGTGACGGCACTGCCGGGCTGACGTTGCTGAACAGCGGCTTGGGCGGGCGTACGGTTGCAGGCTCACTCACCATCAGATCTCGTCGAAATCCAGCTCAACGCCGGTATATTCCTGGACCAGGCGCGTGAGCATCTCACCCAGCAACTCTTCACTCTTGTCGCACTGCCATTTGCCGCTTTCTTCGTCGTAGTCGAAGTGAACGCCACCGGAACGCGCCGCCAGCCACAGCTGACGCAGTGGCTCCTGGCGACTGAAGATCAATTGCTGGCCGCTCTCGAACTTGACGGTCAGCACACCGGCCGAGTTTTCCAGGTCCACGTCCAGGTCGCTGTCGTCGAAAATATCTTCCAGCTTCTCCTGGGTGGCATCCACCAGGTCGTGAAAACGGGCTTCGGTCAAACTCATTGTGGCAACCTCAAAAGTGTCTGGTTTTGCTCAAGCGCCGCACGATACGGGCGAGCTTCGCCGATTGCAAAGGATACTGATTTGATCACGGATGACGGTACGAAATATCCCCAGGCATCGTAGCCTGCTTCCCTACTGTCTCGGCAAACCCCCGCCGGACGGGTGTTGCGGCGCATAGGCAAGCTGGCGGGTGGTCGGTATACTCGGGCGCAATTAATGCATATTCAAGGATTTCGCCATGAAGCGCCTGATCTCTTCCCTTGCTGCGCTCGTCGCGGTCGCTTGCCTCGTTAGTGCCTGTGGCCAGAAAGGCCCGTTGTACCTGCCGGATGACAGCAAAGATCCAAACGAACAGGCGCAATCGTCGCAAAAGCCGTCAAAAGCCCATAAGCACGACACCTACTAAGTTAAGGGAAACTTATGGACGCTTTTAACTACCGGGACGGCGAGCTGTTCGCGGAAGGCGTGGCCTTGTCCGCGATTGCCCAGCGCTTCGGCACCCCAACCTATGTGTACTCGCGTGCGCATATCGAAGCCCAATACCGCTCGTTCACCGACGCGCTCGACGGCGTGCCGCACTTGGTGTGCTACGCAGTCAAGGCCAACTCCAACCTGGGTGTACTCAACGTCCTGGCGCGTCTTGGCGCTGGTTTTGACATCGTGTCCCGTGGCGAGCTGGAACGCGTACTGGCCGCCGGTGGCCAGGCGGACAAAATCGTCTTCTCCGGCGTCGGCAAGAGCCGCGAAGACATGCGCCGCGCCCTGGAAGTCGGCGTGCATTGCTTCAACGTCGAATCCACCGACGAGCTGGAGCGCCTGCAAGTGGTCGCGGCCGAAATGGGCGTGCGTGCGCCGATCTCCCTGCGCGTCAACCCGGACGTCGACGCCGGCACCCACCCGTACATCTCCACCGGTCTCAAAGAGAACAAGTTCGGCATTGCCATCGCCGACGCCGAGGACGTGTACATCCGCGCCGCCCAACTGCCGAACCTGGAAGTGCTGGGTGTCGACTGCCATATTGGCTCGCAACTGACCACCCTGCCACCGTTCCTGGATGCCCTCGACCGCCTGCTGGCCTTGATCGACCGCCTGAGCGAGTGCGGCATCTACCTGCACCACATCGACCTCGGTGGTGGCGTGGGCGTGCGTTATCGCGATGAAGAGCCGCCGCTGATTGCCGACTATATCCAGGCCGTGCGCGAACGCATCGAAGGCCGCGACCTGACGCTGATGTTCGAGCCGGGCCGCTATATCGTCGCCAACGCTGGCGTGCTGCTGACCCAGGTCGAGTACCTCAAGCATACCGAGCACAAGGATTTCGCCATCGTCGATGCGGCGATGAACGACCTGATCCGCCCGGCGCTGTACCAGGCCTGGATGGATGTCACCGCCGTGACGCCGCGCACAAGCGAAGCCCGCGCCTATGACATCGTCGGGCCCATCTGCGAGACCGGCGACTTCCTGGCCAAGGATCGTGAGCTGGCGCTTGAGGAAGGTGATCTGCTGGCCGTGCATTCGGCCGGTGCTTACGGGTTTGTCATGAGTTCCAACTACAACACCCGCGGGCGTACCGCCGAGGTGCTGGTGGACGGTGATCAAGCATTTGAAGTGCGTCGCCGCGAGACGGTAGCCGAGTTGTATGCTGGCGAAAGCCTGCTGCCGGAGTAAGCCATGCTGCTGCGTTTTACCAAGATGCACGGGCTGGGTAATGATTTCATGGTCCTCGACCTGGTCAGCCAGCACGCGCACATCCTGCCCAAGCACGCCAAACAGTGGGGCGATCGCCACACCGGAATCGGTTTCGACCAGTTGCTGCTGGTCGAGGCGCCGAGCAACCCGGAGGTGGATTTCCGCTACCGGATCTTCAACTCCGACGGTTCCGAAGTGGAACAGTGCGGCAACGGCGCGCGCTGCTTTGCGCGCTTTGTGCTCGACAAACGCCTGACTGCCAAACGCCAGATTCGCGTCGAAACCAAAGGCGGCGTGATCGAACTGGACATCCGCAACGATGGCCAGATCAGCGTCAACATGGGCGCGCCGCGCCAGGTGCCGGCGGATATTCCGTTCCAGGCTACCGAGCAGGCCCTCAGTTACCCGCTGGACGTGGATGGCAAATCCGTGGAGATCGCCGCCGTGTCCATGGGTAACCCCCATGCAGTGCTGCGGGTCACCGATATCAATAACGCCCCCGTGCACGAACTGGGGCCGAAGATCGAACATCACCCGCGCTTTCCGGCAAGGGCCAATGTGGGCTTCCTGCAGGTGATCGACCGTAACCGTGCGCAATTGCGCGTATGGGAACGCGGCGTCGGCGAAACCCAGGCTTGCGGCACCGGTGCTTGCGCCGCTGCCGTGGCCGCGATCAGCCAGGGGTGGATGGATTCGCCACTGTTGATCGACCTGCCCGGCGGACGTTTGTCCATCGAATGGGCAGGCCCTGGCCACCCGGTGATGATGACCGGGCCGGCCACGCGTGTATACGAAGGACAGGTCCGTCTATGAGTGAGCCAAGCTAATGACCGATAAGCCTCAAGTACCCGCACACGCTACCCCGAGTGAAAGCCTGGAGGCCGCTGCTGTCGCGGCGTACCTTGAGGCTAATCCGGACTTCTTCGTCGAGCACGAAGAACTGCTGCCAGCCCTGCGCATCCCCCACCAGCGCGGCGATACCGTGTCGCTGGTGGAGCGGCAGATGAAGATCCTGCGCGAGCGCAATATTGAAATGCGCCACCGGCTCTCTCATCTGATGGACGTGGCCCGCGACAACGACCGCTTGTTCGACAAGACCCGCCGCCTGATTCTGACCCTGATGGATGCCACCAGCCTGGAAGAAACGGTGATCGCCGTGGAAGACAGCCTGCGTGAGGATTTCCAGGTGCCCTTCGTCAGCCTGATCCTGTTCAGCGACAACCCGATGCCGGTGGGCCGCTGGGTCACAGGTGGCGAAGCGCAGACGGCCATCGGCGGCCTGCTGTCCGAAGGCAAAACTGTCAGCGGCACCTTGCGCGAGCATGAGCTGGACTTCCTGTTTGGCGCCGAACAGCGCAAGCAGATCGGCTCTACGGCCGTTATCGCCCTCAGCCATCAAGGCTTGCACGGGGTACTGGCCATCGCCAGCCGCGACCCGGCGCACTACAAAAGCTCGGTGGGCACGCTGTTCCTGACCTATATCGCCGAAGTGCTGGGCCGCGTGCTGCCACGCCACACCACCACCTTGCGCGCGGTGCGCTGATCATGGAGCGGCAACTGGACGCTTACTGCGCTCACCTGCGCAATGAGCGCCAGGTGTCGTCTCACACGCTGGAAGCTTATCGGCGGGATTTGAACAAGGTCCTGGCCTATTGTGAAAAACAGCACGTCAGCAGTTGGACAGCCCTGGATATCCAGGCCCTGCGCAGCCTGATCGCCCGATTGCACCAGCAGGGCCAATCTTCCCGCAGCCTGTCTCGCCTGCTGTCGGCGGTGCGCGGCCTCTATCACTACCTCAATCGCGAGGGCCTGTGCGACCACGACCCGGCCAATGGCCTGTCACCGCCCAAAGGCGAACGGCGCCTGCCCAAGACCCTGGACACCGACCGCGCCCTGCAATTGCTCGACGGTGCCGTCGAGGATGACTTCCTGGCCCATCGCGACCAGGCCATCCTCGAGCTGTTCTATTCCTCGGGCCTGCGCCTGTCGGAGCTGACGGGCCTGAACCTCGATCAGTTGGACCTCGCCGATGGCCTGGTGCAAGTGCTCGGCAAAGGCAGCAAGACGCGCGTACTGCCCGTGGGCAGGAAAGCCCGCGAAGCCTTGCAGCTATGGCTGCCGCTACGCCTCTTGACCAACCCGGCAGACGACGCCGTGTTTGTCAGCCAGCAAGGCCGGCGCCTGGGGCCACGGGCGATTCAGCTGCGGGTCAAGGCTGCCGGCGAGCGCGAGCTGGGGCAGAATCTGCACCCGCACATGTTGCGTCATTCCTTTGCCAGCCACCTGCTCGAATCCTCCCAGGACCTGCGCGCCGTGCAGGAGCTGCTCGGGCACTCGGATATCAAGACCACGCAAATCTACACCCACCTCGACTTCCAGCACCTGGCAACGGTGTACGACAGCGCCCATCCACGGGCCAAACGCATCAAGGGCGGCGACTCATGAGTATCAAGCTGATCACCTTCGACCTGGACGACACCCTCTGGGACAACGTACCCGTCATCATCAGCGCCGAAGCCTCAATGCGCGAATGGCTGGCAGCCAACGCCGCCAAGGTGGGCGATCTGCCCCTGGATCATTTCGCCAGCCTGCGCCAGCAGGTGCTGCAGCGTCATCCAGAACTCAAACACCGTATCAGCCTGCTGCGTCATCGCGTGTTGATGCATGCATTCGAGGAGGCCGGTTATCCCCAGCCTGAGGCCACAGAGATGGCGGATGTCTGCTTCGAAGCGTTCATCCAGGCACGCCACCAACTCACGGTGTTCCCGGAAGCCGAGCCGATGCTCAAGGCGCTGCGCCAGCACTTCCTGCTCGGCGTGATCACTAATGGCAATGCCGATGTGCAGCGTGTGGGCCTGGCGGACTACTTTCACTTTGCCCTGCGCGCTGAAGATATCGGCATCGCCAAGCCGGATGCACGGCTGTTTCATGAAGCACTGCAACGTGGCGGTGTGGACGCCAGCGCGGCGGTGCATGTGGGCGATCATCCTGGGGATGACATCGCCGGCGCGCAGCAGGCGGGACTGCGGGCGGTGTGGTTCAACCCCACGGGCAAGGCCTGGGAGGGTGAAAAGCGCCCGGATGCGCAGATTCGCAGCCTGACAGAGTTGCCGGTGTTACTGCACAGCTGGCAGTAACACCGGAGGTCAAAAAAATGTGGGAGCGGGCTTGCTCGCGAATGCAGTGGGTCAGTGATGAATCTATCAACTGACACTGCGCATTCGCGAGCAAGCCCGCTCCCACATTTGATTTGTGTTGACCTGAAAGATTAATTCCAGGCATGAAAAAGCCCGCAGCGACGGCGGGCTTTTTCTTACAAGCAGGAGGCAGACCTCAGATAGGTCGGCTGCCGTACTTGTTATCCGGCTTCTTCGGTGGATCAGCCACCACGTTGGCCTCGACTTCCTGCACTTTGCCGCCTTTAGCGAGGAACTCTTCCATCGCACGGGCCAGGGCATCGCGCTCTTTGTTCTTGGCTTCAACGCTCGGCAATTCGTCTACCGAAACAGCCGCCTTGGCTTTGCCTTTGGCTTTGGGAGCCGCGTCATCGCCCACACTGTCATCGGCGTCGTCAGCAACGTCTTCGGCCGCTACTTCAAGGCCTTCTTCGGTGTCGTCTTCATCGCCTACTTCGAGGTCGTCGTTATCCAGATCATCGTCGCTCATGTTCTACCTCATGACTTGCGAAAAGCAGATTAGTTATAGCCCAGCTTCACCCTCTGTCGAGGTCGCCGGAAAAAAATCAACATCCACCGGGTTTCCAGTGGCTTATGCCTCTTCACCGTACAAGGTGGCGAGGACTTTACGAGCACCGCCATGATCACGGTGCTCGCCCAGATAAACACCTTGCCAGGTCCCTATCGCCAAGCGGCCGGCCTTGACCGGCAAACTCAACTGGCAGCCCAGCAGACTGGCCTTGAAGTGCGCCGGCAGATCATCCGGACCTTCGTCGTTATGTTCAAACCCTGCGCGACCCTGTGGCACCAGCAGGTTGAAAAAACGCTCGAAGTCACGGCGAACCGCCGGGTCGGCATTCTCGTTGACGGTCAACGAGGCCGAGGTGTGCTGCAGCCACAGATGCAACAGGCCCACACGGCACGCCTTCAACTCAGGCAAGCCGGCAAGCAACTCGTCCGTTACCAAGTGAAAGCCCCGGGGCTTGGCCCGCAGGGTAATCAGGGTCTGTTGCCACATACAGTTCTCCGCCCATCGGCGCGCATTCTAGCGCGCTCTGGGAAAAAACAAAGTGCCGAATACGCCTTCATGCCTGTAAGACATTTGCACTCTGAAAAGTGCCGTGTGGATCCCATCACAAAGTTGATAAAAAACCCATACACCTTTAGCCAAAGACAAACACCAGACAAAAAAATGCCCGGCAAGCCGGGCATGTTTTTTTCGCGTAGTTACAAGTTGTAGCCGCGCTCGTTGTGTTGCGCCAGGTCGAGGCCAACCGCCTCTTCTTCCTCGGTGACACGCAGGCCCATGACCATGTCGAGCACCTTGAGGATGACGTAGGTCACGATCGCCGTGTAGATCACGGTGAAGCCCACGCCTTTGCACTGGATCCAGACTTGGGCCGCGATGTCGGTCACGGTGCCGAAGCCGCCCAGCGCCGGGGCAGCGAACACACCGGTAAGGATCGCACCGACGATGCCGCCGATACCGTGCACGCCGAAAGCGTCCAGGGAGTCGTCATAACCCAGCTTGCGCTTGAGGCTGGTAGCACAGAAGAAGCACACCACTCCGGCGACCAGACCAATCACCAGGGCGCCCATCGGGCCCACGGTGCCCGCCGCTGGCGTCACGGCGACGAGGCCGGCGACCACGCCCGAGGCGATACCCAGTGCGCTGGGCTTGCCGTGGGTGATCCACTCGGCAAACATCCAGCCCAGGGCCGCAGCTGCGGTGGCGATCTGAGTCACCAGCATCGCCATGCCCGCGGTGCCATTGGCCGCCGCGGCGGAACCGGCGTTGAAGCCAAACCAACCGATCCACAGCATAGCCGCGCCCACCAGGGTATAGCCCAGGTTATGCGGGGCCATCGGGGTGGTCGGGAAGCCTTTGCGCTTGCCGAGCACGATGCACGCCACCAGGCCAGCCACACCCGCGTTGATGTGCACAACGGTGCCGCCAGCGAAGTCCAGCACGCCCCAGTCCCACATCAGGCCGCCGTTGCCGCTCCAGACCATGTGCGCAATCGGCGCATAGACCAGGGTGAACCAGATAGCCATGAAGATCAGCATCGCGGAGAACTTCATACGCTCAGCAAAAGCACCAACAATCAGCGCCGGAGTAATGATGGCAAAGGTCATCTGGAAGGTGATGAACACGGCTTCCGGAAACAGCGCCGCCGGCCCGGTGATGCTGGCCGGGGTGACACCCGCCAGGAACGCCTTGCCCATGCCGCCGAAGAAGGAATTGAAGTTGACCACGCCTTGCTCCATACCGGTGGTATCGAACGCGATGCTGTAGCCGTAGACGACCCAGAGGATGCTGATCAGGCCAGTGATGGCGAAGCACTGCATCATCACCGACAGAATGTTCTTGGAGCGGACCATGCCGCCGTAGAACAGCGCCAGGCCAGGGATGGTCATGAACAGCACCAGCGCGGTGGCAGTGAGCATCCAGGCGGTGTCGCCCGAATTGAGGACTGGAGCAGCCACTTCATCTGCCGCCATGGCCAGGCTTGGCATTACGATGGACAGCAGGGCTCCGAGCCCTGCGAATTTACGCAGAGTCATATTGTTTTCTCCTGGGGCGTTGGGGTTTGGCGGCTTAGATTGCGTCGGTATCGGTTTCGCCGGTACGGATGCGAATAGCCTGTTCCAGATTGACCACGAAGATCTTGCCGTCACCGATCTTGCCGGTGTTGGCCGCCTTGGTTATCGCCTCGATAACCCGGTCAAGATCCTTGTCGTCAATGGCGACATCGATCTTCACCTTCGGCAGGAAATCGACCACGTATTCCGCGCCGCGATACAGCTCGGTATGACCCTTCTGCCGACCGAAGCCCTTGACCTCAGTAACGGTAATGCCCTGCACGCCGATCTCGGACAGTGACTCGCGAACATCGTCCAACTTGAACGGCTTGATGATGGCAGTGACTAGCTTCATGAAAACTCTCTCCCGAATTTGGTGGACTTGCCCCAGGAAAACAAACCCGTCTCAAGTCTAAGCGCAGTGCCTGGCTTTGTAACGCATCGTCGCCTCGGCATTTGCCGTCGCGACGCCAGCGAACCACTGGTGACGAGCCCTGTACCCCGGATCCGTCGGCGCACTGCATTCGTCACAGCGACTGCATCAGTGCATGGGTCATGATCGTCTAAGCAGAAACCTTGCCAGCTCCGTAAAAACCACTGAAATCAATCCATTGCCCGCTTGTGCCCACCTAGGGGGCGCCTGCGCGGCAGCATTGCGCATCAAAACAGTGCGCGGCCGCCCGCCCCAATGCGCGAAAACCGTGCGCAGCAGAGCGTGAAAATGACTATAGACGCTGCGTGATACACTGGCGCCCAACTGTTTTCCGGAATATGTCCAATGCTCGCGCCCAAAGACTTCCTCGACGCCCTGAGCGGCCACGCCTCTCGCCTGTTCAGCGGCGACACCCCGCTGCCCCGCAATGAAATCGAAAGCCAGTTCAAGGCTTTGCTACAGAGTGGTTTCAGCAAGCTCGACCTAGTCAGCCGGGAAGAGTTTGACAGCCAGATGGTGGTGCTGGCCCGCACACGTGCGCGGCTGGAGAGCCTGGAGGCGAAGGTGGCTGACCTTGAAGCACGGTTGGCGCCATCCTCTGCTGAATAAACACGGTTAGTGTGGGAGCTGGCTTGCCTGCTCCCACATTTGTTTTGCGTTGCCGCCCGGATACGTTCTGTAAAACCTCGCCCGTCCCGCTCCATCCCGCCTCGTCTACCCTTGAAAAAACCGCAGGAAGCGGCCCTCCCATTCAAGGAACGAGCATGTCCCTCGCCATCGTCCACAGCCGCGCCCAGGTCGGTGTAGAAGCCCCAGCCGTCACTGTCGAAGTGCATATGGCCAATGGCCTGCCGTCTCTCACCTTGGTGGGTTTGCCCGAAACCGCAGTGAAGGAAAGCAAGGACCGCGTGCGCAGTGCCATCCTCAACTCGGCGCTGCAATATCCGGCCCGGCGCATCACGCTCAATCTCGCGCCTGCCGACCTGCCCAAGGACGGCGGGCGTTTTGATCTGGCGATTGCCCTGGGCATCCTGGCGGCCAGTGTGCAGGTGCCGGCCTTGATGCTCGATGACGTGGAATGCCTTGGGGAACTGGCGTTGTCCGGCGAGGTACGCGCGGTGAAGGGGGTATTGCCGGCCGCGCTGGCGGCGCGCAAGGCCGGGCGCACCGTGATAGTGCCACGCGCCAACGCCGAGGAGGCGTGCCTGGCGTCGGGGCTGAAGGTGATTGCGGTGGACCACTTGCTGCAAGTAGTGGCGCACCTGAATGGGCACGTACCGATTGAGCCCTACAGGTCCGACGGCTTGCTGTACCTGAACAAGCCTTACCCGGACCTGAGTGAAGTACAGGGCCAACTCGCGGCCAAGCGAGCATTGCTGATCGCGGCGGCGGGCGCGCATAACCTGTTGTTCAGCGGGCCACCGGGCACCGGCAAGACTTTATTGGCCAGCCGGCTGCCGGGCTTGCTGCCGCCGTTGAGCGAGCAGGAAGCACTGGAAGTGGCCGCTATCCAATCCGTAGTCAGCCTGGCCCCTCTGAGTCATTGGCCTAACCGCCCGTTCCGTCAGCCACACCACTCGGCATCCGGGCCGGCGCTGGTGGGTGGCGGCTCGAAGCCACAACCGGGGGAAATCACCCTGGCCCATCACGGGGTGTTGTTCCTGGATGAACTGCCAGAGTTTGACCGCAAGGTACTGGAGGTGCTGCGCGAGCCATTGGAGTCGGGGCATATCGTGATCTCCCGCGCCCGAGACCGGGTGAGTTTCCCGGCGCGCTTTCAACTGGTCGCGGCGATGAACCCCTGCCCTTGCGGCTACATGGGCGAACCCAGTGGGCGTTGTCGGTGTACGCCGGAACAAATTCAACGCTATCGCAACAAGCTCTCCGGGCCGCTGCTGGACCGGATTGATTTGCACCTGACAGTCGCGCGGGAGGTCACTGCGTTGAGCCCCGCCCAACAAGTCGGTGACACCACCGCGCAAGCGTCCGCTCAGGTGGCGCAAGCCCGTGAACGCCAGCACCAGCGCCAGGGTTGTGCCAATGCGTTCCTTGATCTGCCACGGCTGCGCGAGCACTGCCAGTTGGCCAAAGCCGATGAAAGCTGGCTGGAAAACGCGTGTGAGCGGCTGACATTATCACTGCGCGCAGCCCATCGATTGCTCAAGGTGGCTCGCACCCTGGCGGACCTTGAGCAAGTGGAAGGCATCGCCCGCCATCATTTGGCGGAGGCCTTGCAGTACCGACCAGCCGCAAATGGCTAGCACTTGTCAGGCAAAATCCAGCAGCAGCCTCGCCACTTCCAACACTTCTTGCAGCACCGCTTCTGCGGACTCTGCGGAAGGCTTGAGCATCAGGTCATCGGCATAGCCCATCGCCAGGGCGAAGATCTGCCGTGCAGCGCGTTGAGACGACTCGCAGCGAAAGACGCCATCGGCAACGCCCCGCTCGATCACCTCGGCAAGCATGCTTTGCCATTGGGCGTTGATCACCAGATAAGCCTGAGCCATTTGCGCGTCGTGCATGGCCTCGTCCCAGGCGTCAAGCCACAGCGCCCAGCCGGCATCAGCGGTGCTGGGCAGGCAGTCGCGCAAAAAACCCACGAGCGCCTCCAGCGGTGGCGCATCGGCCAACGGCTCGCGCACTTCATCCAGTTGCTCATTGGCAAAGCGTACGAAGGCTTCACGGCGCAGTTCATTCCAGTCGCTGAAGTAGTGATAGACATGACTGCGCGACAAGCCGGCATGTTCGGCGAGGTCACGGGTGGATACATCGGCGAAACCCTTGCTGCGAAACAGCTCCAGGGCGGCGGCGATGATCTGGTCTTTACGGTCGGTACGCGACATGGGCAATTCCTTCGAGCACAAGCAGATAAGCGGCGCTTGCTTTTTGAGCGATCGCTCAAGGATACTTGAGCAGTCGCTCAATAATAGCGCCTATTACTCCTCTGGTGCACCCATGACATCCGTCACCCCACAAATTCTGATCGAAGAAAGCAAGAAAATCGGCCAGCAGTCTGCCAGCCAAACCCTCAAGGCTATTGCCAAAGCCTATCCCGGCAAGCTGTCTTGCACCTTGTCGCTGGTGGCGCTGGAGAACGCGCTGTTGTTGGCTTACCCACTGTTTGCCGGGTTCGCGGTGGACTCGATTATCCGCGGCGATGCCACCAGTGCGTTGTTCTATGCCGCCGTGGTCATGGCGTTCTGGGTGGTCGGGGCGGCACGGCGAGCGCTGGATACCCGCACGTTCACGCGCATTTACGCCGACCTTGCGGTGCCGGTCATCCTCAACCAGCGCCAACAGAACCACAGCACCTCGAAATCGGCGGCACGGGTGGTGCTGGCACGGGAATTTGTCGACTTCTTTGAAAAGCACGTGCCAATCATCGCCACTGCGTTGGTATCGATCGTGGGCGCTGCAGTAATGCTGATCGTGATTGAGCCGTGGGTAGGCATGGCCTGCCTGGCCGCGCTGCTGCTGTGCATCACCTTGTTGCCACGCTTTGCACAGCGCAATCAGGAACTACACGAGCGCCTGAATAACCGCCTGGAGAAAGAAATTGGTCTGGTCGAAAAAGTCGGCGCGCCGACCCTGCGACGTCACTACCAGGTGCTGTCACGCCTGCGCATCTGGCTTTCAGACCGTGAGGCTGCGGCGTACCTGTTTCTCGGTACGCTTGCAGCTTTGCTGTTTGTGGTCGCGATCAGCCAGTTGGCCTTGTCCCCAGCGGTCAAGGCCGGCCACATCTACGCGGTGATGACTTACCTGTGGACCTTTGTGACCAGCATGGACGAAGCGCCAGGTATGGTCGACCAACTGGCGCGGCTCAAGGACATTGGCAAGCGCGTAGACCCAGGGCTTGGGGAGCCCTGAGCCTCAACGAAACCGATCCACCTCATGGCGCAAGCCTGCCGCCAAGGTCTCCAGTTCCTTGGCGGTAACCGCCAGGTTGGACACCACTTCACGCTGCTCGCTGTTGGCCAGCGCAATGCTCTGTAGGTTGCTGCTGAGCAAGGTCGCGGTGCTGCTCTGCTCCTGGGTAGCGGTGGTGATCGCAGCGAATTGCTGGCCGGCCGAGCGGCTTTGCTCGTCGATACGCGCCAGGGCCGAGGCCACGTCGGCGTTGCGCGACAGGCCTTCCTGCATCAGCGCATTGCCGTGTTCCATGGTGCTGATGGCGTTGCCGGTTTCCTGCTGGATGCTCTGGATCATGCCGGAGATTTCATCGGTGGCCTGGCGGGTGCGCGAAGCCAGGTTGCGCACTTCGTCGGCGACCACGGCAAAACCACGGCCTTGCTCACCAGCGCGGGCGGCTTCGATGGCAGCGTTGAGCGCCAGCAGGTTGGTCTGTTCGGCGATGGCGGTAATCACACCGACGATCCCCCCGATTTCCTGGGAGCGCTGGCCCAGGGTGTTGATCACTGCCGCGGTGCTGTTCAGCGCAGTGGCGATATGTTCCAGGGACGATGACGCTTCTTGCATCGAGGTGCGGCCGATACGAGTTTGTTGAGCATTCTCTTGAGCCAGGCGCTCGGTGTTGCCCATGTTGTCGGCAATGTTCAGCGAGGTAGCGCTGAACTCTTCCACCGCGCCGGCCATGCTGGTGATCTCGCCGGACTGCTGCTCCATGCCTTCATAGGCCCCACCGGACAAGCCCGACAGCACCTGTGCGCGGCTGTTGACCTGTTCAGCGGCGGTACGGATATGCGACACCATGGTCGACAGCGCTTCACCCATCTGGTTGAAACTGCGCGCCAACTGGCCGATCTCATCATGGCTGGACACGTTGAGGCGCGCACTCAAATCGCCCGCGCCCAGGGCCTGGGCCTGGCGCACTAGTTCGCTCAATGGCGCCAGCTTGCTGCGCAACAGCCACACCGTGGCGCCCACTGCCAGCAACATCGCCAGCACGCTGCCGATCACCAGGCGGATGCCGACTTCCCAGGTCACTGCGCGAATCTCAGCCTTGGGCATGCTCGCTACCACCGCCCAAGGGCCGCCTTCGAACGGCACCGAGACGCTATAGAAATCTTCGTTCTTGTCGCTCCAGAAGCGGCCTGCACCCGGTTTTTTCGCCAGGTCGAGCATCACCGCAATCGCCTGATCCGGCGCTTGCACGCCAGCCGGCGGCACCAGCCAGTGCTTTTGCTCATCCAGCAGCGCGAGGGAGCCGGTCTGGCCGATGCGGAAGCGCTTGAGGTTTTCAAACTGGGCGTTCTGGGCATCGGTGTAATCGAAACCGATGAACAGCACGGCGATGACCTGCCCACTGCTGTCACGTACGGGGCTGTATTGGGTCATGTAGGAGCGGTCGAACAACACGGCACGGCCGATGTAGGTCTGGCCGCTCACAACGCGCTGGTAGGCCGCGCCCTGACGGTCGAGCACGGTGCCAATGGCGCGATTGCCATCCTGCTTGGTCAGGGAGGTGCTGACGCGGATAAAGTCGTCGCCGCTGCGCACGAATACCGTGGCCACGCCGCCGGACATCTGCTTGAACTCATCCACCTCTTCGAAGTTGTTGTTCAGCACCTCGTTGCCCAGGTAGAGGCTTGGCGTCTGCACGCCGGCCACGGCCACGGGCTGGTCCGCACGCACACTCAAGCCGGCGCCGAAGCGCTTTTCAAACAGCCCGCTCAAACGCTGGGTGCTTTCGCGCAAGGTGCTGTGGAAGGTGTTGAGTTGGTCGGCGAGCAGACGCGCCTCGCTGGCCAGGTGTTCCTCGCGGGTGGCGAGGTTGGCGGAGTCGAGGGTACGCAGGGCAAAGACCGTACTGCCGCTGATCACGACAGCCAGAATCACGGCGAGTGCAAGGCCTAACTGGGAGGCAATCCGGGCACGGGGTTGAGACATGACAGCTCCTGGCCGAGGCCAGGATCATCCTGATCTCATAGCGCTGCTCGGCAAATTATCGAGTGGGAAACGGTAGTGCACGATGGTTCCAACATCTTTCTTCGGCGGCATTTAGCAATACTTGAGCGAAACACAGGGGTATCCCGCAAACGATTGCACCAACGGCCCGCCCCCGTTAATCGAGGCGTTCGACTTGGGGCAATTCCATCGCCTTGACTTCACCCTGAAGAAATTCCGCCAGCCGTCGCAAACGTTCGCCACCCGGGCGGGTTTTCGGCCACACCAGGTAGTAGCTTTCCCCACTGGCGACCGCCGTAGGCCACGGCAGGCTCAAGCGTCCCTGTGCCACGTCTTCGGCCACCATCAGCAAGTCACCCATGGACACGCCATAGCCTCGGGCGGCGGCGATCATGCCCAGCTCGAGCGTGTCGAACACCTGCCCACCCTTGAGTGAAACGTGAGACGACAGCCCCATGCGCTGCAGCCAGTAACGCCAGTCGCGGCGGTCCGGGGTCGGGTGCAGCAGTTCGGCGGTTGCCAGCCGCGTCACGTCCCAGGGACCGTCGTCCAACAGATTGGGGGCTCCCACAGGGATCAGCATTTCCGCAAACAGATAACTGGCCTCCCAGTCCGCCGGAAAGTGCCCGTTGCTGAGCAACACCGCACAGTCGAACGGTTCTTGATTGAAGTCCACTTCATCGATGCTCATCCACGCACTGGTGAGTTGCACCTCATTGCCTGGCTGCAATGCGCGGAAGCGACTCAACCGCGCCAGCAGCCAGCGCATGGTCAAGGTGGACGGCGCCTTCATACGCAGGATGTCATCTTCGGCATTCAAGGTATGGCAAGCACGCTCCAGGGCAGCGAAGCCTTCCCGTACGCCAGGCAGCAACAAACGCGCCGCTTCCGTGAGCTGCAATGTGCGACCGCTGCGCTGGAACAATCGGCAGGCGAAATAATCTTCGAGCGTACGGATATGCCGGCTGATCGCACTTTGGGTAATCGACAATTCCTCAGCCGCGCGGGTAAACGAGTGGTGGCGGGAGGCGGCTTCAAATGCCCGCAAGGCATAAAGAGGAGGAAGACGACGAGACATGCTGAAAGCTCCGACTGCGCAATCTGGAAACCCTACCAGAATCACTCATGCATGAGTTTTAATCATGCCAATGATCGCTTTTATCCTTTTGTGCAATGCGCTGAATGCGCCGAGAATCAACCCTTCCCCACCTTCCTGACCATTCGAGTGTGATGATCATGCAACATCCGGCACGTACCGAACTCTGGGCCATTCTGCGGCTATCGGGGCCGTTGATTGCCTCACAGTTGGCGCACATGCTGATGGTGCTGACCGACACCCTGATGATGGCGCGCCTGAGCCCCGAGGCCTTGGCGGGCGGCGGCCTGGGCGCGGCGAGCTATTCGTTCGTGGCGATTTTCTGCATCGGCGTGATCGCAGCCGTGGGCACCTTGGTCGCCATTCGCCATGGCGCGGGCGATATCGACGGCGCCACCCGCCTGACCCAGGCCGGGCTGTGGCTGGCGTGGTTGATGGCGCTGGCGGCGGCGTTGCTGTTATGGAACTTGAAGCCGGTACTGCTGATGTTCGGCCAGACCGAAACCAACGTGCAAGCAGCCGGGCAATTCCTGACGATCCTGCCCTTTGCCCTGCCCGGCTACCTGAGCTTCATGGCCCTGCGCGGCTTTACCAGCGCCATCGGCAAGGCCACTCCGGTGATGGTGATCAGCCTGTGCGGTACCGTGGTCAACTACCTGCTCAACCATGCGTTGATCGAAGGCATGTTCGGCCTACCGAAACTGGGCCTGATGGGCATCGGCCTGGTGACCGCCATCGTCGCCAATGGCATGGCGTTGGCATTGATGTGGTACATCCGCAGCAACCGCGCCTACGCCGCCTACCCGCTGGGCACCGGCCTGCTGCGCCTGAATACCCACTACCTGCGCGAGCTGTGGCGCCTGGGCCTGCCGATTGGCGGCACCTATGCGGTAGAGGTCGGGCTGTTTGCCTTTGCGGCGTTGTGCATGGGCACCATGGGCAGCACGCAGTTGGCGGCGCACCAGATCGCCCTGCAGATTGTCTCGGTGGCCTTCATGGTGCCGGCGGGGATGTCCTACGCGGTGACCATGCGCATCGGCCAGCATTACGGCGCCGGGCAGTTGCTGCAGGCACGCCTGGCCGGGCGGGTCGGCATAGGATTCGGGGCCATGGTGATGCTGGGGTTTGCGGCGGTACTGTGGCTGTTTTCCGACCCACTAATAGGATTGTTCCTAGACCATGACGACCCGGCGTTCCATGACGTCATCGTCCTGGCGGTGAGCCTGCTGGCCGTCGCCGCCTGGTTTGAATTGTTCGACGGTGTGCAGACCATCGCCATGGGGTGTATCCGTGGCTTGAAGGACGCCAAGACCACCTTCCTGGTGGGGCTGGGTTGCTATTGGCTGATTGGCGCACCGTCGGCCTGGTTGATGGCGTTCACCCTGGGCTGGGGGCCAACAGGCGTCTGGTGGGGACTGGCACTGGGCCTGGCGTGCGCGGCGGTGAGCCTGACCTGGGCATTTGAGGCGAAGATGAAGCGGATGATTCGGCAGGAGCCGGATGCTGATGTCGGACTCCGAGCGGCCCTGCCTGACTAGCGAGTGCACGCGGCCCATGTGGGAGCTGGCTTGCCTGCGATGACGGTCGCTCAGTTAAAAATTATTAGCCCGGCACACCGCTATCGCAGGCAAGCCAGCTCCCACACTTGACCGGGTTTACAAAGCTCAACCCAACAGCGCCTGCTGGCTTTGCCCAAACATCAGGTATTCCACCAACTCCGGCAACGGCAACGGCTTGCTGATCAGGTAACCCTGGACCTGGTCGCACCCAAACAAGCGCAAAAGCTCAAGCTGTTCAGGGGTTTCCACGCCTTCGGCGACCACTTCCAGGTTGAGGTTGTGGGCCAGGTTGATCATGGCGTGCACCAGCTTGCGGTTTTCTTCGCGCTCTTCCATGCCGCCGACAAAACTCTTGTCGATCTTCAACAAGGCAATCGGCAGGCTGTTGAGGTGCACAAACGACGAAAAACCGGTGCCAAAATCATCCAGGGAAAACCGCACACCCAGCCGGCCAAGGGCGTCCATGGTCTGCTTGACCAGGTCGCTGCGGCGCATCACGGCGGTTTCGGTCAATTCGAACTCCAGCCATTGCGCTTCCACGCCGCGCTCGGCAATCAGGCGGCTGAGGGTAGACAGCAACTGACTGTCCTGGAACTGGCGAAACGACAGGTTGACCGCCATGTGCAGTGGCGGCAGGCCGCGTTCGCGCAGGTCTTGCATGTCGCGCAGGGCTCGGGAGATCACCCAGTAGCCCAATGGCACGATCAGGCCACTCTGTTCGGCCAGCGGCACGAATTCGCTGGGCGGCAACAAGCCGCGCTCACCGTGGCGCCAGCGCACCAGGGCTTCGAGGCCAACGATATGGCCGTCGTCCAGGTCCAGGCGCGGCTGGTAATGCAACTCCAACTCATCGCGGCGCAAGGCCCGGCGCAGTTCACTTTCCAGGTCGGCCAGGCTGCGGGCGTTGCGGTTGATGCGTTCATTGAAGATATGGAAGGTGCAACCCTGGGTACTTTTGGCCTGCTGCATGGCGATATGGGCGTGCCACATCAACGGGTCGGCACCGGCGCGGGCGCGTGCATGAGCCATGCCCAGGCTGCAACCGATCAACAGGCTTTCGCCATCCACCCAGTAGGGCTCGGCCATCACTTCGGTGATGCGCTCAGCCATCCACTCGGCGCGCTGGGGCGCCCGGCGGGTATCGATCAACAAGGCAAACTCATCGCTGCCCAGGCGCGCCAGTTGGTCCCCGGCTTCGAGCTGGCTCTTGAGCCGCGATACCACTTGCAGGATCAAACGGTCGCCCGCCTGATGGCCGAGGGCATCGTTGGCGTGACGAAAGTTGTCCAGGTCCAGGTGACCGAGGGCCAGGCCGCGGCCGTCGTTGTCCGCCAAGCGCGCGGCCAGCAAGGTCTGGAAGCCCTGACGGTTGGCAATACCGGTGAGCGGGTCCTGCTCGGCCAGGCGCTGCAAGGTATTCTCCAGCACGCCGCGCTCGCGCACATGGCGCAGGCAGCGGCGCAATGTGTCGGCGTCCAATGCCTCCAGCACCAACCAATCGCTGACACCCAGCGGCGACACCAGTGGCTCCTGCTCCAGCAGCAATACACACGGCAGGCTGCACCGGCCGGGGCCGGGCTGCAGGCTGGGCGTGGTCAATAACACAGCACCCTGGTCGTCATCGAACAGGCGGCTTACCGAGTCCCAGTTGGGCGCACTGATCAGCACAGCCCCTTCGCCCATCGGCGCCAGGCACTCGCGCAACAACGCTGCCCACTCGGGCTCATCGGCCAGCAGCAGCAAACGCAAGGGTTCGACAGGCGTAGACACGCTAACTCCCTAGACTCTGCAAAATTTCATTAGCGGTGCCATTATGACGTGCGGCCTGACAATGACAAAGGATGACAAATGATAGGTGTTATCAAATACGCAGACTGTAAATAATAGTCTCGGATATTCCTCCACATCCTGCGGCAAAGTAGCAAAACCGGCAAATTTAGATCGAGTGGTACGTCACACCGTCGTTCTATGGCAGCAGAATCTTTCCAGCCTGTTAAAATGCCCGCCCTTTTGAACAACGACCCCTAAAATTCCGTATGTCCCGACTCAATCCCCGGCAGCAAGAAGCCGTGAACTACGTCGGCGGCCCTCTATTGGTGCTCGCCGGTGCAGGCTCCGGCAAGACCAGCGTGATCACGCGCAAGATCGCGCACTTGATCCAGAACTGCGGCATCCGCGCCCAGTACATCGTCGCCATGACTTTCACCAACAAGGCGGCGCGGGAAATGAAAGAGCGGGTCGGCACCCTGCTCAAGGGTGGCGAAGGCCGTGGCCTTACCGTGTGTACCTTCCACAACCTGGGCCTGAACATCATCCGCAAGGAGCATGTGCGGCTGGGCTACAAGCCGGGCTTCTCGATCTTCGACGAGACCGACGTCAAAGCCCTGATGACCGACATCATGCAAAAGGAATACGCGGGCGACGACGGCGTCGACGAGATCAAGAACATGATCGGCGCCTGGAAAAACGACCTGATCCTGCCCGCCGAAGCCCTGGAAGCTGCCCGCAACCCCAAGGAGCAGACCGCCGCCATCGTCTACACCCACTACCAGCGCACGCTCAAGGCGTTCAACGCCGTGGACTTCGACGACCTGATCCTGCTGCCGGTCAAGCTGTTCCAGGAGCACAAGGACATCCTGGAGAAGTGGCAAAACAAGGTTCGCTACCTGCTGGTGGACGAATACCAGGACACCAACGCCAGCCAATACCTGCTGGTGAAGTTGCTGATCGGCACGCGCAACCAGTTCACCGTAGTGGGCGACGACGACCAGTCGATCTACGCCTGGCGCGGCGCCCGCCCGGAAAACCTGATGCTGCTCAAGGAAGACTACCCCTCCTTGAAAGTGGTGATGCTGGAGCAGAACTACCGCTCCACCAGCCGCATCCTGCGTTGCGCCAACGTGCTGATCTCCAACAACCCCCACGAGTTTGAAAAACAACTGTGGAGCGAGATGGGCCATGGCGACGAGATCCGTGTGATCCGCTGCCGCAACGAAGACGCCGAAGCCGAGCGCGTCGCCGTGGAAATCCTCAGCCTGCACTTGCGCACCGACCGGCCCTACAGCGACTTTGCGATCCTGTATCGCGGCAACTACCAGGCCAAGCTGATCGAGCTGAAATTGCAGCATCACCAAGTGCCGTATCGCCTGTCGGGCGGCAACAGCTTTTTCGGACGCCAGGAAGTCAAAGACCTGATGGCCTACTTCCGACTGATCGTGAACCCGGACGACGACAACGCCTTCCTGCGCGTTATCAACGTGCCACGCCGGGAAATCGGCTCCACCACCCTGGAAAAGCTCGGTAACTACGCCACCGAACGCAAGATCTCGATGTACGCTGCCACCGACGAAATCGGCCTGGGCGAACACCTGGACACGCGCTTCACCGATCGCCTGTCACGCTTCAAGCGCTTCATGGACAAGGTGCGCGAGCAGTGCGCCGGCGAAGACCCAATCAGCGCCTTGCGCAGCATGGTCATGGACATCGACTATGAAAACTGGCTGCGCACCAACAGTTCCAGCGACAAGGCCGCGGATTACCGCATGGGCAACGTCTGGTTCCTGATTGAAGCGCTGAAGAACACCCTGGAAAAAGACGAAGACGGCGAGATGACCGTCGAGGACGCCATCGGCAAGCTGGTGTTGCGCGACATGCTCGAGCGCCAGCAAGAAGAGGAAGACGGCGCTGAAGGCGTGCAGATGATGACCTTGCATGCGTCCAAGGGACTGGAATTTCCCTACGTGTTCATCATGGGCATGGAAGAGGAAATCCTCCCGCACCGCTCCAGCATCGAAGCCGACACCATCGAGGAAGAACGCCGCCTGGCCTACGTGGGCATTACCCGCGCACGTCAGACCCTGGCCTTCACCTTTGCCGCCAAGCGCAAGCAATACGGTGAAATCATAGATTGTGCCCCCAGCCGGTTCCTGGATGAACTGCCGCCAGATGACCTGGCCTGGGAAGGCAATGACGACACCCCCACCGAGGTGAAGGCCGTTCGCGGCAACACCGCGTTGGCGGATATACGCGCGATGTTAAAGCGCTAGAATCGACTACTTTTTAATCTACTTTCGGCGCACAACGCGCCATTAGAGGAAGCTTTCCGTGGAAGCACTGCACAAGAAAATTCGCGAAGAAGGCATCGTGCTTTCCGATCAGGTCCTCAAGGTTGACGCCTTTTTGAACCACCAGATCGACCCGGCACTGATGAAACTGATCGGCGACGAGTTCGCCGCACTGTTCAAAGATTCGGGCATCACCAAGATCGTCACCATCGAAGCTTCGGGCATTGCCCCGGCCATCATGACCGGGCTGAACCTGGGTGTGCCGGTGATCTTTGCGCGCAAGCAGCAGTCGTTGACCCTCACGGAAAACCTGTTGTCGGCCACGGTGTATTCCTTCACCAAGAAAACCGAAAGCACCGTGGCGATCTCTCCGCGCCACCTGACCAGCAGCGACCGCGTGCTGGTGATCGATGACTTTTTGGCCAACGGTAAGGCGTCCCAGGCGCTGATCTCGATCATCAAGCAGGCCGGCGCGACCGTAGCCGGCTTGGGCATTGTGATCGAGAAGTCGTTCCAGGGTGGGCGTGCAGAACTGGATGCGCAGGGTTATCGGGTTGAGTCGCTGGCGCGGGTGAAGTCGCTGGCCGGTGGTGTCGTGACCTTTATCGAATAACGTCTGCCTGAACATGGGTAAACATGTGGGAGCGGGCTTGCTCGCGAATGCGCAGTGTCAGTTGATACATCCATCACTGACCCACCGCCTTCGCGAGCAAGCCCGCTCCCACACTTGGTTGTGCGCTGGGTTTTAATCCGCGGTGGCCTGCAGGCCGGCAAGCAGCAAGCGTTGATACAGGTCTTCCTTGATGCCCTCCGGCTTATCCAAGCGCATGCGCTGCAAATGCTTGGCAAATGCCTCCGGCTCCGGCGCGTCGAGTGCCGCCTTGCCCAACTCCAGAATCTCCGTGAGCTTGAATTTGCTCTTGAGCCAGTTCAGCGCTCGTAGCAAATCCCGCTCTTCGTCCGTGAAGTCGCTGCCCAGGGGGTATTCCGGGAACAGGCGACCATGCCTGGCCTGAATCGCCTGAAGCCGCTCTGGCGTGTTGTCGGCGAAACGCGGATCCAGCTGAAAATCCTTGGGCAATTTGCCGGCCTTTTGCGCCTGCTCAATCAAGTCGTGCTGGAACCTTGAGTCAGTGATGTTCAGCAACGCCTCGATCACCTTGGCATCCGTTTGACCACGCAAGTCGGCAATGCCGTATTCGGTAATGACGATATCGCGCAGGTGCCGGGGAATGGTGCAGTGGCCATACTCCCAGACGATATTGGAACTGACCTCCCCAGCCGACTCACGCCAGCTGCGCAAAATCAGGATTGAGCGTGCGCCTTCCAGTGCATGCCCCTGGGCTACGAAATTGTATTGCCCACCCACACCGCTGAGCACGCGACCGTCTTCCAACTGATCGGCCACGCCCGCGCCGAGCAAGGTGACCATGATGGCGCTGTTGATAAACCGCGCATCCAGGCGCTGCAAGCGCTTGAGTTCTTCCTGGCCGTACAGCTCGTTGATGTAGCTGATGCGGGTCATGTTGAATGCCTGGCGCTTGGCGTGGGTCATTTCCTGCAGGCGCTGGTAAAAACTGCGCGGCCCCAGGAAGAAACCGCCATGGATCGACACGCCATCGGGTTGCGCGGCGTCGTCCAGGGTGCCCGCGTTGGCCTGCGTCTGGGTCGCCACATCCGGGTAGACCTTGCGCCGCACGATCCCGGCATCGGCCAGTACCAGCAGGCCGTTGACGAACATCTCGCTGCAACCATAAAGGCCACGGGCAAACGGCTCGACGCCGCCTTCGCGGCTGATCAACGGCGCCCACTGGTACACATCCAAGTCGGTGAGCAACAGGCGATAGGCTTCGTTGTCGGCCTGGCGCGCCAGCAAGGCAGCCGTCAGGGCATCGCCCATGGAGCCGATGCCGATCTGCAACGTACCGCCGTCACGCACCAGGGTGCTGGCATGCAGGCCGATAAAATGGTCCTGAAAGCCCACCGGCATATTCGGGGTGGAGAACAACGTGGTGCTGTCTTTTTCATCCAGCAGGTAGTCGAACTCATCCATGCCCAACTCGGCATCGCCAGGCATGTAGGGCAAATCGCTATGGACCTGGCCGACGACCAGGATGGTCTCCCCGGCCGCGCGCCGCTTGGCGATCATGGGCAGCAGATCGAGGGTGATATCCGGGTTGCAGCTCAGGCTCAGGCGGTCGGGATGCTCGCTGCTACTGGCAACCAATTGCGCCACCAGGTTCAGGCCGGCGGCATTGATGTCGCGGGCCGCATGGCTGTAGTTGCTGCTGACGTAATCCTGCTGCGCCGCTGCGCTGTGAAGCAGGCTGCCCGGCTGCATGAAGAATTGCTGCACACGGATATTCTTCGGCAGGCTGCCCTTGTGCAGGTCCGCGAGGAAATCCAGCTCGGGGTAGTCGCCAAACACGCGTTCGATGAAGGGTTCGAGAAAGCGCTTTTGAAGACCATCACCCTGCGTAGGCCGACCCAGGCTCAGCGCGGTATAAAGCGTCAGCGCCCGTTCGGGCAACTGTGCGATGCGCCGGTACAGCGCGTTGACGAACAGGTTGGGCTTGCCCAGCCCCAGCGGCATGCCCATGTGGATATGCGCCGGCAGGCGCTCCAGTACGTCGTCAACTGCTTGCTCGATTGAACACAACTGCACCATCCGACTGCTCCCGAACATTCCATGAATTAGGGGTTGGACCGAGCTTGCCGGGTCTTTGCTGCAATGAACAGCCTGAATACTGAATCTCGGGCACAAAAAAGCCGCTCGTAAGCGGCATTTTTGACGAAGATCGACCGATTACAGCCCGGACATCTTCTTGATCGCACCCTTGAGGTCGTCGTCCGAGCAATCAGCGCAGGTGCCTTTGGGTGGCATGGCGTTGATACCGGTGATGGCCTTGGCCAGGATGCCATCGAGGCCACCTTGATGGTCGGCGCGTTCTTTCCATGCGGCGGTGTCGCCAATTTTTGGCGCACCCAAAAGGCCGCTGCCGTGGCACGCGTTACAGTGCTTGGCGATAATCTCATCGGGGGTTTTCGCGCCGCCGCCGCCGGCTGCCACGGCAACTTCCATGCCCTTGCATTCCTGGCCCTGGACGCAAACCTGGCCTACAGGCTCCAGGCGCTTGGCAATGTCATCATTGGTCGCAGCTTGAGCGCTGACAGCCCATAGGGCCAGTACGGTTGCTGGTGCAGCCAGCATTTTCATAATTAGGTTCACGCGTTCACCCTCAATGGTGGCTATTCACGCCTGCGGCCACGGTTTCGCAGGCGGCGAAAGTATAACGGTTAGCCCGCCTGGCCGAAACAACCCTATTAAATAAAGGGAGATTAGGCCTCGCGGTGTACAGCTGCGGGAACCTCTGCAACGCTGGCAGGGCGCCTCTATTCTTAAAAGTTCGCGGGTGTGGCTGCGCTGATTAGTCGCGCCGGCACGTCGAACGGATTGCGAAAACGATGAGGCCTGGTGCTTTCAAAGTAGTAGCTATCGCCCGCTTCGAGCACAAAAGTTTCAAGGCCGACCACCAATTCCAGGCGCCCTTCCACGAGAATCCCGGTTTCCTCGCCTTCATGAGTGAGCATTTCTTCGCCCGTGTCGGCACCCGGAGGGTAGATTTCATTGAGAAATGCGATGGCCCGGCTTGGGCGCGCCCGGCCCACCAGTTTCATGGTGACAGCACCGTCAGAGATGTCGATCAGCTCATTGGCTTTATAGACGATCTGCGTCGGTATTTCCTGGAGGACTTCTTCGGAGAAGAACTCGACCATGGACATGGGGATACCGCCCAACACCTTACGCAGGGAGCTGATCGAGGGGCTGACGCTGTTTTTCTCGATCATCGAAATGGTGCTGTTGGTGACGCCCGCACGCTTGGCGAGCTCACGCTGGGAAAGACCTTTGAGTTTACGGATGGATTGCAGTCGTTCGCCGACGTCCAATGCAGGAGCCTCCTAGGATTCAGGCTTTGTTGTAATTGAGCGTTATCATGGCGACAGCGTTCAGTATTTACAACACTTGGGCCTAAATCCCGGCCTGCTCGGTTCGTTGCCGGCGGCTAAGCGCCGCTATAGAGCCTTGGCACTCGGCGCAGATTGCAGAAAATCTGATAGGGAATGGTCTCGGCGGCCACAGCAACATCACTGGCGAGGATGTGCTTGCCCCACAGCTCCACAGTGGAACCAAGGCCCGCCTGGGGCAAGTCGGTGAGGTCGACACACAGCATGTCCATGGAAACGCGCCCCAGCAGCCGGCTGCGCTGGCCAGCGACCAGCACCGGTGTGCCGGTGGGCGCATGGCGCGGGTAACCGTCGGCATAGCCCATGGCAACCACGCCGATGCGCATCGGCTTGGGCGTGACGAACCTGGCGCCATAGCCCACCGGCTCACCGGCCGGCAATTCACGCACGCAGATCACTTTGGACTCCAGGGTCATCACCGGCTGCAAGCGCGCCGCAATGGCCTGGTCTTCGCCAAAGGGCGTTGCGCCGTAAAGCATGATACCGGGGCGCACCCAATCGCTGGACACGCTCGGCCAGCCCAATACAGATGGTGAGTTGCGCAGGCTGACCTCAGCCGCCAACCCCTGGCGCGCCGCCTCAAACACCGTTACCTGTTCGTTGCTGCTGACGCAATCGAGCTCATCGGCGCGGGCAAAATGGCTCATCAACACGATCTTCGCCACTTTGCCGCTGGCCAGCAGGCGCTGATACGCCTCCTGGTAATCCTTGGGGTGCAGGCCCACACGGTGCATGCCCGAGTCCAGCTTCAGCCACACTGTCAGCGGCTTGCTCAAACGAGCTTGCTCGATGGCTTCCAACTGCCACAAAGAATGCACCACGCACCACAAATCCTGCTCGATGATCAGCGGCAACTCGTCGGCTTCGAAAAAACCTTCCAGCAGCAACACCGGCGCACGAATGCCGGCGGCGCGCAGTTCCAGCGCTTCCTCGATGCACGCCACAGCAAACCCGTCGGCTTGCGCCTCCAGTGCCTGGGCCACAGGCACCGCACCATGGCCGTAGGCATCGGCCTTGATCACGGCAAGGGCCTTGGCCCCGGTGACTTCTCGGGCCAATTGGTAGTTATGGCGCAGGGCTTGGAGGTCGATCAGGGCACGGGCTGGACGCATGGCGGCAGGCTTCTAGGCAGCAAAGTCAATAAAAAACCGGTGCCGACCAACAACGTCGGCACCGGGAGAGGGATG
Organism: Pseudomonas sp. AM4(2022); assembly: GCF_036346515.1. Taxonomy (NCBI): domain Bacteria; kingdom Pseudomonadati; phylum Pseudomonadota; class Gammaproteobacteria; order Pseudomonadales; family Pseudomonadaceae; genus Pseudomonas; species Pseudomonas sp. AM4(2022). The sequence goes on from NZ_JAOTNW010000002.1 coordinate 190,506, forward strand.
GTTGTTAAGGCAGCGCAGCCACGACAGACAGCTCTACCAGAATTTCGGGCTCGCACAGCTTGGCTTGCACCGTGGCGCGGGCCGGGGCGACGCCTTTAGGCAGCCACTTGTCCCACACCGCGTTCATGCCGGCGAAGTCGGCGTCGATGTCTTTCAGGTAGATCGTCACCGACAGCAACCTGGACTTGTCGGTACCGGCCAAGTCCAGCAAGCGCTCGATATTGACCAGGGTTTCACGGGTCTGCTGCTCAATCCCGGCGCTCATGTCGTCGCCGACCTGCCCTGCCAGGTACACGGTACCGCTGTGGACAACGATCTGGCTCATGCGCTCATTGGTGAGCTGGCGCTGGATTGACATGTTGTGCGGACTCCTGGTGGTTGCCATAACGGGAAATATCGAGACCTGCGGCGCTGATCTGCGGCGTTTTTTTCGCCATCAGGTCGGCCAGCAAGCGACCGGAACCACAGGCCATGGTCCAACCGAGGGTACCGTGGCCTGTGTTCAGGAACAGGTTCTTGAACGGCGTGGCCCCCACAATCGGTGTGCCGTCTGGGGTGGTGGGCCGCAGGCCGGTCCAGAAACTGGCTTGGGCAAGATCGCCGCCCTGAGGATAAAGGTCGTTGACGATCATCTCCAGGGTTTCACGTCGCCGCGGGTTCAGCGACAGGTCAAAACCGGCTATTTCAGCCATGCCACCGACGCGAATGCGGTTGTCGAAACGGGTGATCGCGACTTTGTAGGTCTCATCAAGAATGGTCGAGGTCGGCGCCATTGCCGGGTTAGTGATCGGCACAGTCAGCGAATAACCTTTGAGCGGGTACACCGGCGCCTTGATCCCCAATGGCTTGAGCAGCTTGGGCGAGTAACTGCCGAGGGCCAGTACATAGCGGTCGGCGGTTTCCAGCTTGCCGTCGATCAGCACACCGTTGATACGGTCGCCTGCGTAGTCCAGGCGCTGGATGTCTTGTTCGAAGCGGAATTCCACGCCCAATTGTTTGCACATTTCGGCCAGGCGCGTGGTGAACATCTGGCAATCGCCCGTCTGGTCGTTGGGCAGGCGCAGGGCACCGGCGAGGATATTCGTGACGCTGGCCAGGGCCGGTTCAACCCGGGCAATGCCGGCGCGGTCGAGTAATTCGAACGGCACGCCGGACTCTTTCAGCACGGCGATGTCCTTGGCGGCGCCATCGAGCTGGGCCTGGGTGCGGAACAGTTGGGTAGTCCCGAGGCTGCGGCCTTCGTAGGCAATGCCGGTCTCGGCGCGCAATTCGTCGAGGCAGTCGCGGCTGTATTCGGACAGGCGCACCATGCGCTCCTTGTTCACCGCATAGCGGCTGGCCGTGCAGTTGCGCAGCATCTGCGCCATCCACAGGTATTGGTCGATATCGGCAGTGGCCTTGATCGCCAGCGGCGCGTGGCGCTGAAGCAGCCATTTGATGGCCTTGAGTGGCACACCTGGCGCGGCCCATGGCGAGGCGTAGCCAGGGGACACCTGACCGGCGTTGGCGAAACTGGTTTCCATGGCAGCGGCAGGCTGACGATCAACCACCACAACGTCGAAGCCGGCCCGCGCCAAATAGTAGGCACTGGTCACCCCAATGACGCCGCTACCCAAGACCAGAACGCGCATTTTTATATCCTCATCGCGGGCTTGGCCGCTGACGTGTGTTATTCGAGCAATGATGGGCGCAGTGTAAAAAACAATCGGCAGTGCATTTCACTATATAAATGCCTATATTTGGCGACAATTCTTGGCAAAAACCCTTTTGACAGAGGCGTATCCCCTATGCGTACCAACACCCAGACCAAGCGGGAGCTGGACAAGATCGACCGCAATATCCTGCGCATCCTGCAAACCGACGGGCGCATCTCGTTCACGGAGCTGGGGGAAAAGGTCGGGCTGTCCACCACGCCCTGCACCGAGCGAGTGCGGCGCCTGGAGCGCGAAGGGATCATCATGGGTTACAACGCACGGCTCAATCCCCAGCATTTGAAGGGAAGTTTGCTGGTATTTGTCGAGATCAGCCTGGATTACAAGTCGGGTGACACCTTTGAAGAATTTCGCCGGGCCGTGCTGAAACTGCCCCATGTGCTGGAATGCCACCTGGTGTCGGGTGATTTCGACTACCTGGTGAAAGCACGGATCTCGGAGATGGCTTCGTACCGCAAATTGCTGGGCGATATCCTGCTCAAACTCCCCCATGTGCGCGAATCCAAGAGCTATATCGTGATGGAAGAGGTGAAAGAGAGCCTGAACCTGCCGATCCCTGACTGACCCACTGACACAACACGGTCAACTGTGGGAGCTGGCTTGCCTGCGATAGCGTCGGTTCAGAGGCATAGACGTTAGCTGACCCACCGCTATCGCAGGCAAGCCAGCTCCCACAGTTTTAACCGAGTACATCCGCTAGACCAACACCTGCCGGGTACTCGCCATGTACTCATGAATCTGCTTTTCAACCCGCGGATGAATCAGCTCCACCGGCCGCCGGCCATTGGGGCACGGCAAGGTCTTGGTGGTGCCGAACAGGCGACAGATCAGCGGCCGCTCGTCATACACCGTGCAACCCTTGGGGCCCAGGTGCACGCAGTTCAGCTCGTCCATCGCCGCCTCTTGCTCGGCGGCGGTCTTGCGCGGCAGGCGCGACATTTCCTCGGGCGAGGTGGTCACCGGCCCACAGCAGTCGTGGCAACCGGGGACGCACTCGAACGAAGGAATCTGGCGACGCAGCGCGCTGATTTTCTGACTGTTGCAACTCATCGAAACCCATACCGAACGGCGAATAGACGTGGATTCTGACGCAAAACGCCCCGCGCAGACAGCGTCGTGCGACCACTGTATCCTGCGTCAAATTTTCCAGACAGGGAGGTTCCCCATGACCGCCAGCGCCCGGCACACCGCTTCCTACTACGCCGCCAGCAGCGTGCCGCAACCGGATTACCCGATGCTGACGGGCCAGGTGAACGCCGATGTGTGTGTGATCGGCGGGGGGTTCTCCGGGCTCAACACCGCCCTGGAATTGGCCGAGCGCGGCTTTCGCGTGGTGTTGCTGGAGGCGCGCAAGATCGGTTGGGGCGCCAGCGGGCGCAATGGCGGCCAGTTGATTCGCGGTGTCGGCCACGGGCTGGATCAGTTCACCCAGGTGATCGGCAGCGACGGCGTGCGCCAGATGAAGCTGATGGGCCTGGAAGCCGTGGAGATCGTTCGCGAGCGTGTGGAGCGCTTCCAGATCCCCTGTGACCTGACCTGGGGCTACTGCGACCTGGCCAACAAACCCCGCGACCTGCAGGGCCTGGCCGAGGATGCCGAAGAGCTCCACAGCCTGGGTTACCGCCACGAAGTGCGCCTGCTGCAAGCCAGCGAGATGGGGACCGTAATCGGCTCTGATCGCTATGTAGGCGGCATGATCGATATGGGTTCCGGCCACCTGCACCCGCTGAACCTGGCACTGGGTGAGGCCGCCGCTGCCCAGCAGTTGGGCGTGGCGCTGTACGAGCAATCCCAAGTGACCCGCATCGACTATGGCCCTGAGGTCAAGGTGCATACCGCCCAAGGCACTGTGCGCGCCAAGACCCTGGTACTGGCCTGCAACGCCTACCTGAACGGGCTCAACCCGCAACTGAGCGGCAAGGTGTTGCCCGCCGGCAGCTACATCATTGCCACCGAGCCCTTGAGCGAGGCGCAAGCCACCAGCCTGTTACCGCAGAACATGGCCGTGTGTGACCAGCGCGTGACGGTGGATTACTTCCGCCTGTCCGCCGACCGTCGCCTGTTGTTCGGCGGCGCTTGCCACTACTCCGGTCGAGACCCCAAGGATATCGGCGCCTACATGCGGCCGAAGATGCTGCAGGTATTCCCCCAATTGGCTGACGTGAAAATCGACTACCAATGGGGCGGCATGATCGGCATCGGCGCCAACCGCCTGCCGCAGATTGGCCGCCTGGCCGATCAACCCAACGTGTATTACGCCCAGGCCTATGCCGGCCATGGCCTCAACGCCACGCACCTGGCGGGTAAGCTGTTGGCCGAAGCCATCAGCGGCCAGCAACAGGGGCGCTTCGATCTGTTCGCCCAAGTGCCACACATCACGTTCCCCGGCGGCAAACACCTGCGTTCGCCGTTGCTGGCCCTGGGAATGCTCTGGCACCGCCTCAAAGAACTGCTCTGATCAATCGCGCCAGAAGGGTTTCAAACCCTCATGGCGCGCCTGCTCGGCGGTCAACCCGATGTCGCGTAACTGCTCGCGGCTCAGGTCCAGCAGGGCCTTGCGCGTATGACGACGGCGCCAGAACAGACTCCAGCGGCCAGGCGCAGGGGCAGTGAGCGCCTGCTCCTGCCCTGCTTCCAGTTCCTGACTGCGTAACGCCAGCCGTACATCGCTCATGCCGCTCATTTGACTGCCCCTCATTGGCCTGTTGCCTTGAGTGATCAGCATGCGCGGGCGGCCAAAAGCATTACAGATTCAGTCAACTTTTATTAAATCCATACAGATACTGCCTCTGCGGGGCTGAATCCTGTATTTTCCCCCTATCTGTACTGGTCCCTCGGGAGCGACCACCATGACCCTTTACCTCAACCTCGCCGAATTGCTCGGCACCCGCATTGAACAGGGCTTCTATCGTCCGGGCGATCGACTGCCCTCGGTGCGGGCCTTGAGTGTGGAACATGGGGTAAGCCTGAGCACCGTGCAGCAGGCGTATCGGTTGCTCGAAGACAACGGCCTGGCGATGCCCAAGCCCAAGTCGGGCTATTTTGTTCCGGTGGGCCGTGAACTGCCGGCACTCCCCGAGATAGGCCGCCCGGCCCAACGGCCAGTGGAAATCTCCCAGTGGGACCTGGTGCTGGAACTGATTCGTGCGGTGCCGCGCAAAGACGTGATACAGATGGGCCGGGGTATGCCGGATGTATTGTCGCCCACCTTGAAGCCGCTGCTGCGTAGCCTCGCCCGTGTCAGCCGGCGCCAAGACCTGCCGGGGCTGTATTACGACAATATCCTTGGCTGTATGGAGTTGCGTGAGCAAATCGCCCGGCTGTCATTGGACTCCGGTTGCCAACTGAGCGCCGAAGACATCGTGATCACCACCGGTTGCCACGAAGCCCTCTCCGCCAGCATTCACGCCATTTGTGAGCCCGGCGATATCGTCGCGGTGGATTCGCCCAGCTTCCACGGCGCCATGCAGACCCTCAAGGGCCTGGGCATGAAAGCCCTGGAAATCCCCACCGACCCGCTCACCGGCATCAGCCTGGAGGCCTTGGAACTGGCGCTGGAACAGTGGCCGATCAAAGTTATCCAACTCACCCCAAACTGCAACAACCCCTTGGGCTATATCATGCCGGAAGCCCGTAAGCGCGCCTTGCTGACTCTGGCCCAACGCTTTGACGTGGCGATTATCGAAGACGATGTGTATGGCGAACTGGCCTACAGCTACCCACGCCCGCGCACCATCAAATCCTTCGATGAAGACGGCCGCGTGCTGCTGTGCAGCTCGTTCTCCAAGACGCTGGCGCCCGGCCTGCGCATTGGTTGGGTCGCACCGGGACGCTATCTGGAGCGGGTGCTGCACATGAAATACATCAGCACCGGTTCTACGGCTACACAGCCGCAGATTGCCATTGCCGAATTCCTCAAAGGCGGTCATTTCGAGCCTCATTTACGTAGGATGCGCACCCAATACCAACGTAATCGCGACTTGATGCTTGATTGGGTCAGCCGCTACTTCCCCGCTGGCACGCGCGCCAGCCGGCCCCAGGGCAGCTTTATGCTATGGATCGAGCTGCCGGAGGGCTTCGACACCTTGAAGCTCAACCGCGTGCTGGTGGAACAAGGCGTACAGGTGGCGGTAGGCAGTATCTTCTCCGCCTCCGGCAAGTACCGTAACTGCTTGCGCATGAACTACGCTGCCAAGCCAACGCCGCAGATTGAAGAGGCCGTGCGCAAGGTGGGTGCCGCCGCACGCAAAATGCTGGCCGAAACGGCGGACTGACCTTTCCCGAGTAATTGCCGTCATATGCCACAACCGCCCTGACCTGGAAGCAGTTTCCTTGATGATTCGACGGCTTTTACCGTTTTGCCTGCTGGGCGCCCTGGCCCTGGGCGGCTGCGCCACGGTCGATACACCGCGCATCCCCAGCGATGCCCTGCCGGCGAAGGACTCCTCGTTCGGTCGCTCGATCCAGGCCCAGGCCGCCCCCTACCAAGGGCGCTCGGGCTTCCGGTTGCTGCCCAACAGCAGTGAAGCCTTCATGGCGCGCGCCGAGTTGATCCGCAACGCCCAGACCAGCCTCGACTTGCAGTACTACATCGTGCACGACGGCATCAGCACACGCATGCTTGTGGACGAACTGCTCAAGGCCGCCGACCGCGGGGTGCGCGTACGCATTCTGCTGGACGACACCACTAGCGATGGCCTCGACCAGATCATCGCCACCCTCGCCGCCCATCCCAAGGTGCAGATACGCCTGTTCAACCCGCTGCACCTGGGCCGTAGCACCGGCATCACGCGCGCCATGGGCCGTGTATTCAACCTGTCACTGCAACACCGGCGCATGCATAACAAGCTGTGGCTGGCCGATAACAGCGTGGCCATCGTTGGCGGGCGCAATCTGGGCGACGAGTATTTCGACGCCGAACCGAACCTGAATTTCACCGATATCGACATGCTCAGCGTCGGGCCGGTGGCCGAGCAATTGGGTCACAGCTTCGACCAGTACTGGAACAGTGCCCTGAGCAAGCCTATCGATGACTTCGTCTCGAACAAACCCTCCAAGGTCGACCTCGCGGTCGCCCGCGGGCGCCTTGAAGCCTCACTGGCTCAGTCCCGCCAGCAGAACCACGCGCTGTATAACCGCCTGCGCACTTACCAGACCCAACCTCGCATGGACATCTGGCGCCGCGAGTTGATCTGGGCCTGGAACCAGGCGCTGTGGGACGCACCGAGCAAGGTACTGGCCAAGGCCGACCCCGACCCGCGACTGTTGCTGACCACTCAGCTGGCGCCAGAGCTGGCGGGGGTCAGCCATGAGTTGATCATGATTTCGGCTTACTTCGTGCCGGGCCAACCCGGGCTGGTCTACCTCACAGGGCGTGCCGATGCGGGTGTTTCGGTGCGCCTGCTGACCAACGCCCTCGAAGCCACCGACGTACCGGCCGTGCACGGTGGTTACGCGCCGTATCGCAAAGCGTTGCTGGAGCACGGGGTGAAGCTCTATGAGCTGCGCAGGCAACCCGGCGACCCCAGCGCAAGCAGCGGCCCGCACCTGTTTCGGCATGGCAGCTTGCGCGGCTCGGACTCCAGCCTGCACAGCAAGGCGATGATCTTCGACCGAGAAAAGTCGTTTATCGGCTCATTCAATTTCGACCCGCGCTCAGTGCTGTGGAACACCGAAGTCGGCGTACTGGTGGACAGCCCCGAGCTGGCTGAACACGTGCGCAACCTGGCGCTGGAAGGGATGGCGCCAGCGTTGAGCTATGAGGCCAAACTGCAGGACGGCCAGGTGGTGTGGGTGACAGAAGACAACGGCCAGATACACACTCTGACCCGCGAACCCGGCAGCTGGTGGCGGCGGTTCAATGCCTGGTTCGCCACTCGCGTTGGCCTGGAACGCATGCTCTAAAACCCCTGTAGGAGCTAGCTTGCTCGCGAAAAACGTCAACGATAACGCAGCGCATCTGGTTTAACGCGGCGCCCTCCGGTTTTTCGCGAGCAAGCTCGCTCCTACAATTGGTTGCATTTCGAGGTCAGGCCGGCTGCGTAGCGCCGAAAGCCCCCTGGCGCAGTAACAACACCACCAACCCCAGCGCCCCCGCCGCCATAAGCAGCGCCAGCGCATGCCCACTGATCCACTGGCTGCCCGCCCCCGCCACCAGCGGCCCGATCAGGCAGCCAATGCCCCACAACTGCGCCACGTGAGCGTTGGCACGCACCAACGCATCGTCGCGGTAGCGCTCGCCAATCAAAATCAGCGACAAGGTAAACAAACCGCCGGCACTGGCGCCGAACAGCACCCACACCGGCCAGATCAGCAAGGTGTGCATCAATAACGGCACCGCGAGGCTCGACGCCAGCAACAGCAGCGCACAGGCCAGGAACAGGGTACGTCGTGGCAGGTAGTCGGCCAGCGCGCCAATGGGCAATTGCAGCAACGCATCGCCCACCACCACCGTGCTGACCATCGCCAAGGCAATCTCGGCGGTAAAACCCTGTTGCAGGCAGTACACCGGCAACAACGTCAGAATCATCGCTTCGAAGGCAGCGAACAACGCCACGGCCCAGGCAATCGCCGGCAGGCCCAGGCAAAAGCGCCACAGGTCGCCAAACGTCACGCTGAACGAATCCGCTGTCGGCGCCCCGGTACGTCCCAGCAACAGCAACGGCGCCACCACCAAAAGGCCCGCGCCGACCCAAAAGCCGTAGTCATGGTCGGTGCCAATCAGGCCTAGCAGCAACGGCCCCGACAGCTGGCTCAAGGCATAGCTACAGCCGTAGAGCGCCACCAGCCGGCCACGCCACTGCTCGACCACCAGTTGGTTGATCCAGCTTTCGCCAAGGATGAATACGATGGTCAGGATCACCCCGATCATCAGCCTGAGCACCAGCCACACCGGGTAGCTGGGCAGGATCGCCAGCAAGCCGATGGACACCGCACCGGCCCACAGGCACAGGCGCATCAGGTTGGCAGTGCCGAGCCAGGACGCCATACGGCTGGAGACCTTGGCCCCCAGCAGCACGCCGAACGCCGGCATCGCCGCCATCACGCCAATGGCGAAACTGCCATAACCCCAGCCTTCAAGACGCAGGGATACCAACGGCATGCTGACACCCAGGGCCAGGCCAACACTGAGTACCGAGGCCAGCACGGCGAAATAAGTCGCCCAACGCATTGCCACGCTCCTGTGGATTATTGGTTCGCAGAACGAACTGTAGGAGCGAGCTTGCTCGCGAAAAACGTTAACGATGACGCGTTCATGCTGGATAAACGCGGCGCCTTCAGGTTCTTCGCGAGCAAGCTCGCTCCTACAGGGGGATCAGCAGTGTTGCTTAGAGCTTGATCCAGGTCGCCTTCAGCTCGGTGTACTTATCGAATGCATGCAGCGACTTGTCGCGGCCATTACCCGACTGCTTGAAACCACCGAACGGTGCGGTCATGTCACCGCCGTCGTACTGGTTAACCCACACGCTACCGGCCCGCAGAGCCTTGGCCGTCAGGTGTGCCTTGGAGATATCCGCCGTCCACACCGCCGCAGCCAGGCCGTATTGGGTGTCGTTGGCGATGGCGATGGCCTCTTCGGCGCTGTCGAAGGTGATTACCGACAGGACCGGGCCAAAGATCTCTTCCTGGGCGATCTTCATGGCATTGGTCACGCCGTCGAAAATCGTCGGCTCGACGTAGGTGCCGCCAGACGCTTCCAGGGTGCGCTTGCCACCCGCGACCAGCTTGGCGCCATCGGCGTGGCCAGCTTCAATGTACGAAAGCACGGTGTTCATCTGCTGCGTATCCACCAATGCACCCACAGTGGTGGCTGGGTCCAGCGGGTTGCCTGGCTTCCAGCCCTTGAGGGCCTCGATCACCAGCGGCAGGAAGGTGTCTTTGATCGAACGCTCGACCAGCAGGCGCGAGCCGGCAGTGCAGACTTCGCCCTGGTTGAAGGCAATGGCACTGGCGGCGGATTCGGCGGCCGCTTGCAGGTTCGGCGCATCGGCAAACACGATGTTCGGGCTCTTGCCACCGGCTTCCAGCCAGACACGCTTCATGTTCGATTCGCCGGAGCGGATCAACAGTTGCTTGGCGATCTTGGTCGAGCCCGTGAACACCAGGGTATCGACGTCCATGTGCACCGCCAGCGCATTACCCACGGTGTGGCCATAGCCAGGCAGCACGTTGAACACGCCTTTTGGAATACCAGCCTCTACGGCCAGCGCGGCGATGCGGATGGCGGTGAGCGGGGATTTTTCGGACGGCTTAAGGATGACAGAGTTACCGGTGGACAGCGCCGGGCCGAGTTTCCAGCAGGCCATCATCAGCGGGAAGTTCCACGGCACGATGGCGCCAACGACACCCACGGGCTCGCGGGTCACCAGGCCCAGTTGATCGTGGGGCGTGGCGGCGACTTCGTCGTAGATCTTGTCGATCGCCTCGCCGCTCCAGCTCAGGGCTTGGGCCGCGCCGGGGACATCGATGTTCAGGGAATCGCTGATCGGCTTGCCCATGTCCAGGGTTTCGAGCAGCGCCAGCTCTTGGGCGTTAGCCTTGAGCAGCGCCGCGAAACGGATCATGACGGACTTGCGCTTGGCCGGCGCCAGGCGCGACCACACGCCGGAATTGAAGGTGGCACGCGCATTTTCCACGGCGCGCTGGGCATCGCTGGCATCACAGCTGGCGACAGTGGCCAGCAAGCGCCCATCCACCGGGCTGATGCATTCGAAGGTGTCACCAGAAACGGCGGCGGTATATTCGCCATTGATATAGGCGCGGCCTTCGATCTTCAGAGCCTTGGCGCGTTGTTCCCAGTCGGCACGGGTCAGGGTGGTCATGCGAGTGTCCTCCTCTTATTGAATACAAGGGCCTGGGAGGTTTATCCCGGCGCCATCACGAATGCTTGCCCGACCAGCCTGCTGTTCGGCTCAAGGCAGCTGCCACCCTAAACCAGCGGCTGGGGATGTTTCAATATATTTGACATAACGGTGGCAAACGCCCTTGCGATGTTCATTTTAATAAACATAGACTTTGGGCTCTCCAACCGCAGGCCAGACGGGAAATGCACATGAGCATCCAGGACATCGTCGATTTCAGCCAAGCCAACACCGCCCCCGAACGCTACCGCCCTGCCACCGAGAAAATCCTCAAGGGCGATCCCGAGCAGACACTCTACAACCACTACAACAGCCCATGCGGCCAGATGAACGCCGGCGTCTGGGAAGGTGAAGTGGGCCAGTGGAAGGTCAACTACACCGAGCATGAGTACTGCGAGATCGTGCAAGGCGTGTCGGTGTTGCGTGATGCCGAGGGGAATGCCAAGACCCTGCGGGCCGGCGACCGCTTTGTGATCCCTGCCGGTTTCAGCGGTACCTGGGAAGTGCTGGAAGCGTGCCGCAAGATCTACGTGGTGTTTGAAGAGAAAGCCTGATCATTGATTGATCGACAACGGGACGCTGAGCGTCCGAGACGGCATTCCCACGCAGAGCGTGGGAACGATCAGGCAAAAAAAAGCCCGCATCGTGAGATACGGGCTTTTTTTCACAAGGAGGAAAATCAATTACTTGATTTTGCCTTCTTTGTAGATCACGTGCTTGCGAACGCGCGGGTCGAACATTTTCTTTTCGAGCTTGTCCGGGGTAGTACGCTTGTTCTTGTCGGTAGTGTAGAAGTGACCAGTACCGGCGCTAGAGATCATTCGAATCAATTCACGCATGATAGAGCTCCTTAGATCTTGCCAGCGGCGCGGATTTCGGCCAGCACGACAGTGATGCCACGCTTGTCGATAATACGCATGCCTTTAGCAGATACACGCAGGCGAACAAAACGTTTCTCTTCTTCAACCCAGAAGCGGTGATGCTGCAGGTTCGGCAGGAAACGACGACGGGTTTTGTTATTTGCGTGGGAAATGTTATTCCCAGTCACCGGACCCTTACCGGTAACTTGACAGACTCTCGACATGCCTCAGCCCTCTAAAACCACATGCCCAACCCGGCATGGGTTGGCCGCTTAATCTCTCAGTCATTTGGCGCCAGGCGCCGCGTTTCTTTAGGGTCTTACCGGCTACACCTACAGTGAAGGAACCGGGCCCCTAGAAAAGAGCGCTGCTTTATACCAGAAAGACCCCAGTGCAACAACAACCTGTGTATTTTTAGCAGCGATAATCTTGGCCACAAGTGCCTGAACCGCTGCCAGGAGGGGCCGCTGTAACAGCCGACCGCTCGTCGCACAGAATGATTTACAACGCCTGCGGTCACAGGGAAGTGCACGGCGAAACACGCTGAGGCGCCATCAAAACAGCATTTGGGCCAAAAGCACAGGCAAAAATGGGCTAGTCATTTATCAATCAGACCTCTACGGTAGGCTTTTTCCAGACTGCACTCGCAGATGGGCCTTCGATCTGCACAGGAAACCGAATATGCGCCTCGCTGCCCTACCGCTATTGCTTGCCCCTCTCTTTATTGCGCCGATGGCCGTTGCGGCCACCAACTTGAGCGTATGCACCGAGGCCAGCCCCGAAGGGTTCGATGTGGTGCAGTACAACTCACTGACCACCACCAACGCCTCGGCCGACGTGCTGATGAACCGTTTGGTGGAATTCGACGCGGCCAGTGGCAAGTTGGTACCGAGCCTTGCAGACAGCTGGGAAGTGTCGCCCGATGGGCTCACGTACACCTTCAAACTGCACCCCGATGTGAAATTCCATCGCACCAGCTATTTCAGCCCAAGCCGCACCCTGACCGCCGAAGACGTACGCTTCAGCTTCGAGCGCATGCTCGACCCGGCCAACCCGTGGCACAAGATCGCCCAGAGCGGCTTTCCTCACGCCCAATCCCTGCAATTGCCCACACTGGTCAAGAAAATCGACGCCCTTGACCCACTGACCGTGCGCTTCACCCTCGACCATGCCGATTCCACCTTCCTACCCGCACTGAGCATGGGCTTTGCCTCGATCTATCCGGCTGAATATGCCGATAAATTGCTCAAGGCAGGCACACCCGAAAAGCTCAACAGCCAGCCCATCGGCACCGGCCCGTTTGTGTTCGTGCGCTTCCAGAAAGATGCCGTGGTGCGTTACAAGGCCAACCCGGACTACTTCGCCGGCAAACCGGCGGTGGATAACCTGATTTTTGCCATCACCCCGGATGCCAACGTACGCCTGCAGAAGCTGCACCGCGATGAATGCCAGATCGCCCTGTCACCCAAGCCCCTGGATGTGGGCGAGGCCGAAAAGGACCCGGCACTGAAGGTGGAAAAAACCGCCGCCTTCATGACCGCATTCGTCGCCATCAACAGCCAGCACCCGCCGCTGGACAAGCCCGAAGTACGCCAGGCGATTAACCTGGCCTTTGATAAGGGCAGCTACCTCAAGGCCGTGTTCGAAGGCACCGCCGAAGCGGCCAACGGTGTCTACCCGCCGAACACCTGGAGCTATGCCAAAGAGTTGCCAGGCTACCCGCAGGACCTCGCCAAAGCCAAGGCGCTGCTGGGCCGCGCCGGGCTCAAGGACGGCTTCAAGACCACGATATGGACCCGCCCGACCGGCAGCCTGCTGAACCCCAACCCGAACCTCGGCGCCCAGTTGTTGCAGGCCGACTTGGCCAAGGTTGGCATCCAGGCCGAGATTCGCGTGATCGAATGGGGCGAGTTGATCCGCCGCGCCAAGGCCGGCGAGCACGACTTGCTGTTCATGGGCTGGGCCGGGGACAACGGCGACCCGGATAACTTCCTGACGCCGCAGTTCTCCTGCGCCGCGGTGAAGTCCGGCACCAACTTTGCCCGCTATTGCGACCCCACCCTGGATAAGTTGATCAGTGCAGGCAAGACCACCAGCGAGCAAGGTGTGCGCAGCAAGCTGTATCAGCAGGCCCAGGCGCAGATCCAGCAACAGGCGCTGTGGCTGCCACTGGCGCATCCGACGGCGTTTGCCTTGACCCGCAAGAACATCGAGGGGTACCAGGTAAGCCCGTTCGGGCGCCAGGACTATTCGAAGGTCAGCCTCAAGCCCTAAGGCACACGCCCCCACCTGTAGGAGCGAGCTTGCTCGCGAAAATCGTCAACGATGACGCGGACAACCTGATGCCCTGCGGGGCTCTCAGGTTTTTCGCGAGCAAGCTCGCTCCTACAGAAGCAGGGCCATTACAGCCAACCGTATTCAGCCATCGACAGCGGGTCACCATCGCCCACGATGATGTGGTCCAGCACCCGCACATCCACCACGTCCAGCGCCTTTTGCAGCAGCTTGGTCAATTTTCGATCAGCCGCACTGGGCTCCGCGCTCCCCGACGGATGGTTATGACACAGGATCAACGCTGCCGCGTTGTACGCCAAGGCGCGCTTGACCACCTGTCGCGGATAGACAATCGCAGCGTCGATGGTGCCCTGGGACATGATCTCGAACCCCAGCACCCGATGCTTGGAATCCAGGAACAGGCAACCGAAGATCTCATGGGGCTCATGGCGCAGCATTGCCTTGAGGTACTCGCGCACGGCCAGCGGGCTTTCCAGCACCGAGTCAGCCCGCAAGCGCTCAGCCAGGTGGCGCCGGGACATTTCCAGCACCGCCTGCAGTTGGGCGAACTTCGCCGGCCCCAGCCCCAGATGCTGGCTGAACAGCGTCTGGCTGGCCTCCAGTAACGGGCGCAGGCCACCGAATTGCGCCAACAGATGGCGCGCCAGATCCACCGCACTTCGGCCGGCAACCCCCGTACGCAGGAAAATCGCCAACAACTCGGCATCGGACAGGCTAGCTGCGCCGCCTTCCAATAACTTCTCCCGCGGACGTTCCGCCACGGGCCAATCACGAATACTCATCCCACCTCCCTGTATCTGCTCCGCTGTTGCCCGGCGGGCGCTGTGTTATCGTAGGGCCCTCTTTTTTGCCTGCGATTTCACCTGGGGAGGGGTCATCGCAGGCGTCACTGAACTGGCATCACTGAACTGGAAAGGCAAACCAATGCAGCGTCTGTATCGGAAACGCATCGTTCTCGGCGTCGGCGGCGGCATTGCCGCCTACAAGAGCGCAGAGTTGGTTCGCAGGCTCCTGGACCAGGGCGCCGAAGTGCGCGTGGTCATGACCCGTGGCGGCAGTGAGTTCATCACCCCGCTGACCATGCAGGCCCTGTCCGGCCACCCGGTTCACCTCGACCTGCTGGACCCGGCAGCAGAAGCCGCCATGGGCCATATCGAACTGGCCAAATGGGCCGACCTGGTGCTGATCGCCCCGGCCACCGCCGACCTGATCGCCCGCTTGGCCCAGGGCATTGCCGATGACCTGCTCACCACCCTGGTATTGGCCACCGACGCCACCGTCGCTATCGCACCGGCCATGAACCAGGCCATGTGGCGCGACCCGGCCACCCAGGCCAATACCCAACTCCTGCAAACCCGCGGCCTCAAGGTGTTCGGCCCGGCGTCCGGCAGCCAAGCCTGCGGCGACGTGGGCCTGGGCCGCATGCTTGAAGCCACGGACCTCGCGCAATGCGCCGCCGAGTGCTTCCAGCACCTGGCCCTGACCGGCAAGCACGTGCTGATCACCGCTGGCCCAACCCAGGAAAACATCGACCCGGTGCGCTACATCACCAACCATAGCTCAGGAAAAATGGGCTTTGCGTTGGCAGAAGCCGCGGTCGAGGCAGGCGCACGGGTCACACTGATCACAGGTCCTGTGCATCTGCCCACCCCTGATCGCGTCACGCGGATCGACGTAGTCAGCGCCCGGGACATGTTGGCGGCCTGCGAAGCCGCCATTCCCTGCGACCTGTTTATCGCCTCGGCAGCGGTTGCGGATTACCGCCCGGAGGTCGTGGCCCCGCAGAAGCTGAAGAAAGACCCTACGAGCGGCGACGGCCTGCTCCTGCAAATGGTGCGTAACCCGGACATCCTGGCCACCATCGCTACCCGTCCGGACCGTCCGTTCAGCGTCGGCTTCGCTGCCGAGACCGAGCACCTGCTGGACTACGCCGCACGCAAACTGAAAGACAAAAACCTCGACCTGATCGTTGCCAATGATGTCGCCAACCCGAGCATCGGCTTCAACAGCGAGGAAAATGCGTGCAGCGTGATCGACCGCGAACTGCACGCCACCCTTTTCGCACAGACCAGCAAGGGCAAGATTGCCCGCCAACTGATCTCTTTTATCGCCCAACGGCTGAACCAGGTTTAATGTCCATGCACGCTTTGCAAGCCAAGATCCTCGACCCACGCCTCGGCAACGAATTCCCTCTGCCGACCTACGCCACACCGGGCTCCGCCGGCCTGGACCTGCGCGCCATGCTCAAGGAGGACACCCTCCTTGAGCCGGGCCAGACCATCCTGATCCCCACTGGCCTGTCGATCTATGTCGGCGATCCTGGCTTGGCGGCGCTGATCCTGCCGCGCTCCGGCCTGGGTCACAAACATGGCATCGTGCTCGGCAACCTGGTCGGCCTGATCGACTCCGACTACCAGGGCGAGTTGATGGTGTCGTGCTGGAACCGTGGCCAGACTGCTTTCAACATCGCCGTCGGCGAGCGCATCGCCCAACTGGTACTGGTGCCGGTGGTGCAGGCGCATTTCGAATTGGTGCAGGAATTCGACGAAACCCAACGCGGCGCAGGTGGTTTTGGGCATTCCGGCAGTCACTGACTAAGCTGAACGTGGCCGGATGCAATCGTCCGGCCACGCGCCACCGCCCGGCTTTTCAGGATGAAGAATGCGCGGAAATAATCATCGAGATTTCTCTAATGAAATCAAAGGACTACGTAAAAATAATGCTAGCGCCAAAGCGCCGATGGCATTTTTACACCACGAACTCTCTGCCGAAAACGCCGTCATACCCTTCAGTTTGAGCCTGCCGGCCAGCCACATCAGGCCTGCCTTGCCCCCTTTCAGATGGAGTTTCCCCCGCGATGAGTACCGCAGCCCGCGTAGCCCCGACCTTTCCCGACAGCATTTTTCGCGCCTATGACATCCGTGGTGTGGTCCCCAAGACCCTGACCGCCGAAACCGCCTACTGGATCGGCCGCGCCATCGGCTCCCAGAGCCTGGCCCAGGGCGAACCCAACGTCTCGGTAGGCCGTGACGGCCGCTTGTCTGGCCCGGAGCTGGTCGAGCAACTGATCCAGGGCCTGGCTGACAGCGGCTGCCACGTCAGCGACGTCGGCCTGGTGCCAACCCCCGCGCTGTACTACGCCGCCAACGTACTGGCCGGCAAATCCGGGGTCATGCTCACCGGCAGCCACAACCCGTCGGACTACAACGGCTTCAAGATCGTCATCGCTGGCGACACCCTGGCCAATGAACAGATCCAGGCCCTGCACACCCGCCTGAAGACCAACGACTTGACCCGCGGCACCGGCAGCATCACCAAGGTCGATATCCTCCAGCGCTACTCCGATGAAATCACCCGTGACGTTAAGCTCGCCCGCCGCTTGAAAGTCGTGGTGGACTGCGGCAACGGCGCAGCGGGCGTGATTGCCCCGCAACTGCTCGAAGCCCTGAACTGCGAAGTAATCCCCCTGTTCTGCGAAGTGGACGGCAACTTCCCCAACCATCACCCGGATCCAGGCAAGCCGGAAAACCTGGTGGACCTGATTGCCAAGGTCAAGGAAGTAGGCGCCGACGTGGGCCTGGCCTTCGATGGCGACGGCGACCGTGTGGGCGTTGTGACCGAAACCGGTGAGATCGTGTTCCCGGACCGCCTGTTGATGCTGTTTGCCCGCGACGTGGTTGCGCGCAATGCCAACGCCGAGATCATCTTCGACGTGAAATGCACTCGTCGCCTGACGCCATTGATCAAGGAATATGGTGGTCGCCCGCTAATGTGGAAGACTGGTCACTCGTTGATCAAAAAGAAAATGAAGGAAACCGGCGCGCTGTTGGCCGGCGAAATGAGCGGCCACGTGTTCTTCAAGGAGCGCTGGTTCGGGTTTGACGATGGCATTTACAGCGCCGCTCGCCTGCTGGAGATCCTCAGCAAGGAGAAATCCACGGCCGAAGAGCTGTTTCAGACCTTCCCGAATGATATTTCTACGCCAGAGATCAATATCCATGTGACCGAGGAGAGCAAATTCAGCATCATTGACGCATTGCACGATGCGCAATGGGGTGAAGGCGCCAACCTGACCACCATTGATGGTGTGCGAGTCGATTACGCCAAAGGCTGGGGCCTGGTTCGCGCGTCCAACACCACACCGGTGCTGGTCCTGCGTTTCGAGGCGGATACCGAGGCTGAGTTGCAGCGCATCAAGGACGTGTTCCACGCCCAGTTGAAACGTGTTGCCCCTGATCTCCAATTACCGTTCTGATTTTTTGCCCGGAGCCCTGAATGACCCTCGAACGCGAAGCCGCTGCCAACACCGCCAAGGTCCTGTCCGAAGCGTTGCCTTATATTCGACGCTACGTCGGCAAGACGCTGGTGATCAAGTACGGCGGCAATGCCATGGAAAGCGATGAGCTGAAAACCGGCTTTGCCCGCGACATCGTGCTGATGAAGGCCGTGGGGATCAACCCGGTGGTCGTCCACGGCGGCGGCCCGCAAATCGGCGACCTGCTCAAGCGGTTGTCGATCGAGAGTCACTTCATCGATGGCATGCGTGTCACTGACGCGCAAACCATGGACGTGGTGGAAATGGTCCTCGGCGGCCAAGTCAACAAAGACATCGTCAACCTGATCAACCGCCACGGCGGCAGCGCCATCGGCCTGACCGGCAAGGATGCCGAGCTGATCCGTGCGAAAAAGCTCACCGTTACCCGCAAGACACCTGAGATGACCCAGCCGGAAATCATCGATATCGGCCAGGTGGGTGAAGTGGTGGGCGTGAACACCGACCTGCTCAACCTGCTGGTCAAGGGTGACTTCATCCCGGTGATCGCGCCAATCGGCGTGGGCGCCAATGGTGAGTCGTACAACATCAACGCCGACCTGGTGGCGGGCAAAGTGGCGGAAGCGTTGAAGGCTGAAAAGCTGATGTTGCTGACCAACATCGCCGGCCTGATGGACAAGGAAGGCAAGGTACTGACCGGCTTGACCACCCAACAGGTGGATGACCTGATCGCCGACGGCACCATCTACGGCGGCATGCTGCCGAAAATCCGCTGCGCGCTGGAAGCGGTACAAGGCGGCGTCGGCAGCTCGCTGATCATTGATGGCCGCGTGCCGAATGCGGTACTGCTGGAAATTTTCACGGATACCGGTATGGGCACGCTGATCAGTAACCGCAAGCGTCCTTAATATACAAACGAGCCCCACCTCCTGTAGGAGCGAGCTTGCTCGCGAAGAACGTTAACGATGACGCGTTTATTCTGGATAAACGCGGCGCCTTCAAGTTTTTCGCGAGCAAGCTCGCTCCTACAGAGGGTGGGGCTTTTTGATGTATGCCAATTATTTATTGAACGCCAAACTGCTCGCGGTACGCCTTCACCGCCGGCAAATGCTGCTTGAGCTGCGGGTCATCTTCCAGGAACTGCAACACCTGGTTCAACGACACAATGCTCACCACCGGAATGCCGAAATCGCGCTCCACTTCCTGGATCGCCGACAACTCACCGTTGCCGCGCTCCTGGCGGTTCAGGGCGATCAGCACGCCGGCAGCCTTGGCGCCGTCCTGGGAAGCGATGATCTGCATCACTTCACGGATAGCAGTACCTGCGGTGATCACGTCATCGATGATCAGCACATCGCCGGTCAATGGCGCGCCGACCAGGCTGCCGCCTTCACCATGGGCCTTGGCTTCCTTACGGTTGAAACACCACGGCAAGTCCTGCCCGTGATGCTCCGCCAGGGCGACCGCCGTCGCCGCAGCCAGGGGAATACCCTTGTAGGCCGGGCCAAAGAGTACGTCGAAGGAAATACCGCTCTCAACGATGGCTGCCGCATAGAAACGGCCCAGCTGAGCCAGGGCCGAACCTGAGTTGAACAGGCCCGCATTGAAGAAGTACGGGCTGGTGCGCCCGGACTTGAGAGTGAACTCACCGAAGCGTAAAACGCCGCGATCGATGGCAAAACGAATGAAATCGCGCTGATACGCCTGCATGAAAAAAGCCTCAGATACCACGGATTTAGCTAATTGGGTGGACGGCGTGTATCATACACGCACGCGATTTTTGGGGCCATTTATGCGGATCATCAGTGTGAACGTTAATGGTATTCAGGCTGCAGTCGAGCGTGGTTTGCTCAGTTGGCTGCAAGCACAGAATGCCGACGTCATCTGCCTGCAGGACACCCGTGCCTCCGCCTTTGAACTGGACGACCCAGCCTTCCAACTGGATGGCTACTTCCTTTATGCCTGCGATGCCGAAGTGCCCACCCAAGGTGGCGTGGCTTTGTACTCGCGGTTGCAACCCAAGGCGGTCATCAGCGGCCTCGGCTTCGAGACAGCCGACCGCTACGGGCGTTACCTGCAAGCCGATTTCGACAAGGTCAGCATCGCGACCTTGCTGCTTCCTTCCGGGCAGAACGGCGATGAAGACTTGAACCAGAAATTCAAGCTAATGGACGATTTCGCCCGTTACTTGGATAAACAGCGACGCAAACGTCGCGAGTACATTTATTGTGGCTCGCTGTACGTGGCGCAACAAAAGCTGGATATCAAGAACTGGCGCGACAGCCAGCAATCCCCAGGTTTCCTGGCGCCGGAACGCGCCTGGATGGACGAGATTGTCGGCAACATGGGCTATGTCGATGCCCTGCGCGAAGTCAGCCGCGAAGGCGACCAGTACAGCTGGTGGCCAGATAACGAACAGGCTGAGATGCTCAACCTGGGCTGGCGTTTCGACTACCAGCTGCTGACCCCAGGTCTGCGCCGGTTCGTACGCAGTGCACGCCTGCCGCGCCAGCCGCGCTTCTCGCAGCACGCGCCGCTGATCGTGGACTACGACTGGACATTGACCATCTGAGGTCGTTTTCCAGCCACAAAAAAACCGACAGTGATGTCGGTTTTTTTGTGGCCACTCGGTTACTTGACCAGGCGCCAGGTCCACGGATACCGATAGGCAATGCCTTTGTTGGCCTTGATACCGGCGATGATCGTCAGTATCAACGCCCCGATCACCAACACGGTCATCAGCAAGAATCCGACCACCACGAAGCCCAACAACAGGCACACCAGCCAGGCGATCGCCACGGTGATCTGGAAATTCAGCGCCTCCTTGCCCTGGTCATCGATGAGCGGGTCCATGTCCTTCTTGAACTGCCACAGGATCAACGGCCCCAGCAAGCTTCCAAAGGGAAATACCAACCCCAGGAATGCCGCAAAATGACACAACATTGCCCACTGGCGTACTTCCTTGGACGGTGCCGGAACCGGCAACTGGCTGTCATTCATGGCGTTTCTCCTTGGGGCCGGCTCAGTCAGCCAGCGCGGCGTTCTGCAAT
This sequence comes from Pseudomonas sp. AM4(2022), assembly GCF_036346515.1. Taxonomy (NCBI): domain Bacteria; kingdom Pseudomonadati; phylum Pseudomonadota; class Gammaproteobacteria; order Pseudomonadales; family Pseudomonadaceae; genus Pseudomonas; species Pseudomonas sp. AM4(2022). The sequence continues at coordinate 211,557 of NZ_JAOTNW010000002.1, forward strand.
TCAAAGATTTCGGTCATGCCTTTCTGGGCCAAGGCCAGCATGGCGTTCAGCTCAGCCGGCTGGAATGGCGCGCCTTCGGCAGTGCCCTGCACTTCGATGAAACCACCGGTGCTGGTCATGACCACGTTGAGGTCGGTCTCGGCGGCCGAGTCTTCCAGGTAGTCCAGGTCCAGCACAGGCTCGCCCTGGTACATGCCAACCGACACAGCGGCGATCATCTGCTTGAGCGGGTCACCCGCTTTCAGGCCGCCACGCTTCTTGATCACTTTCAAAGCGTCAACCAGGGCCACCATGGCGCCGGTAATGGATGCCGTGCGGGTACCGCCGTCAGCCTGGATCACGTCGCAGTCGACGTAGAGCGTGACGTCACCCAGCTTGGACATATCCAGGGAGGCACGCAGGGAGCGGCCGATCAGGCGCTGGATTTCCAGGGTACGCCCGCCTTGCTTGCCACGACTGGCTTCACGCTGGTTACGCTCGCCAGTGGCGCGCGGCAGCATGCCGTATTCAGCGGTCAACCAACCCTGGCCCTGGCCTTTGAGGAAGCGCGGCACGCCGTTTTCGACGCTGACAGTGCAGATGACCTTGGTATCGCCAAACTCGACCAGTACGGATCCCTCGGCGTGTTTGGTGTAGTTGCGGGTGATGCGGATCGAGCGGAGCTGATCGGCAGCGCGACCACTTGGACGTTTCATAGGGGATACCTGTACTGAGGACGAAAAACTGCCGAGCATTATAGAGCCGCAAGCCGGTTCGGGGCACTTCTAAAAAATCCGGTTACCAATGCCCGAGTTTGGGCGCCCCCCTCCCACTGCGCTACAATCCTGCGCCTCCAGACTGTAGGAGCGAGCTTGCTCGCGAAAAACGCCAACAATTACGGGGGCTTTCTGATTCAGCGCGGCGCCCTTGCGTTCTTCTCGAGCAAGCTCGCTCCTACAGGTCGGCCTGGCCAATTTCTATTTATCCAACGCGAGGTACCTCCATGGTCCACAGCATGACCGCCTTCGCCCGTGTCGAAAAAGCCGGGGCCCAAGGCACCCTCAGCTGGGAGCTGCGCTCGGTCAACAGCCGTTACCTGGAGCCGCACCTGCGCCTGCCAGAGTCATTCCGCGACCTCGAAGGTGCTGTGCGTGAAGCGCTGCGCCAGGGCATCTCCCGCGGCAAGCTGGAATGCACCCTGCGCTTTACCGAAGAAACCACCGGCAAGCCGCTGCAGGTCGACCGCGACCGCGCCGCCCAACTGGTGGCCGCTGCCGAAACCATCGCCGGCCTGATCAAACAGCCGGCCGCATTGAACCCTCTGGAAGTATTGGCCTGGCCCGGCGTGCTGGTGGCCGACGCGGCTGACCCACAGGCCCTGAATGCCGAAGCCCTCGCCCTGTTCAACCAAGGCCTGAAGGAACTCAAGGCCGGCCGTGAACGCGAAGGCGCCGAACTGGCGCGGCTGATCAGCGAGCGGCTGACGTCGATCGAAGCCGACGTAGTGACCCTGCGTGAGCTGGTACCGCAGATGCTCGCCACCCAGCGCCAGAAGATCCTCGACCGTTTCACCGACATGAAGGCCGACCTCGACCCGACGCGCCTGGAACAGGAAATGGTCCTGCTCGCGCAGAAGAGCGACGTGGCCGAAGAACTCGACCGCCTGAGTACCCATATCCTTGAAGTGCGCCGCGTGCTCAAGTCGGGCGGTGCCGCCGGTCGGCGCCTGGACTTCCTGATGCAGGAACTCAACCGCGAAGCCAATACACTGGGCTCCAAGGCGTTCGACCCGCGCAGCACCACGGCGGCGGTCAACCTCAAAGTGTTGATCGAGCAAATGCGCGAACAAGTACAGAATATTGAGTAAGGCAACCTCCATGACCCACAGCACCGGCACCCTTTACATCATTTCCGCCCCTTCGGGCGCGGGCAAGAGCAGCTTGGTCAAGGCCTTGACCGACGCCGACGAGCAGATCCGCATTTCGGTCTCGCACACCACCCGCGCCATGCGCCCGGGCGAAGTGGACGGCGTGCACTATCACTTCGTCGAGCGTACCGAGTTCGTCAAGATGATCGAACACGGGGACTTCCTGGAGCGCGCCGAAGTGTTCGGCAACCTCTACGGCACCTCGCAGAGCCACCTGCAGCAGACCCTGGACGAAGGCCACGACCTGATCCTGGAAATCGACTGGCAGGGCGCCGAGCAAGTGCGCCAGCTGATGCCCAAGGCGCGCTCCATCTTCATCCTGCCGCCATCGCTCCAAGCCCTGCACCAACGCCTGACCAGCCGCGGCCAGGACAGCGATGAGATCATCGAGGGCCGTATGCGTGAGGCCGTCAGCGAGATGAGCCACTACGTCGACTACGACTACCTGATCATCAATGACGACTTTACCCACGCCCTGGATGATTTGAAGGCGATTTTCCGCGCCAATCAACTGCAGCAAAAGCGCCAACAGCAGCGTTTCGGCAAATTACTCGCCGAATTGCTCGGCTGATTGACTCTTCCCAAAACAGCTGCAAGGGCCTTACATTGGCACTTGTAGCGGTTTTGCGAAGGCCTGCGAAAAATCAGCGCTTCCCTAAACGCTGGTGTTTTTTTAAACTGCTTAGTCCGCTCGCCCAACCGGGCAGCGCGCATCTTGCATTCGCTCCGAGGAATACCATGGCCCGCGTAACCGTTGAAGACTGCCTAGAACACGTGGATAACCGCTTTGAGCTGGTCATGCTCTCTACCAAGCGTGCCCGTCAACTGGCCACTGGCGGCAAAGAGCCCCTGGTCCAGTGGGAAAACGACAAGCCTACCGTTGTAGCCCTGCGTGAAATCGCTGAAGGCCTGATGAGCTACGAGTTCATCGCCAACGCCGAAATCGTTGAAGACGAACCGCTGTTTGCAGCGTTCGAAGGCGAGTCCAACGAGGACGTCTAAGCCTATGCCTGGTCGACGTAGCACGGCGCGGGGTCACAGCCATCGGCAGGAGTTCACACTTTGCCGAGCATAGACGCCCTCGCCGATCGCTTATCGGCCTACCTCGGCGCAGACCAGGTCAACCTGGTTCGCCGAGCGTATTTCTACGCCGAACAAGCCCACGACGGCCAGCGCCGCCGTAGCGGTGAGGCGTATGTCACCCATCCTCTTGCGGTGGCCAATATTCTTGCCGACATGCACATGGACCATCAGAGCCTGATGGCCGCGATGCTGCATGACGTGATCGAAGACACCGGCATTGCCAAGGAAGCGCTCAGTGCGCAATTTGGCGAAACCGTGGCCGAACTGGTCGACGGGGTCAGCAAACTGACCCAGATGAACTTCGAGACCAAGGCCGAAGCCCAGGCGGAAAACTTCCAGAAGATGGCCATGGCCATGGCCCGAGACATTCGGGTGATCCTGGTCAAGCTGGCCGACCGGCTGCACAACATGCGCACGCTGGAAGTGCTGTCCGGCGAAAAGCGCCGACGCATCGCCAAGGAAACCCTGGAAATCTATGCCCCCATCGCCAACCGGCTGGGCATGCACGCCATTCGTATCGAATTCGAAGACCTGGGCTTTAAAGCCATGCACCCCATGCGTTCGGCGCGCATTTACCAGGCGGTCAAGCGCGCACGGGGCAACCGCAAGGAAATCGTCAACAAGATCGAAGAGTCCCTGAGCCATTGCCTGGCGATCGACGAGATCGAGGGCGAGGTCAGCGGCCGGCAGAAGCACATCTACGGCATCTACAAGAAGATGCGCGGCAAGCGCCGGGCCTTCAACGAGATCATGGACGTCTATGCGTTCCGGATCATCGTCGACAAAGTCGATACCTGCTACCGCGTACTAGGCGCTGTACATAATTTGTACAAGCCCCTGCCGGGCCGCTTCAAGGACTACATCGCAATTCCCAAGGCCAACGGCTACCAGTCGCTGCATACCACCCTGTTTGGCATGCACGGCGTGCCGATCGAGATCCAGATCCGCACCCGCGAAATGGAAGAGATGGCCAACAACGGCATCGCCGCCCATTGGCTGTACAAATCCAGCGGCGACGAGCAGCCCAAAGGCACCCATGCCCGCGCGCGCCAATGGGTCAAGGGCGTGCTGGAAATGCAGCAACGTGCCGGCAACTCCCTGGAATTTATCGAAAGCGTGAAGATCGACCTGTTCCCGGACGAGGTCTACGTGTTCACGCCCAAAGGCCGGATCATGGAGCTGCCCAAAGGCTCAACGGCGGTCGACTTTGCCTACGCGGTGCACACCGATGTCGGCAACAGCTGCATCGCCTGTCGGATCAACCGGCGCCTGGCCCCGCTGTCGGAGCCGCTGCAAAGCGGTTCCACGGTGGAGATCGTCAGTGCACCGGGCGCTCGCCCGAACCCGGCCTGGCTCAACTTTGTGGTCACCGGCAAGGCACGTACGCATATTCGCCACGCGCTGAAATTGCAGCGCCGCTCCGAGTCCATCAGCCTGGGCGAACGCCTGCTGAACAAGGTACTCAACGGCTTCGACAGCGCCCTGGACAAGATCCCGCAAGAGCGCGTGCAAGCGATGCTCCACGAGTATCGCCAGGAAACCATCGAAGACCTGTTGGAAGACATCGGCCTGGGCAACCGCATGGCCTACGTGGTTGCGCGCCGCCTGCTGGGCGAAGGCGAACAGCTGCCGAGCCCGGAAGGCCCGCTGGCGATTCGCGGCACCGAGGGTCTGGTGCTCAGCTACGCCAAATGTTGCACGCCGATCCCGGGCGATCCGATTGTCGGCCACTTGTCCGCAGGCAAAGGCATGGTGGTGCACCTGGACAACTGCCGCAACATCACCGAAATCCGCCACAACCCGGAAAAATGCATCCAGCTCTCGTGGGCCAAGGATGTCACCGGCGAATTCAACGTCGAGCTGCGGGTGGAGCTGGAACATCAGCGCGGCCTGATCGCCCTGTTGGCCAGCAGCGTCAACGCCGCCGACGGCAATATCGAGAAAATCAGCATGGACGAACGCGATGGTCGCATCAGCGTGGTCCAACTGGTGGTCAGCGTGCACGACCGCGTGCACCTGGCCCGCGTGATCAAAAAGTTGCGCGCCTTGACCGGTGTGATCCGCATCACCCGCATGCGTGCATAACCGATCCATTACAAGGAGTCATTCATGACCAAGACAGTTATCACCAGCGATAAAGCTCCAGCCGCCATCGGCACTTATTCCCAGGCGATCAAGGCGGGCAATACCGTCTACATGTCCGGCCAGATCCCACTGGACCCAAAGACCATGGAATTGGTTGAAGGCTTCGAAGCCCAGACCGTACAGGTCTTTGAAAACCTCAAGTCCGTGGCTGAAGCTGCCGGTGGTTCGTTCAAGGACATCGTCAAGCTGAACATCTTCCTCACCGACCTCAGCCACTTCGCCAAGGTCAACGAGATCATGGGCAAGTACTTCGAGCAACCTTACCCAGCCCGCGCCGCCATCGGCGTTGCCGCCCTGCCAAAGGGTGCACAGGTTGAGATGGACGCCATTCTGGTCATCGAGTAAAACACCCGGCGCAGCCCCAACAGGCTGCGCCGACTTCGTTTCAGAAGGATTTCGTAATGCGCAAAGCGCTTGTAGCCTCCTCGTTGCTCGCCCTGTTGCTCGGCGGCTGTGCCAGCAACCCCGCCGACCTGGATGTGAGCGGTACCTGGATCAACCAGGCCGCCATCGACGCGGCGGCCAAGGGCGGCCCTTTGCGTGAAGCCCTGCAGTCCTATGGGCCCAACCTTGAGTGGGAGGTCAACACCAAGGCCTTGCAGGCGCGCTACTACAACGGTTTTGAAGTGGCGGAAGGCAAGTTGTCGGCTGAAAAGCCCGGCGCGTGGAACGTGGATTTCTATGGCAGCTCTGCCACCGAGCTTAAGCGCAAAGGCAAGCAACTGCTGCAAGTGGCCAACGACAACGAGCCCGAGCAGCTGTTTGCCCGCGCCAAAGACCCGGCCCCAGAAGGCGCGCCACTGGGCGCCAACTTCGAACGCGCGTTGTACGCGGCCTATATGGGCGGCGACTGGAAGATCAGCGACGGCACCGGCAGCGGTGCCACGGTGCAATTCCAGGCAGACGGCAAGGTCGCCGGCCTGCCGGGGGTTGATCGCTATTCACTCTGCCTGGCAGGCGATTGCGCTTCCATGAGCGGCGGCTATGACAGCATCTGGCTGCAACTGAACGGCCAGGGCAACCCTTGGATCTTCGCGCGCAAAGGTGAGCAACTGGAGATCTTCCAGGCGATCAATACCGCGCAGGCCGATGAAGTGCCCCAGTTCACGCCTGGCCCTCGCCAATGGTTGCTTGAAAAGTAATAACACCCTCACCCAAATCCAAATGTGGGAACTGGCTTGCTGTGGCGAGCAAGCTTGCTTGCGCTGGGGTGCGAAGCGCCCCCAAACAACCGGAGACTGCTGCGCAGTCAGCGGGAGCAAGCTCCCTCGCCACAGCAAGCCAGCTCCCACATTTTTTGCCGCGCTTCAGCCCTTCAGGATCGCCGCATAGCCTTCCCGGTAGGTCGGGTATGTCGGCACCCAGCCAAGCGCCTTGATACGTGCATTACTGCACTGCTTGCTCCCCGCACGCCGCACACTGGCGTCCTCGGCCCATTCGGTCACACCCAGGTACTCGCGCAACCAGGCCACGACCTCGGCCAGCGGTGCCGGCGCATCGTCAACGCCGATATAGACCTTTTCCAGCGAACCGCCCTTTTCCACATGCCGCAGCAAAAAGGCGAGCAGGCCCGCGGCGTCGTCAGCGTGGATACGGTTGCCATACAACGGGGGATCAACCGCTACGCGATAGCCTTGACGCACCTGGGTCAGCAGCCATTCACGGCCAGGGCCGTAGATGCCGGTCAAGCGCACGATGGTCGCTGGAATACCGCTATTGAGCGCCACTTGCTCAGCTTCCAGCATTACCTGCCCGGAATAGCCCTTCGCTTGCGTCTCGGACGTTTCGTCGACCCACTCGCCGTTCTGCTGCCCATACACACTGCTGCTGGAAACAAACAGCAAATGCTTGGGCGTCTGGCCGTAGTCGTCCAGCCACTCCAACACATGCAGCAACCCTTGCACGTAGGCGGCGCGATAGCCGGCTTCGTCGTGGTCAGTGGCAGCGGCGCAGTACACCAGATAATCCACCCCGCCGATGGGCCAGGTGTCAGGGCAATCCTTTTTAAACAGGTCGCCGGCGATGCCGATCACCCCGTCGGGCAAGCGCGAAATATCGCGGCGCAGGCCGTGAACCTCCCATTCCGAGGCCAGCAATTGGCTAGCCAGCCGACTACCCACATCACCGCAACCGGCAATCACAACAGAAGGCACAGACATCACAAAACTCCATTCTTAAAGGCGCAGATTAGCCGCCAGAGATGACCAACGGCCAGAAAAAGCACAAATAAAGTTACTGTATTACTTCTGTTAACAAGAATTACTTGCAATAATAACCGCCCATTTGTCCTCGACCCCAAGGGTCTGGAAGGACGATCACCCATTTTTTCTCTCAGGTCCGGCCAGCATGACACGTCATACAAAACCCGCTTCGCCAACCAAGCTTCACAGTCCCTCCCGCGCCTGGCGTGCGATTGCTGCGATGCTGTTCAGCGTACTGCTGGCACCGACCGCCGCCTTCGCTGACGCCACTGCCCCCGCCGCTCCGGCCGCTGCCGAGCAAAATGCCACTACCCCGGCGGCGCCTGCAGTCGCGCCAGTGGCCACCGACCCGGCCCAGGCCGCCGGCGCGGCCGCACCTGCCGACGAAACCGGCGTGGTGCTTGAAGAAGACAACACCCTGGGCATGGCCCACGACCTGTCACCATGGGGCATGTACCAGAATGCCGACGTGGTAGTGAAGGCTGTGATGATCGGCCTGGCCATTGCCTCGATCATCACCTGGACCATCTGGATTGCCAAAGGCTTCGAGCTGTTGGGCGCCAAGCGTCGTCTGCGCGCTGAAATCGTCCACCTGAAAAAAGCCACCACCCTCAAGGAAGCGAGCGAAACCGCGACCAAGAAGGGCACCCTGGCTAACCTGCTGGTGCACGACGCACTCGAAGAAATGCGCCTGTCGGCCAACACCCGCGAAAAAGAAGGCATCAAGGAGCGTGTCAGCTTCCGCTTGGAGCGCCTGGTTGCCGCCTGCGGCCGTAACATGAGCAGCGGCACCGGCGTACTCGCCACCATCGGTTCCACTGCGCCCTTCGTCGGCCTGTTCGGTACCGTGTGGGGCATCATGAACAGCTTCATCGGTATCGCCAAAACCCAGACCACCAACCTCGCCGTCGTTGCCCCCGGCATCGCCGAAGCCCTGCTGGCTACTGCCTTGGGCCTGGTTGCCGCGATTCCTGCGGTGGTGATCTACAACGTCTTCGCCCGTTCGATTGCCGGCTACAAGGCCCAGGTGTCGGACGCGTCGGCAGAAGTCCTGCTGCTGGTCAGCCGTGACCTCGATCACCTGCCTACCGAGCGCAGCTCGCAACCGCACATGGTGAAAGTGGGGTAATCGGCCATGGGCCTGCATTTGAATCAAGGCGACGACGAACTCGTCGAGAACCACGAAATCAACGTCACGCCGTTTATCGACGTGATGCTGGTGCTGTTGATCATCTTCATGGTGGCGGCACCGCTGGCGACCGTGGACATCAAAGTGGACCTGCCTGCGTCCAGCGCCAAGCCGGCGCCGCGGCCAGAGAAGCCGATCTTCCTCAGCGTCAAGGCGGACCAACGCCTGTTCCTGGGTGAAGAAGAAGTCAAGGCTGAAACCCTGGGGCCGGTGCTCGACGCCAAGACCCAAGGCAAGAAAGACACGACGATCTTCTTCCAGGCCGACAAAGGCGTGGACTATGGCGACCTGATGAGCGTGATGGATGCCCTGCGGGCCGCCGGCTACCTCAAGGTAGGCCTGGTCGGACTTGAGACGGCAGCCAAGAAATGATCACGACGCGCCACAAACTGACGCGTTATGGCACCAGCCTCGCCGTCGTGCTGGGCGTGCATGCCGTCGCGATCATCATCGCGCTCCAATGGTCCGCGCCGCAGGCGATCCAGCTGCCACCCGCCGCCATGGTCATCGACCTGGCGCCGCTGCCAGCACCGCCGCCGCCTCCAGCACCGCCCAAGGTCGTTGCGCCGCCGCCGCCACCGGTCGAAGAGCTGCCCCTGCCGAAGCTGGCCGAGGCGCCCAAGCCAACGATCCAGGTGCCCAAGCCGGTCAAGCCCAAGCCTAAGCCACAACCTCCAAAGCCGGTGGAGAAGAAGCCCGAGCCGCCCAAGGAGAAACCTTCCGAGGAGCCACCGAGCGAAACGCCGCCGAGCAACGCACCTGCGCAGAAGTCCGCCCAGCCTACACCGGGCCCGTCGGCACAGCAGCTGGCCGCCCAGGCATCCTGGCAAAGCACGTTGCTGGCGCATCTGCAGAAGTACAAGAAGTACCCGCCCGGCGCCCAACGCAGTGGCAAGGAAGGTATGAACCGCTTGCGCTTCGTGGTCGATGGCGAAGGCAATGTGCTGTCCTACGAACTGGAAGGCCGCTCCGGCAACGCCGACCTGGACCGTGCAACCCTTGAGATGATCCGCAAGGCTCAGCCGCTGCCCAAGCCTCCGGCAGACCTGTTGAAAAACGGCAGCGTCGAACTGGTCGCGCCGTTCGTCTACAACATCGACAAGCGTCGCCGCTGACAGAGCACTGTGGGAGGGACTTGCTCCCTCCCACATTCGCTTTATTACCTCAGTAAAATTCCGACACTCCCCACTCAATCCCCAGCAAAGTTCTGATAACGTGCGTCTATCGATTGCAGCCGGTATGCTTGGCCCGCAACCTCATGGACGCCCGCTATGACTCTCACAGAATTACGCTACATCGTGACCCTCGCCCAAGAACAGCACTTCGGCCATGCAGCCGAGCGTTGCCACGTCAGCCAGCCGACGCTGTCGGTGGGTGTGAAAAAGCTTGAAGACGAACTCGGTGTGCTGATTTTCGAGCGCAGCAAGAGTGCCGTTCGCCTCACCCCGGTAGGCGAAGGCATCGTTGCCCAGGCCCAGAAGGTCCTGGAACAGGCGCAAAGCATTCGCGAATTGGCCCAGGCCGGCAAGAACCAGCTGACCGCGCCGCTCAAGGTCGGCGCGATCTATACGGTCGGCCCCTACCTGTTCCCGCACTTGATCCCGCAACTGCATCGTGTCGCGCCGCAGATGCCGCTGTATATCGAAGAAAACTTCACCCATGTGCTGCGCGATAAACTGCGCAACGGCGAGCTGGACGCGATCATCATCGCCCTGCCCTTCAACGAAGCGGACGTGCTGACCCTGCCGCTCTACGACGAGCCGTTCTACGTGCTGATGCCGGCCTCCCACCCGTGGACCAAGAAGGACACCATCGACGCCGGCCTGCTCAATGACAAGAGCCTGCTGCTGCTCGGTGAAGGCCACTGCTTCCGCGACCAAGTGCTGGAAGCCTGCCCGACCCTGACCAAGGGCAACGACGGCGCCAAGCACACCACGGTGGAATCCAGCTCCCTGGAAACCATTCGCCATATGGTCGCTTCCGGCCTGGGTATCTCGATCCTGCCGCTGTCTGCGGTAGACAGCCATCACTACGCCCAGGGCGTGATCGAAGTGCGCCCACTCACGCCGCCGGTGCCGTTCCGTACCGTGGCGATTGCCTGGCGCGCCAGCTTCCCGCGCCCCAAAGCGATTGAGATTCTCGCGGACTCGATCCGTCTGTGTTCGGTGGCCAAGCCGCCCGTTGCGAGCTAAGCCACGGTATGACTGAGCTGTCGCAGGTGTCGGTGACGGCACTCAAGGGTGTCGGTGAGGCCATGGCCGAGAAACTGGCCAAGGTCGGCCTGGAGAACCTTCAGGACGTGCTGTTCCACCTGCCCCTGCGCTACCAGGACCGCACCCGCGTGGTGCCCATCGGCCATTTGCGCCCTGGGCAGGACGCGGTCATCGAAGGCACCGTAAGCGGCGCCGACGTGGTGATGGGCAAGCGCCGCAGCCTGGTGGTGCGCCTGCAGGACGGCACCGGCGGCTTGAGCCTGCGCTTCTACCACTTCAGCAACGCACAGAAGGAAGGCCTCAAGCGTGGCACCCGCGTGCGCTGCTACGGCGAGGCACGTCCTGGCGCATCGGGCCTGGAAATCTACCACCCGGAATACCGCGCCATTACCGGCGATGAGCCGCCACCGGTGGACACCACGCTCACGCCGATCTACCCGCTGACCGAGGGTTTGACCCAGCAACGCCTGCGTCAGTTGTGCATGCAAACCCTGACCATGCTCGGCCCGCAAAGCCTGCCCGATTGGCTACCCCTGGAGCTGGCCCGCGATTATCAGCTGGCGCCCCTGGCCGATGCGATTCGGTATTTGCATCACCCGCCCGCCGATGCCGATGTGGACGAACTCGCCCTCGGTCACCACTGGGCCCAACATCGCCTGGCCTTTGAAGAACTGCTCACGCACCAGCTGTCCCAGCAACGCCTGCGCGAAAGCATGCGTTCCCTGCGCGCCCCGGCGATGCCCAAGGCCACGCGGCTGCCTGCGCAATACCTGGCCAACCTCGGCTTTGCACCCACCGGCGCGCAACAGCGGGTGGGCAATGAAATCGCCTACGACCTCAGCCAGCAAGAGCCGATGCTGCGGCTCATCCAGGGTGACGTAGGCGCCGGCAAGACCGTGGTCGCTGCCCTCGCCGCCCTGCAAGCCCTGGAAGCTGGCTATCAGGTGGCGCTGATGGCACCGACGGAAATCCTCGCCGAACAACACTTCATCACCTTCAAGCGCTGGCTCGAACCCCTGGGCCTGGAGGTGGCGTGGCTGGCTGGCAAGCTCAAAGGCAAGAACCGCGTGGCCGCCCTGGAGCAGATCGCCGCCGGCGCACCGATGGTGGTGGGCACCCATGCGCTGTTCCAGGACGAAGTGCAGTTCAAGAACCTCGCGCTGGTGATCATTGACGAACAGCACCGCTTCGGCGTGCAACAACGCCTGGCCCTGCGCCAGAAAGGCGTGGGCGGGCGCATGAACCCGCACCAGTTGATCATGACCGCCACGCCGATCCCACGCACCCTGGCCATGAGCGCCTACGCCGACCTCGACACCTCGATCCTCGACGAACTACCGCCAGGGCGTACCCCGGTCAACACCGTGCTGGTCACCGACACCCGGCGCGTCGAAGTGATCGAGCGCGTGCGCGGCGCCTGCGCCGAAGGCCGCCAGGCGTACTGGGTGTGCACCCTGATCGAAGAGTCCGAAGAACTGACCTGCCAGGCCGCCGAAACCACCTATGAAGACCTCACCAGCGCCTTGGGTGAGCTCAAGGTGGGGTTGATTCATGGCCGAATGAAACCGGCGGAAAAAGCCGCAGTGATGGCCGAGTTCAAGGCCGGCAACCTGCAATTGCTGGTGGCTACCACCGTGATTGAAGTGGGCGTGGACGTCCCCAACGCCAGCCTGATGATCATCGAAAACCCCGAACGCCTGGGCCTGGCGCAACTGCACCAGCTGCGCGGGCGGGTTGGCCGGGGCAGTGCCGCCAGCCACTGCGTGCTGCTCTATCACCCGCCGCTGTCGCAGATCGGTCGCCAGCGACTGGGCATCATGCGCGAAACCAACGACGGTTTTGTTATCGCCGAAAAAGACCTCGAACTGCGCGGCCCCGGTGAAATGCTCGGCACGCGCCAGACCGGCCTGCTGCAATTCAAGGTCGCCGACCTGATGCGCGATGCCGACCTGCTGCCCGCCGTGCGCGATGCTGCGCAAGCCTTGCTCGAACGTTGGCCCGATCACGTCAGCCCCTTGCTCAACCGCTGGCTGCGCCACGGCCAGCAATACGGTCAAGTCTGACCCCTATCCTGTAGGAGCGAGCTTGCTCGCGAAGAACGCCAACGATAACGCGGACATTCTGGGTGATCGCGCCGTCAGGAAGCTCTTCGCGAGCAAGCTCGCTCCTACAGGGGATCGGCACACAGCCAACCTCGTCACAAAGAACACTTATCCGACCAACACCCGTATCAAGCTGGTTATACTCCAATGAATGTAAGAAATTGGATCAGGCCATGTCAGAAGTTGCCCTCGCCACAGCCCCACTGACCGCCCCGCCGGTCATTCGGGCGCTGCTCGCAAAGCTCGCCATCCCCTACACGGAAGTCATCGAACAGCCTGGCCTGAACCCTTCACAAAAGGTCCAGGCGGTGTTGCTTGAAGATGCGGTTGGCGCGCTCATGGTGCTGTTCCCCCAAAGCCAGTTGCTGGACCTCAACCGCCTCGCCGAACTCACCGGTCGCCGCCTCACGGCCGTAGCCCCCGAGCGCGTCGAGCGCATGCTGGGCAAGCATGACCTGAGCCTGCTGCCGGGCTTGCCGCCCCTGACCAGTTCGCCGTGCCTGTACGAAGGCCGCTTGCTCAATGAGCCGAGCCTGCTGGTGCATTCGGGCGAAGCCGGGCTGTTGCTGGAAATCCCCACCGACGCCTTCAAGAGCCTGCTCACCAAGGCCAGCGCCGCGCAGTTCGGTGAACCCTTGAGCAACATCCGCCCGAACCTCGACCGCCCCAATGATGACCGTGAGGAAATCACCCAGGCGATGCAAGCCTTCACCGCGCGTCGTATTCAGCAGCGCCTGGAAGCGACCATAGAGATTCCACCGCTGGCCGACACCGCGCAGAAGATCATCAAGCTGCGCGTCGATCCCAACGCCACCATCGACGACATTACTGGCGTGGTGGAAACCGACCCGGCCCTTGCCGCCCAGGTCGTAAGCTGGGCCGCGTCGCCCTACTACGCCTCGCCGGGCAAGATCCGCTCAGTCGAAGACGCCATCGTGCGCGTGCTGGGCTTTGATCTGGTGATCAACCTGGCGCTGGGCCTGGCCCTGGGCAAAACCCTGAGCCTGCCCAAGGACCGCCCGCACCTGTCCACGCCTTACTGGCACCAGTCGATCTACACCGCCGCCGTGATTGAGGGCCTGACCCGCGCCATGCCCCGCGCCCAGCGCCCGGAAGCCGGCCTGACCTACCTGGCAGGTTTGCTGCACAACTTCGGCTACCTGCTACTAGCCCACGTGTTTCCGCCACACTTTTCGCTGATCTGCCGGCACCTGGAGGTCAACCCGCACCTGTGCCACAGCTACGTCGAGCAACACTTGCTGGGCATCAGCCGCGAACAGATCGGCGCCTGGCTGATGCGCTACTGGGACATGCCGGACGAACTGTGCACCGCCCTGCGCTTCCAGCACGACCCGACGTATGACGGGCAATACGCCGAGTACCCGAACCTGGTGTGCCTGGCGGTGCGCCTGTTGCGCAGCCGGGGGATTGGCTCCGGGCCGGATGAATCCATTCCGGATGCATTGCTTGAGCGTCTGGGCCTGAGCCGCGAGAAGGCGGAGGATGTGGTGGGTAAAGTGCTGGATGCCGAAGTGCTGTTGCGCGAGCTGGCGTCCCAGTTCAGCCAGGGGTAAATCTGCCGCCTGTTACACCGCTATCGCAGGCAAGCCAGCTCCCACAGTTGACCGTATTTCAAAGTTCTGTGGGAGCTGGCTTGCCTGCGATGAATCCAACGCGGTGTCCCTGCCCCCCTTCAGTGTAGGAGCGAGCTTGCTCGCGAAAAACCTGAGAACACCGCGGGGCGCCAGGCACCCCGCGTCATCGTTGACGGTTTTCGCGAGCAAGCTCGCTCCTACAGGTGTTACTTCTTTTTCTTCGGCTTCAAATACTTGGTCAGCCCCTGAAACCAGATCACCAGCGCCGGGTTGCCCTTGATCTGGATGGACTTGTCCTGAATCCCCGTCATGAACGCCAGTTGCTTGTTCTTCGCCTGCATCGTGGCGAAGCCGTAGGCGGCATCCTTGAAGGCAATCGCAAAGGCCGGCGCCGGATGGACACCTGAGCGGCTGGTGATGCGCTGGTCTTTGACGATGAAATGACGGGCAACCTTGCCGTCGAGGGTCTGCAGCTGGAAGGCCAGGTCTTTGTCACCCAGTTGCTGCTGGAAGGCGGGGTTGGTGCGGCTGGCTTTGCCCATCATCAGGCCCAGCACCCACAGGAGAAGACGAAATTTCATGCACACGGCCTCGGTGTATTTATTGGAGTGGCCGCAGCAGTGTAACGATTTGCAAAAAGAACGCCACCGATCTCGCGCTTTAGGCGCAGATCGGTTGGCGTTTAACGCTTATAGCAACAAGTACTTAAAAGTTAGGGCATGGCACTGGCGCCCAATCGGCCAGGTTTGGATTGCGGCAGGTTGCTTCGATCTGGGTCTTGCCCGCGCTGGCGACCTGCTTGCTTTCAGCTTGCTTGGCCTGCACGGTCTGGATGCTACGTTCGGTGGTTACCGCTTCTTTCGGCACTGTCGGCAGCACCGGCTTCTTGGCCGGCTTGACGGCTTTCTTGCCCTTGGCCGGAGCGGCCACTGGCGTGGTATCGGCGGTGGCCACGGTCACCACATCGCTGCGCTGTACGCCGACCTGTTGCAGATCTTTCTCATAGGCCTGGGTGTAGTTGTTCAGGTCTTCGCTGGCTTTGCCGTTGACCGTCACGATCAGGTCATTGGACTCCTTCAGGCCCGCGACGATTTCCGCCAGGCGCTTGCGGCCTTCGGTGTCGTTGACGGTCTTGGCCTTGCGATCAGCCACCAGCTTGGTGAAGGCGCTCTGGTAGCACTGCTGCGAGGCCTTGGCATAGGCGGTGCTGCGGTCGATGTCCGAGGCGCTTTTGTTGAAGTCGGTGGAGTAGGACGCGATGCGCTGGTTGTCATCGGTGATCTGCTTCTGGCGCTCGGTGTAGTACCCCGCCGCGCCGCCAGCCAGGGCGCCGCCTGCGGCACCGATTGCGGCATTGCGGCCACGGCTGTCCTTGTCGCCGGTCAGGGCGCCCAGCAGGGCACCGCCAGCCGCGCCGAGGGCTGCACCGGTGACGACCGACTTGGTCATGTCCGAATCGGTGGCGCGCAGGTGCTGCACCGGCTCGTAGCAGTTGGGGTAGTACTCGACCTTGGTGCTCGACGCTACCTTGGATGCAGGCGACGTAGCGCAACCAGTCAACACGGTGCTGAAACCAGCTGCGATCAGCAGCAGGTGACGCTTGGAAACCGCCTTACGGGAAAAAAGCATAGATGTGATCTCTGTTAAGTTTGACTTGCCCAGCACGGCCCACCGCCGCCTGAGTCCCTTCCAAGCTCGCTAGACAGCCAACGATCAAGACCGCTGACCGCTCGCTGCGAGCAATTCCTTCAAGATCGTTGCCGGGTCGGCCCGCTGTTGCTTGCGGTAGTTGCCGACATGGCGAACGAACAGTGTCGCGCGCGTCACCAGGCTCTTGCCGAGCACTGGCTTGCGATCCAACTCTTCCTTGATCCGTTGAAACTGCGCCTGGATCACCGCATCGGTGTAGCGCGTGCCGGTGGCCAGGTTGTCGATGTAAATCGCCACCGCGCCGTCCAACGCGCTGCGTCCATTGGTGATGGCCATGTCGAACAGCTGCGTGCTGGCCTCGTCCTTGCTGTCCACCGCCTGCTGGCGACTCTTGCGCAGGTTGGCCAGGCGGATGTTGTAGTTGCTGATGGTCTCGGCCACCAACGCCGCCGACTGGATCAAATTGCCCGCCGCTTCTTCGCGTTGCTGGGCGATCAGCGACACGTTGCGCTTGAGCTCTTCGTTGACCAGGCCCAGCTCGGCTTGTAGCTTGGGATCGACACTGGCGGCGATGATGCTGTCCAGGCGCTTGGTCGGGTCCTGGGCGTCGTCGATGGCATCGGTCAGCGCGGCCAGGCGGCCTTCCTTCTGCCACTGGGCGAACAGTTCCTTGTAGCGTGAGCGCGGCGCCGACAACGCGCCAATCGCCACGCGAAAACCGGTGGTCTCGTTGCTTTGCTCGGTGCCATCAGCGGCAAACAGCGGGTATTCGCGGCGCATGCCGGTGAACAGCGTGCCCTCGCCTTCCAGGTAGTTGCCGCCCTTGACCACAAAGCCGCCGTAGGTGCCCTGGCGGCGGCCGGCGTGTACCAGTTGGAAGGATTCCTGGACCATTTCCGCGGCGTTGCCGATCACGTCGAACATGCCGATGGGGTTAGGCAATTTGGTGCCGATGGGCATCAACCGCGCCGCCTGGCCGGTGCCGCCGGCCACTTGATTGAACACCGCGTAATCGGCCAGCGGGCCATCGCTTTCACTGCCCTCGGCGCGCCGTGGATACAGGCGGCCTTCCAGGTCCTGGCGGCTCACCGCCTGGCCGCCGCGTGCGGCGTACTCCCACTCCACTTCGGTGGGCAGGCGCACAAAGCCCAGGCCACCGTCTTCGGCCGACGCACCGCGCCCGCTCACCGGCAACAGTTCGCGGTGGTATTTCATCAGCCAGGCGCTGTACACCGCCGAGAAACGCTCGGCTTCAAAGCGCGACAGTTTCACCTTGGGCAAACGCCCGGCCATGCCGGTGGGCGCGTCACACGCCGGCGCCGGTTCTCCGCTGGCCAGGGACTGCGCCTGGGCCATCACCTGGGCGTATTGGCGAGCAGTCACTTCGTATTTGCCAATGAAGTACAGCATGGGCTTGAGCGGGGTCTTGGCGTCGGTCTTCGGCATCTGCGGCGCGATGACTTTGCTCCAGTCCTTGGGCAAGTCCTTGAGGGTGAACTGGCCGTTGATGAAGTCGCGGCGGTAGCCGGAAATAAACGACTGCTGATAACCCGCCTCGCCTTCGGCAAAGGGGTAGCCCAGGTTGATTTCACGGTCATCCAGGGTGCCCTGGGCCAGTATGTAGGCGTAGCGGAACACCATGTTGCCTTCGCAGGGTAGCGGCAGGCTCACGTCGTCCGGCAACGGCTTGGGGTTGTCGAGCTTGTCACTTGCCTCATCGGCCCAGGCCAGCGAGGCCAGGCTCAGCGCCACGCAGGCGCCCAGTAATTTATACATCTCTGATTCCTTCAGAAGCCTGGATACGTGCCACCCGCCAACCGCCACAGGCGGCCGCCACGGCACTGACGCCGAGCACCGCCACCAGGGCCAGGCCGTAATGGCGCGCCAACAGGTGGCTGGCGTACTCGCCCGGCACCTGCACAAAAAGCTTGTTCAACGCGGCCTCGGCCAGGGCATACAGCCCAACGCTGAGCACAGCGGCAAAACCCGCGCTGTATAGCGCTTGTAGCAGCACAAACAGCAACAACGCGGCGGTGGAAAATCCCAGCAGGCGCAACACCGAAAGCTCCCGATGCTTGCGCGCCACCGCCGCCAGGGTGCCCGCGAAGATCGCCGCAAACGCCCCGGCCAACGCCAGCCCGGCGATGATCCAGAACACAATCGACAGGTTGCGGCTCAACGATTGCACTTGAGCGATGGTGTGCGCCTGGGTTGAAACCAACAGGTTCTGCCCGGCGAAATACACCCGCAACGGTTCCACATCACTGAGGCTGCGCGCATACAGGCGAAACGCCGGGTAGATACGCTGTTCACTCACGCTCGCCGCTTCACCGGCCCAACCCAACGCCGGCACCGCACGGCCGTCGCGGTAATCTTCTGCCGCCTCCAGCAACGCCAGATCGGCAAACAGACCCTCGCGAGCGAAGGCCTCCAGCGGCAACACCGCCAGCACCTGCAACCGCGTGCGCTGGGCCTCGACGCGCCCCGCCACTTGCCGCGCAAAACTGGTTTCCAGCCAGTCACCGGGCCTTGCCGCGAGCTTTTCGGCGGCGGTATGGCTGAGTACGATCTGGTCCAGGCCGTGGGGCATCGGCAAGCCTTCCAACAGCGGGTCGCCTGCGGCAGTCGGCAGCATTTCCAGGGTCAAGGTGCCCACCTGCGCCGTGGCCGCAATCTGCCGTGTGCGCGGCAACGCAAACGCCACATCGCTGCGCTCACCCAGTTGCGCGATAAACGCCGAGCTGAATCGACCACCGCCCAACGGGATGATTTCACGGCTGGCGGGGTCGGTCTCCAAGCGTTCGGTCAAACTGCTAACCAGTCCAAATTTCAGCCCGAATAACACCAGCAATGGCGCAATAACCGCCACCAATGCCAGCACCGAACAGGCCGACAGCCAACCATCGTTGCGGTAGTCCTGCCACGCAAGCGAGGCAACCAGGCCGATGCGCATCAGCACGCCTCCCCGAGGGTTGCGGTGACGCCGCCGTCTGGATCGCGCTGGCAACTGATACGCCGCACCTGCAAGCCACTGGCGCGGGCCAGCGGTTCGTCATGGGTGGCGATCACACAGGCCGTACGGTGTTCGCGGGCCTGGGCCAGCAGCGCCTGCATCACGCGCTCGGCGTTGAGTGGGTCCAGGGACGCCGTCGGCTCATCGGCCAGCACCAGTTGCGGTCCATGAGCCAGAGCCCGCGCGCAGCTGACCCGCTGGCGTTGGCCCACCGACAGCGCCGCCGGGCGCTTGGTCAACTGATCGCTGATCTGCAACTGCTCAGCCAGGCGCGCCACGCGGCCGTCGTCCTGCAAGCCCAGCAGTTGGCGCGACAGCGCGATATTGCCGCGCACATCCAGAAACCCCAGCAACCCCCCGGTCTGCGGCACATAGCCCAAGTGCTGGCTGCGCAACGCGGCCAGCGCCGATTGTCGATCTGCACGCCACAGCGCGCCGATATCGTGTTGGTTGAATGCAAACTGCCCCACCTGATCCGGCGCCAACACCAGCGCCAGCACGTCGAGCAAGGTGCTCTTGCCGCAACCGCTGGGGCCGACAATTGCCAGTTGTTCACCCGCGCCCAGATGCAACGCCGGGATCACCAGGCTGTAGCGCTGGCTACCGACGCCCCGGCTCTTGTGCACCGCGCTCAGGCTCAGCATTACGGCAGCGTCGACAGTGGCACGCGGTACAACGCATCGCCCGGTTCGGCATCGCCGAAACGGACCCAGTTGGCCACGTCGTTATGGAAGGTTTCATACAGGCGGATTTTCGAATCCAGCTCGTCGATAAAGTCTTCCTGCTCGGCCACGCTCAATGACAACCACAGGTCCTGGGTCATGTTCAGCGACTTGCTGCGGTACGGCAGGCCTTCGAGGTATTCACCGAGCAGGCCGCCGTCAGCCAGGTTGCCGCCCTTGCGCAGGGCCTGCGGGTCGCGGCTCATATAGGCCGAGGCGCTGGCGATTTCCTGGAAGAAGTCCTTGGGCGAGCTTTGGGTTTTGCGCGCCGCATCCACGATCAACTTCAGCGATTGTTGCAGGTCGTTGAGTTGCAGCTTGGTCAGCATCACGCACACCTGGAACGCTGGCAGCGCCGGGTTGGTCAGGTCGCGGTCCGCCGTCCAGGCGCTGACTAATTGCGGTGCCTGGCTCGCAGTTTTGCGCCCGAGGAAGTCCATGTGCATGGCATAGCCGACGGCGGCGGACTTGTCCGCCAGGCTCGGCGCGGCACTGAGCAACGGCACGGGCTGCGGCGTGTTGCTGCGCACCTGATGCACCAGGTTGGCGAACACCGTGCCGATCTCATCGACGCGCTCACCCAGCTTGCGCACATCGCCCCCTGGCACCGGCGTGTACAGGTCGCCGATCTGCGGGTTGGCGTCGGCGGTGAGGACGCGATACTGGCTCTCGGCGCCGGCATGGGTTTTCTTGCCGGCGTCGGTGCGCAGGTGCAGCGCGTAGATCTTGATCTGCTTGCCCAGCGCCGCCTGGCGCACTTCGGCTTCGTTCATCTGGGTGGCGGCGAACGGGTCGTTCTTGCGCAGCGCGCCGGCATCGGAGACCAGCAGGATGATGCGCCCGCCGTAGCCGGACCAATCCATGCCGTCCACTGCCTGCATCACCCCGGCAAACGCATCTTCGTTGAACGAGTGGCTGGACACCGTCGACGCTTTGACCTGGCGCGCCATATCCAGAAAGCGCTGCGGGTCGCGGCCTTGGTCGAGGCTGATCAGGGTCTTGGCGACATACTCAAGGCCCGGGGTTTTCTGGATACTGCTGCGAAAGCCGACCATGCCGAAACTGACGCTGTCCAACTCGCCACGCTCGGCAATGCGGGTTTGCAGCTCATGCACCACGTCGCGAATCTGGTCGATATAGGGCTGCATCGACACGGTGGTGTCCACCACCAGCACCACGGCCGTACGGAAGGCGTCGGCATTGGCGCTGAGCGTCGGGCTAGCGGGTTTGGCAGCGGCGCGGCTGCCTGGGTCGATGGAGGCCACGTTGAGCAACTGCACCGGCTGGCCGTTGTCGTCGAAGCTTTCTTTGGAGTCGAAAATCGGCAACAGGTAGAACTGGTTTTGCGGCACCGCGCTGGCGGTGGGTTCCAGGGCCAGGACTTGCTGGTTGTCTTCACGGTTGCTCTGCGCCTTGGCCAACACGCTTCTCGCGGCGGCAGGGTCGGCCAGCAGTTTTTCCACCTCACCGGGCTGGCGCAGGAACATCACGGGGGCCCGGCCTGAGCGCTCGGTGAACTTGAGCACCAGGCTTTGTTTCCAGTCGCTGACCTGGGAGGCTGGCAGCCAACCGTCGCTGCGACCATCAGTGGCAGCGCCGACGCGCACCCACGGGCTGCCATCGACCTCCTTGCGCTGGTACACGTAGAGCACGGAAAACGCCGGCAGCGTTTTACCCGGCGTGCTCCCTGCGTCCGCTGAAAGCTGGGCGCCGGGTTTGCTGAGTACACGCTGGAACAAGGTTTTCTTGCCTGCCATCAGCAACGGGCGTTGACCACCATCCACTTCAGCGACAGCCACGGGCGGCGTCACCTTTGGCACCACGGCGGCTGGCGGCTTGGCCGGTTCATCGCCGCCGCTCAACCACCAGTAGCTGGCGCCACCAATGGCCAACGCGACGGCGACCGCCACGGCGGCCAAGGCCAATACCGGACCACGGCGCTGCTCGGACGGGGCATTGTGCTGCGTCGGCGTGACCACCGGTTGGCGCACTATTGGCTGCGGTTGCGGTTTATCAGTCGGAATGTCGATGGTGACAGGAGTCATGCCCGCCAGATCAAAGCTCAATGGAATCGGCAGCGGCCGTACCAGCGTGGCGTCCGATTCATCCGCCGGCAGTTGATCCAGCGCCAACAACAACGCTGCCGCATCCGGATAACGCTGCGCCGGGTCCTTGGCCAACAACTTGCGCAGCACACCCTGGTAACGCCCGTGATGCACAGGCAATTCCGGCAACGGCTCAGTCAGGTGCGCCAGCGCAGTGGAAAGCGCATCGGTGCCGCTGTAAGGCAGCTTGCCGACGAGGATTTCATACAGCACCACACCGAGTGCGTAGAGATCGGCGCGGCCATCGATCTCCTGGCCCCGCGCCTGCTCGGGGCTCATGTAGCTGGGTGTACCCACGGCAAACCCGGCCTGGGTGAATTGGGTGCGGTCGTCCAGCGACTTGGCGATACCAAAGTCGGACAGTACTGCCGTGCCATCGGCCCGAAACAGAATGTTCGCCGGCTTGACGTCGCGGTGCACCAGCCCTTGGGCATGGGCATAGCCCAGGGCCGAGGCAATCTGGCGGATCAGCGTCACGCCCTGCTCCGGGGTCAGCCCAGCAGCAATGCGCTCCTTGAGCGTGCCGTTGGGCAGGTATTCCATGGCCATGTAATACAGCTCACCGACGTTGCCGATGTCATGGATGGTCACCGTGTGCGGGTGCGACAAGCGCGCCAGGGTCTTGCCCTCGCGCAGGAAGCGTTCGCAGAAACTCGGGTCGGCCGCCAGCGCTGCCGCCATCACCTTCAGCGCCACTTTGCGCTCCAGCGAACGCTGGGTCGCCAGGTACACGTTGGCCATGGCACCTTCGCCAATCTCGCCTTCAATGTCATAACCCGGGATGACGATGTTCATGACGAGACCTTCACGACGAGGGTGGTGATGTTGTCCGGTGCGCCGCGATTGAGGCCCAGGTGCACCAGGCTGCGCACGATTTCATCCGGCGCGTCATGGCTGAGCACCTCGCGAATTTCGTGGTCTTCGACGGTTTTGTTGAGGCCATCGCTGCACAGCAAATAGCTGTCGCCGGGAGCGATCAACAGGTCCACTGAGGCGACATCCAACTGGGCCTCCACGCCAATGGCGCGGGTGACGATATTGGAGCGCGGATGTGTGCGGGCGTCGGCTTCGCTGAGCAGGCCGCTGTCTTGCAGGTCTTGCACGTAGCTGTGGTCGCGGGAAATGCTTTCCAGCACGCCGTCGCGCAAGCGGTACAGGCGGCTGTCGCCGGCCCACAGGCACACCCCGCGCAAGCCGCGCGCGGCGAACACCACCACGGTGCTGCCCATCATGGTCACGCCACGGTTGGCGGTTTCTTCGCGCACGGCCGCGTTGATGCGCAGCAGGTCATTACGCAGCGCCGCCGAGTATTCGTCCAGAGAGCGGCCCAGTGGTACATGGCGCAGGCTGTCGACGATCAAGCTGCTGACATAGTCCCCTGCCGCGTGCCCGCCCATGCCATCGGCCACCACCCACAGGCGGTTCTCCGGCAGATCCAGAAAGGCATCTTCGTTGACTTGGCGAACCATGCCCACATGGCTTTTGCTCGCGGATTCGTACGTCACGCCCATCTACACCACACCTTCTTGTCCGAGCAAAAACTGCGCAAAATCGCTGGCGGCAGGTAGGCCCTGGCACCGTAATAAACCGGGGGAGATACGCTGCGAACCTCGCCCCCACCACAGGCTTGCGCCCTCGCACGCCTGTTCGGCCAGCGCGGTCATACGCTGGTGCGGCACGGTGGCTGCTACCCTTTGCAGGCCGGCGAAACGGCTGTCCACCGCCCGCGGCTCGCTGGCCGGCACGCCCAACTCGTCGAGCCCGGCGTTGAAGCTTTCGAAGGTCGCGCCGCTGTCGAGGGTGCTGAGCAACAAGGTTTCAGCCTGCTCGAACCAGACGTCCGAACCGCCCACCAGCGACGCCGGGTTGGTGTCGTGATCCAGCAAGGTCACCACCGCCAGCGGAAAGTACCGCCCGACCCGGTCAATGCTCGGCATCACCACGCCCGCCGCCGCATCCGGCCCGCACACGCCCGGCGCCAGCACAAAGCGCCACAACGGGCTGACCAGGTACGCATTCAGCCAGTCGGCGCCGAGGCTGTTCTGGCTGGCAAGCAAACCCGCCGCCAGCCAGCTGTCCCACGGGCCGATAAAGCTCTGGGGCAAGGCGCGGCTGACAAAGTCGCCGCGGCTGGCCAACTTGCCGTAAAAACCCAGAGCCGTCATAGCCGCTCCGGCAGGCTGAAGCCACTGAGCACGCGGCTCTTGAACGGGTTGAACGCACTGTTGGCGCGCAACTCGTAGGCGATGCTCGCGCCATCGACCCGCAGGCGCAGGTTGAAACGGTCCGGCGAGTTGCCTGCGGTGAGGTCTGATTGCTCCAGCAGACGGAACCAGGCCCACGGGCCGTCCAGCGTGATACCGGAGCGACCACTGGCCGACGGCGGCATGATGGAAATACGCACCACGCCGATGCTGCCGGGGTTCGGCCATTGCATCGCTACCGGGCGGCTCGGGCCGTGGTCGTAGCTCAATTGCTGGCCGTCCAGGTCAAGCAGGAACTGGGTGATGGTGGGGTCCATCGACACCGGCTTGAGCTCGAAACGCACGATGGGCTGGGTGCCACCGGAGCGGAAGAACGCGTCCCGAATCGTCGCCGCACGCTGGAAGGTTTGCAGCACGCCCGGGGCAATCCCCAGCTTCTGTGCCGCACCCGGTTGCCAGCGCCAGGTCTGTGCCGACGTGTCCACATAGGGCTGCAGGTATTTGCGGAAGTAGTTGTCCATCACCCCGCCCACGCCGAAGAACTGGCCGAAGTCATCCAGGGTGGCGTCCCGCGCACTGCCCGGCGACATCGGGTAGCGCCCGGCCAACGACTGGCGATACACGTTGACCACTTCACTGACCCAGGCCGCGTTAAGCTGGTTACGCACCCCGCCCATCATGCTGTTGGTGGTGGAATTGACCACCGACTTGACCATGCCCTGCACCAGGGGTGGCTGGCGCTCGGCGTTCAGGCTGACCCGCGTGGCTGCAGCCGCCGCCTGGTTCTTGGCCTCGCCGAGCAAGGCATCGCCGCTGGCACCGACCATGGCGCTGACCTGCACATACAGTGCATTCATGTCCGACAGCAGGCCGTCGATGGCCGCCGGTTCGCCTTCGTTTTTGCTGACGATGCTGTTGAGTTCGGCAAAGTGCGCGGTCACCGGATCATCCGCCGGTGCCGGGGCATTCGCCGTCGGTTGCGCCTCGCCCAGCAAGCTGCCGAGGCGCTCCTTGAGCTTGTCCACGCCGCCTTCCACTGGCACGCCTTTGGCGGCCAATTGGCGTTCTTCGGCTTGCAGGTCGGTTTCCCTGGCGACCGCCACCAACAGCTTTTTCAGCGGCGAGGTGGGGCCGGAAATCACCCGCAGCACATCGGCGGCCTGGGCCACGCTGGTGATCGGCACAAAGTCGATGTCGGCGAGCAACGCGTCCCACTGGCGCTGGTAATCCTGGAAGTACAAGCGGCGCACGTCGGCGGCCAGGCTCACCACGTTCTGCTGGTCGGCCTGTTCATGGCCCAGCACCCATTGCTCTTCGGCCAGGGTGCCGGTCTGGTTCAGGCTGCTGAGCAAGAACGCCTGGCGATAGCCCTTGGCGGTAAAGAAACCACTCAACGGCTCACCCAACGGCTTACCGCTCTTGCGGCTGAACACCAGTGCGGCATCGCGACCGGCGGCCTCGTTGAGACGAAAGTCCGGGATACCTTCGGGCAGTTTCTGGCGCTTGACGCGGTCGTACACGCGCTGGGCTACCGGCAATTGCTGCAACTGCCGACGCAAATCGTCGATCAGCCGTGGGTCCAGGCGTGCGCTCGGCGGGTGGCGTTCGAACAGCGCCTGCAAGTGCCCGGCCAGGGCCTGACGCTGGTCGGCCGGCAGGTCGCGGGGCAGGTTGCGGTCCCAGTCCAGGGCGATCCAGGCCTTGATGAAGTCCGGGTCGTAATGCTCGGTGTCGGCGAGCATCAGGTAAGCCTTGAGGCCCTCGTAGAGAAAGTCCGAGTTGCCGCCGCCGTGCAGTTGCTCTTCGATACGCGTCACCAGGCGTGGCGCGAACACGGCGATCAACAGTTTGCGGTACACGCTGGCGGACTCGGCTTCGAGCATATCGCCCTGATACAGCCCCAGCCCTTCAGACCAGCTCGGCGAATCCCCCGCCAGGTTCTTCACCGCGTTGAGCAACGGCAGCACGGCGAGCACTTCCCGTTGTGCCGGGCTCAGGTTCTGTACGGTCTGGCCCAGGGGCGCGACCTTCTGATCGACCTGGGCGATATACGCCTGGTTGGCGCGATAGCTCACCCACCACAGGCTGCTGACCACCACCACCAGCGCGACGGTGGCCGCCAGTACGCCACGGGCGATCCACTTGCGGCGCCGCTCTACTTTCGGGTTCACCCCCACCAGGCCGCGCTCGGCAAAGGCCACGGCGGTGAAGAGTTTCTCGATGAAGTAACTGCGCCCGGTGCCGCTCTGGCGCGCCAGGTGCTGGCGGTCCAGGTTCATGCTCTGGGCCATGGCACCGATCAGGCGGTCAATCGGGCTGCCTTCCTGGGTGCCGCTGGTGAAGTACACGCCACGCAGCAACACGCGCTCTTCAAAGGCATTGGGTTTGAACACGCCTTCGAGGAAGCTTTGCAGGCAATCTTTCAACGCGCCGAACTGCTGCGGGAAGCCGTAGATCAGGTCGCGTCGTGCCGGGTCACGCTCCTGTTGCAGACGCTCGACCAGGCGTTCGTTAAGACGCTGCTCCAGGCCCGCGAATTCGCTTTGCAGGTGCGCCAGCGGGCTGTCGCTGTTTTTACCGTCGTCCAGGGCAAAGGTCATGCCCCACACCTGGGCGCGCTCTTCCTTGCTCAGGTTGTCGAAGAACTCCATGAAGCCCGGCACCAGGTCGAGCTTGGTGAGCATCAGGTAGATGGGGAAACGCACGCCCAGCTGCGTATACAGCTCCTGGATGCGCAGGCGAATCGCGGCGGCATGGGCGGCGCGCTCGGCATCGGTGCCCAGCAGCAGATCCGAGAGGCTGATGGCGATAAACGCCCCGTCAATAGGCCGGCGCGAACGCTGCTTTTTCAGCAAGTCGAGAAAGCCCAGCCAGGCGGCTTTGTCCACCGTGGAGTTGCTGTCCTGGGTGGTATAGCGGCCAGCGGTGTCGAGCAATACGGCCTGGTCGGTAAACCACCAGTCGCAGTTACGCGTACCACCCACGCCCCGCACCGCACCGGCGCCCAATTGCGCCGCCAGCGGGAAATGCAGCCCGGAATTGACCAGCGCGGTCGTCTTGCCCGAGCCCGGCGGGCCGATGATCACGTACCACGGCAACTCGTAGAGGTTGCGGCGCTCATCGCCGCCCAGCTTGGCTTTTTTCAGCAGTGCCAGGGCTTCGTCCATGCGCTGGCGCAACGTGGACAGCTCTTCGGCGGTCGCGACGCTGTTGGGGTCGACCGGGGTTTCTGCGGCCAGGCTGCGCATCACTTCGGCGGCCTGGCGACGGGCCTGGATGATGCGGAACACGCGGTAGGCCACCCACAGCGCAAATACCAGCACGATCAGCGCCCAACGGCGCCCTTCGGGCACCAGCACGTCCAGCAGTGGGCCAACAAACCAGATGATCAAGCTCAGGGCAATCAGGCCCAGCACGGGGATCACCCAGCGAATCATGAAACTGAAAAACGCCTTCACTCGACGCCCTCCGCCAATACGGTGATTTCAACCCGACGATTGCGGGCACGGCCTTCGGCAGTACTGTTGCTGGCCAACGGCTCGGTGTCGCTGCGGCCTTCGGCACTGAAGCGCTGAGCCTGGCCAGTCTTGGCCGCGAGAATCTCCAGCACCGACTTGGCCCGGGCTTCGGACAACGCCCAGTTGGACGGGAAGCGCAACGTGGCAATCGGGCGGTTGTCGCTGTGCCCGGTGACACGCACCTGGCCCTTGACCTTGCGGATGGCGTCAGCGATGCGCAGCATCAGCGGCTGGTAGTCATCGACGATGCTGGAGCTGGCCGAGGCGAACAGCTCATCGCCACGAATGGTCACAACAGAGCGGTCAACCTTGTCTTCCACCGCCACGCGGCCGGCCTTGATGTCGTCGGCCAGGAACCCGGCCAGGCGCGGGCGCTCAATCACTTTGGGCTGCGCCACCGGACGGTCGATGGCCTGCACCGGGATCTCGCCCAAGGCATGAATATTCTTGAACACCGGTTCGGCGTCCGAGGCCAGCTTCATGCGCAGGCCGAACAGCAACGCCAACAGCAGCGCCAAGCCAATCGCCACGGCAATCCATGGCGGCATGAATTGCGCCAGGCGATCACGGGCCACGGTCACACCGCGCCAGTGCGGCGACAGCTCACGCTCGTGCTCGCCACGGGCGCTGCGTATCGCTGCGGCGGTGCGTTCGCGCAAGGCTTCCAACTGGCTGCGCCCGTCGGTCATCACGCGGTAACGCCCTTCAAAACCCAGGCACATGCACAGGTACAACAGCTCCAGCAGGTACAGGCGTTCCCGTGGGCTTTGCAGACAGTGGTCAAGCAACTGGAAAACCTTTTCGCCACCCCAGGCTTCGTTGTGCACGGTGATCAGCAGGCTCTGCTTACCCCAGTCACTGGTGCTGCCCCACGGCGTGCTCAGCACCGCTTCATCCAAGGCGGTGCACAGCGCGTAACGGGCCAACAGCACTTCATTGCGTGCCACACCGGCGGCTTCGGCGCGTTCTTCGAACTGGCGCAGGTACGCCAGCAACTGCGCACGCAGGCTGGCCGGCGCGGGATGGGCGATGGTGTTGCGCAGCCGCGTCAACAACGCCAGCAACGGGCCGGCGGCGCTTTCCAGCGGGTTGAGGCCCTGGCTCTTGCCGGTGAGGATCGGCGCAGCCGGCATCGACAGCGGCGCAGGTTCGGCACGCGCGGGTGCAGGCTCTCGGCCACCCGGGCGCGGCATGAACTGGGTGCGGTCATCATCATTGGGATGCATCGCCAATTATCCTCGGATCGCCCAGAAGGCTAGGTTCAAGCCCGGGAACTGCCCGGCGATATGGAAGGCGAAACCGCCGGAATTATTCAGCTGCTGCCAGTGCTCGCTGCCACGGTCCAGCTCGTAGTAGGTGCTGCCTGCGTGGTAGGGCAACTGGCGTGGCGCCACCGGCAACGGCAGCAGGCCGATGCCCGGCAGTTGCAGGTTGACCATGTCGCGGATGTGTTCCACCGAGCCGACCTTGCTCTGCTGGCCGAAACGCGCACGCAGGGTTTCGCCGGGCACGTCGGCGCGTACTACGAGGATGAAACTGGCGTTGTCGAGCAGGGTCTTGTCGGCCAGCATCGCCACATGGATGCCGTAGGCTTTCTCCACAATCGGAATGGGCGTGGCTTTGCTGTCGATCAGCATCGACAGCGCTTCACGCAGGGCCGCCATCACCGGCATGAAGCTCAGGGCCAGGTCGTCGTGCTGGTACTGCGGGTATTCCTGGGGGCGACGGCTGGAGGTTGAGAAGGTGGAAAACTCACCGGCCAGGCTGACCAGTTCGCTGAAAAAGCGCTCCGGGTGCAACGGGCTCAACTGGCTGAAGTGCTGGATCAGTGGCTGGGCGCGGTTGACCAGTTGCAGCAGCATGAAGTCGGCGATCTCGGAGGCACCACCGGCACCCGAGGCCACCACGCGACCGCCCAGGGCTTCGCCACGCTGGTGCAACAGGCCCAGCAGTTCGCTGCGAAAGGCCGTCAGCGGCTTGCTCGCGGCCACGTCCAGCACTGGCGGGATGTAGGTCTCGTCGAGCACCAACGCGCGGTCGGCGCGCTTTTCCTTGATGCGTACCAGGCCGATGGCGGCGTAGTCGCTGATGCCGTCCTGCGCCGTAAGCAGGCGCAATGCCCGCGACCCCACCGCCACCGGTGCACGGTTTTCGAACGGGGCGTTGTCGTCGCGCACTTCCCGCACCTGGCTCACGTAGCGCGCCGCTTCCAGGGCTTCACCCTCGTCCACCGTGTCACGGGCGCCGGCGCGCTTGAGCGGCAGGGCCAGGTACACCAGGCCGTCGCGCAGGTTGTCGTCGATGTTCAACGGACTCGGCGCCAGGTCGTCCTGGGGAATATTGAACGGCGTGCCATCGGGCAACAGGCCGCGGGCCGACACGATCGCCAGTTTGCCCTGGGCCAGCAGGCCCTGGTCGATCAGCAGCTCGGAGAACCCCCAGGCTCCCGCCGACAACGGACGGCTGCGGGCATCGATCAGGTTTTCCAGGTAACGGTCATGCTGCTGGAAGTGCTGCGTTCCGATGAACATGCCTTCCGACCAGACCACGCGATTGTTCCAGGACATGGGGGCTCCGATTGCTTGTTATTGGGCTGGGCTGGATGGGGAAGCCACGACGTCGGCGCGCACAGCATGCACGTCGAGGCTGATCTGGTATTCGCTGTATTGGCGCGGGGGCACGTTGATGACCGTGCGCCATTGCGCACGGTCCAACTCGCGGTAGCCCACCAGCAAGCCGATCTGGCGCGTGGACGGGTCGAGATCGCGCTGCAGGCTCAGTTGTTGGCCGGGCTGCACCACCACTTCGTCCTGGTCCAGCAGGTCGAGGCCGAGGGTCGATTGCGCACGGTCAGCCAGGGCGAAGTAATCGGAGCGTGAAAAGGTCGCGGCGTTTTTCAATTCGAAAATGCGCACCCGCACCGGCGCTGCCTGGCCGTTGGCACCGGGATTAAGCCCGGCAATCGCGTGAAAATGCAGCTCAACGGCGGCCGTGTCAGCTTCGGCCTCGGCAGCCGCCTGGGGTTTGGCAGTGTCGTTGGCACACGCCGTCAGCAGCAGCGCGGTGGCGGCTGCGAGTAAAAACCTGGGAATCATCCTGCGTCCTCAATGACGTATTTAGCTATCCGTTTTATCCATTAGTGCGAGGCGTTTTCAGCGTCGCTGTCGTGCACTGTGTTCTTCGTAGGCCCGGCTGAATTCGCGACCGAACAGGTCCTGGAAATCGTCCTGGGCCTCGCGGGAAATGTTGCTGTAGAGCTCGGTGAACTGCTGCCAGTACTGGGCCTGGCGCGAACCGTTGAACAGACTGGAGAGGCCGCCGGGCTTGCCCATGCGCTCCTCCAATTGCGCCGGTTCAAAGCGCGCGAGCAGGTGCTTGATCGCCGCTTCCACGCCAGCCATTACGGCCAACTGGTGGGCGCGCAGGTCGTCGAAACTGTCACGTACGGCAAGGTCCGGCGCCATGAACGCCTGGTTGCCATGACGCAGCAACAGCAGTAACGCTTCATCGGCATTCGGGGCGAATTTCAATGGGTTGTTTTCGGCGGGGCGGATCATAGTCTGCTGCATGCGGAACTCGCCCTTGAGGCTGGCACGGGCGCGCAGTACGTCGATCAGGCCCTCGACCATCAGCCGGTAGCTGCGGCCGATGCTTTCCATCTGCGCGCAGGCGTCGGCTTTGTCCAGGCGTAACTGGTCCAGGCCCGCACCGCGCAGGAAGGCTTGCAGGAGATCCGGTGGCGGCTCGGCATCGGCCACGGGGAGCGCAACAGGCTCGACCACGGGTGGCGGCGGGATGATCGGTGCTGGGGCGGGCGCAGCATTGACAACGGGCGCGGGCGCGTCGCTGAACAGGTCCCAGTCTTCGGGAATCACCGAGCCTTGCACCGACGGCTTTTCGGGCGCCGGTACGGCCACTGGAGCCGGAGGACGAAAATCGTGTTGCTCGGACGGCACATGGTCCGCCACGGTGGGCGGCGGCACGGCGGTGGGGCTGAGGAAGTCGAACAGGTCTGGCAAAGTTTCCATGGACGAGGCGCCCTGGAACTGCAGCGCGATCATCGGCGTGGGCGCAGGTTGGCTCGCCACGGCGCCCATCAACGCTTCAAAGCTGTTGGGTGAGTCACCGGCAAATGGCTGGCTGTCGATGGCCTGCACGTTGAAGTCGATGCGCGCCTGGATCTCGTAATCGCCGATACGGATCAACTCGCCATCTTGCAACGGCTCGCTGTTACCCCGACGCATACGAATACCTGCCTTGACCAACTCCACACCATTGGTGCTGTTATCGGTCAAGTAATAACGGCCATCTTTGTATTGAATAACGCAATGTTGCGAAGAGACGAGACGCTCAGGATCGGGCAATACCCAGTCATTGTCAGAACTGCGGCCAATAGCCATCACGCCCTGATCCATGGACTTTTCGGGGCATTGCCCAGGGGTGATCTTGTGATAACTAGTGATAGTCAAACACAGCGACATCTTGCCTCCTTGCTGATACATCGCGCGCAGCCTACCCAGGAGGCAGCGCCGCCCTGGAGAGTCCCGTCCTGTCGTACAAACGACCGCCAAAATCTGCTTTTGCCAGCATGATCGCTGATCTTAACTGGCTTCCATGACAAAAATCCGCTCTGGGCGCGCCTTTCGACTCGCCAGTCGCGCAGGTTGTTAAACACCGCACATCTGTCACAGAGGGCGAATAGCTTACCTTGACAAGCCATAAGTACTACACCAAAAATGCACAACTTCTTGAACATCAGTGATGGCGCAGTAGTGGCACTCTGATTGTATGACCAAGAAAACATGCACAGTTCATTACGCAACTAGTGCATGCATTGCCCGCTGTCCAGCGGGCCGATAAGGAGATCGAATTCAGTGGATGTGCCGTTGCTGCTCACCGCCGTTTCCGCGACGTCGCCCTGTGGCGAGGACATGGAATATGACGCGCAATTTCTGCAGTTGGAACGTGATGCCAAGGGCCAACCCGAACGCAGCATGGGCGACTCGATCCTGCCCGCTGAGCCGCCCGAGTGGCGCAGCATCCAGCAGCAAAGCCTGGACTTGTTTCAGCGCAGCAAAGACCTGCGCATCACCCATTTTCTGCTGCAAAGCACCCTCGCCCTCCAGGGTGTGGCCGGGCTGGCCGAAGTCCTCACGCTGATCGACGCCTTGCTGCGCCAATACTGGGCCGAGCTGCACCCGCGCCTGGATGCCGACGATGACAACGACCCTACCGTGCGCATCAACGCCCTTACCGGCCTGACCTGCGAGACCAATATTCGTCTGCTGCGCGAAAGCATCCTGACGCGCTCGCGCACCTTCGGGCCCGTGACCCTGCGCGCAGCGCTCAACGCCAGCGGCCTGCAGAGTTTTGCCGATGAGCAGTTGGGCAACCAGCAACTCAACGCCGCGTTCCTGGACAGCGACCCCGAACAGCTGCAAGCCACCCGTGAGGCCTTGAGCGCGGCGCGTGCGGCGTGCGAGGCCATTGAGCAACAGGTCAATGACCAAGTCGGTTCCGCTCAGGGCGTGGACCTCAGCGCCTTGAAGCAGCCGCTCAAACAGGCCCTGCAACTGCTCAATCAAGCGGTGCCAGGCACCGACAGCAGCAGCGATCCCGAGGCCGTCAGTGAAGACAATGCCCCCTCGGTCGACGCCGCCGCGCCCGCAGCCCCTCGCCCGACTGGCGACATCGCCACACGCGACGATGTGCTGCGCAGCCTCGACAAAATCCTCGCGTACTACACCCGCCACGAGCCTTCGAGCCCGCTGCCGGTGTTGTTGAACCGAGCCAAGAATCTGGTACATGCCGACTTTGCGGCCATCGTGCGCAATCTGATTCCCGATGGCATGTCCCAATTTGAAAACCTGCGCGGCCCCGAAAGCGAGTAAGCCGCCGGACCGTGCAGTAACAACACCGTCGCTCAAGCGACCAGGAGCAGCAACGTGGCGAAGCAAAGTTCTCAGAAATTCATCGCGCGCAACCGTGCGCCTCGAGTGCAGATCGAGTACGACGTCGAGCTTTACGGCGCCGAGAAAAAGGTCCAGCTGCCCTTCGTAATGGGCGTGATGGCCGACCTCGCCGGCAAGCCTGCCGAGCCGCTGGCACCCGTGGCCGACCGCAAGTTCCTTGAAGTGGATGTCGACAACTTCGACTCACGCCTCAAGGCCATGCAGCCACGCGTCGCGTTCCACGTACCCAATGAGCTGACAGGCGAAGGCAACCTGAGCCTGGACATCACCTTCGAAAGCATGGACGACTTCAGCCCGGCCGCCGTGGCCCGTAAGGTGGACTCCCTGAACCAGCTGCTCGAAGCCCGCACCCAATTGGCCAACCTGCTGACCTACATGGACGGCAAGACTGGCGCTGAAGAAATCATCATGAAGGCGATCAAGGACCCGGCATTGCTTCAGGCACTTGCCAGCGCGCCCAAGCCTGCAGGGGAGCAGTAATCATGACGGACAATACCGCCCGCGAAGGCAGCCAGATCCTGGGTACCACCGAAGAAGCCAGCGAGTTCGCGAACCTGCTGCTGCAAGAATTCAAACCCAAGACCGAGCGTGCCCGCGAAGCCGTTGAAACCGCGGTGCGCACCCTGGCTGAACAGGCCCTGGCGCAAACCGACCTGGTGTCCAACGACGCGATCAAGTCGATCGAATCGATCATCGCCGCCATCGACGCCAAGCTCACCGCCCAGGTCAACCAGATCATCCACCACCAGGATTTCCAACAACTGGAAAGCGCCTGGCGTGGCCTGCATTACCTGGTCAATAACACCGAGAGCGATGAGCAACTGAAGATTCGCGTGCTCAACATCTCCAAGCCAGACCTGCACAAGACCCTGAAGAAATTCAAGGGCACCGCGTGGGACCAGAGCCCGATCTTCAAGAAGATGTACGAAGAAGAATACGGCCAGTTCGGTGGCGAACCTTACGGCTGCCTGGTGGGTGACTACTACTTCGACCAGTCGCCGCCCGACGTGGAACTGCTGGGCGAACTGTCGAAAGTCTGCGCCGCCATGCACTCGCCTTTCATCGCTGCGGCCTCGCCGACCGTGATGGGCATGGGCTCGTGGCAGGAACTGTCGAACCCACGCGACCTGACCAAGATCTTCACCACCCCGGAATACGCCGGCTGGCGCTCGCTGCGTGAATCGGAAGACTCGCGCTACATCGGCCTGACCATGCCGCGCTTCCTGGCACGCCTGCCGTACGGCGCCAAGACCGACCCGGTGGAAGCGTTCGCCTTCGAAGAAAACACCGACGGCGCCGACAGCTCCAAGTACACCTGGGCCAACGCCGCCTACGCCATGGCAGTGAACATCAACCGTTCGTTCAAGCACTACGGCTGGTGCTCGCGCATCCGTGGCATCGAGTCTGGCGGTGAGGTGGAAAACCTGCCGGCCCACACGTTCCCTACCGATGACGGTGGCGTGGACATGAAGTGCCCGACCGAAATCGCCATCAGTGACCGCCGTGAAGCGGAACTGGCGAAGAACGGTTTCATGCCGCTGCTG
The DNA here is from genome assembly GCF_036346515.1 of Pseudomonas sp. AM4(2022). Classification (NCBI taxonomy): domain Bacteria; kingdom Pseudomonadati; phylum Pseudomonadota; class Gammaproteobacteria; order Pseudomonadales; family Pseudomonadaceae; genus Pseudomonas; species Pseudomonas sp. AM4(2022). The sequence goes on from NZ_JAOTNW010000002.1 coordinate 246,719, forward strand.
CACAAGAAAAACACCGACTTCGCCGCGTTCATTGGCGCCCAGTCGCTGCAGAAACCTGCCGAATACGACGACCCGGACGCCACCGCCAACGCCAACCTGGCCGCGCGCCTGCCGTACCTGTTCGCCACGTGCCGTTTCGCTCACTACTTGAAATGCATCGTGCGCGACAAGGTTGGCTCCTTCAAAGAGAAGGACGAAATGCAGCGCTGGTTGCAGGACTGGATCCTCAACTACGTCGACGGCGACCCGGCACACTCCACCGAAACCACCAAAGCCCAGCACCCGTTGGCGGCGGCCGAAGTGATCGTGGAAGAAGTCGAAGGTAACCCGGGGTATTACAACTCCAAGTTCTACCTGCGCCCGCACTATCAGCTTGAAGGGCTGACGGTGTCGTTGCGCCTGGTATCGAAACTGCCTTCGGCAAAAAGCGCATAAGTAACGGTTGAGCTAGCTCGTTCCCACGCTCCGCGTGGGAATGCCGCCCGGGACGCTCTGCGTCCCGGTGACGCGTAGCGTCACAGGATGCGTTACCACGCAGAGCGTGGGAACGATCACCCAATCAAGTGGCCTGAGCCACACAGGGAGAAAACATGGCTGTTGATATTTTCATCAAGATCGGCGACATCAAGGGCGAGTCCATGGACAAGGCCCACAAGGACGAAATCGATGTGTTGAACTGGAGCTGGGGCATGTCCCAGTCCGGCAACATGCACGTCGGCGGTGGCGGTGGCGCGGGCAAGGTGAATATCCAGGACCTGTCGCTGACCAAATACGTCGACAAGGCTTCACCCAACCTGATGATGCACTGCGCCAGCGGCAAGCACATCGACAAGGTCAAGCTGACCGTGCGCAAGGCCGGTGGCGAGAGCCAGGTCGAGTACATGGTGATCAACCTGGAAGAAGTGCTGGTCACCTCCTTGAGCACCGGCGGTTCGGGCAGCGATGATCGCCTGACCGAAAACGTCACCCTGAACTTCGCCCAAGTGATGGTCGACTACCAGCCGCAGAAAGCCGACGGCACCAAAGATGGCGGCGCCATCAAGTTTGGCTGGAACATCCGCTCCAACACCAAACGCTGATAGCCCTTGTGGCCGTGGCCCGGTGCCACGGCCATTGTGTCCCTCTCGCAACCCGTCCGTGGAGCTGCTTTGGTGGTAACTGAAATCGCTTCCCGCGACCGTCTGCAACCGTCCCTGCTGGACCGGTTGACCGACGACGACCCGACCAACCCCAAGGAAAGCGCCGACAAACGCGTGCTGTCCCTGACCCAATTGAAGGCCTCGGTGCTGCGTGACCTGGCGTGGTTGCTTAACACCACCTCGTTACTCGATACCGATGCCACGCTGCACACCCAGGCCGGCACTTCGGTGGTCAATTACGGCCTGCCGGCTCTGGCGGGCAACAGCGCTTCGAGCGTCGATATCAAAGCCCTGGAAGCCTTGATTTACCAAGCCATCGCCACTTTCGAGCCGCGTATTTTGCGCCACACATTGCGGGTCAAGGCGCGCATGGGCCATGGCGAGATGAATCACAACGCCCTGAGTTTCGAGATTGAAGGCGACCTGTGGGCACAGCCGGTGCCGTTGCGTTTGCTGTTGCAGACCGACGTGGACTTGGAGTCCGGCCATGTGCGCGTGCTGAATGCCGACCAGCGGAGACGCCCATGAACCCGCGCCTGCTGGAGCTGTACAACCAGGAACTGCACCACGTGCGCGAAAGCGCCGCCGAGTTCGCCAAGGAATACCCCAAAATCGCCAGTCGGCTGACCCTGTCCGGCATGGACTGCGCCGACCCGTACGTCGAACGTTTGCTTGAAGGCTTCGCCTATCTCACGGCCCGCGTGCAGCTCAAGCTCGACGCCGAGTACCCAACCTTCACCCATAACTTGCTGGAAATCGCCTACCCGCACTACTTGGCACCGACGCCGTCGATGACCGTGGTGCAACTGCAGACCGACCCCGATGAAGGCTCCCTGGCCGGCGGTTTCCCGCTGCCCCGGGACACGGTGCTGCGTGCCGCCCTGGGCCGTGAAACCCAGACCTGCTGCGAGTACCGTACCGCGCACCCGGTGACGCTGTGGCCGTTGCAGGTCAGCAACGCCGAATATTTCGGCAACCCCGCCGCCGTGCTCGGACGCCTCGCCGCCAGCGAACCGAAAGCCAAGGCCGGCCTGCGCCTGACCCTGCGCACCGGTGCCGAGTTGCCGTTCAACAGCCTCGACCTGGATACCTTGCCGCTGTACCTGAGCGGCGCTGATGAACAACCGTTTCGCCTCTACGAACAGCTGCTGGGCAATGCCTGCGCGGTGTTTGCGCGCCAGCCCGGTGGCGATTGGGTCGAGCGCCTGCCCCAGGACGCGTTGCGCTCGCGGGGTTTCGACGATGCCGATGCGGCCATGCCGGTGGTGGCGCGGGCGTTCCAGGGCTATCGCCTATTGCAGGAATACTTCGCCCTGCCCCATCGCTTCCTGTTCGTTGAGTTCGCCGAGTTGAGCCGCGCGGTCAAGCGGTGTGACGGCCAGGAGCTGGAACTGATCGTGTTGTTCGACCGCCACGAACCGAGCCTGGAAGGCAGTGTCGGCGCGGCGCAGTTCTTGCCGTTCTGCACGCCCGCCATCAACCTGTTCCCCAAGCGTGTGGACCGCATCCACTTGTCCGACCGGGTCAATGAACACCATGTGATCGCCGACCGTACGCGGCCGATGGATTTCGAGATTCACTCCTTGAGCGGCATTACCGGCCATGGCACTGGACCGGAGCAGCCGTTCTTGCCGTTCTATGCGGTGCGCGATCCGTCGCGCTATGGCCGCGACCAGGCGTATTACAGCGTGCGCCGTGAGCCACGGGTGTTGTCCAGCGACCAACGCCGCAATGGCCCGCGCTCCACGTATGTAGGCAGTGAAACCTTCGTCAGCCTAGTGGACAGCCGCCAGGCGCCGTATCGCCATGACCTGCGCCAACTGGGCGTGACGGCGCTGTGCACCAACCGCGACCTGCCGCTGTTCATGAGCGTGGGCAACGGCAAGACCGACTTCACCCTGGCCGACAGTGCGCCGGTACTGGCCGTGCGGTGCGTCGCCGGGCCAAGCCGCCCGCGTGCCAGCCACGCACATGACGCCAAGGCCTGGCGCCTGATCAGCCAGTTGTCGCTCAACTATCTCTCCTTGAGCGAACAGGGCCAGGGCGCCGGCGCCTTGCGCGAACTGCTGCGCCTGTACGGCGACAGCAATGACGCCGCCCTGCAATTGCAGATCGAAGGTCTGCGCGAAGTCAGCAGTAAGGCGGTGACTCGACGCCTGCCGATGCCTGGCCCGATTGTGTTTGGCCGCGGCCTGGAAATCACCTTGGAGTTCGATGAAAACGCGTTTCGCGGCACCGGCGTGTTCCTGCTCGGTGCAGTGTTGGAGCGCTTCCTGGCACGCTACGTGTCGATCAACAGCTTTACCGAGACGGTGATCCGTACCACCGAACGCGGCGAGATCATGCGATGGAAAGCCAAGCCCGGACGGCGTCCGACCCTGTGAGAACCCTGGACGCGATGCACCAGGAGCCCTGGGAATATGACTTCTTCCAGGCATTGCGGCGCATCGAGTGCGAAACGCCCGAGCTGCCACGCCTGGGCCATTCCCTGCGCCTGGCCGATGACCCGCTGCGCCTGGGGCAGCAGGCCGATTGCACCTTCGCACCCGCCACCCTTGCCTCAGTCGACCCCGGTGGCGACGGCAAGCCGGCGCGGTTGGAGCAGTTCTTCTTCGGCCTCGGCGGCCCCAATGGCCCGCTGCCGCTGCACATCACCGAGTACGTACGCGAGCGCCAACGCAATAACGCCGACAGCACCAGCAAGCAGTTCCTGGATGTGTTCCACCATCGCCTGCTGACCCTGTTCTATCGGGCCTGGGCCGAGGCGCGGCCAACGGTCAGCCACGACCGCCCGGACGATGACTACTGGTCCGCCCGCCTCGCCGCCCTGAGTGGCCGCGGGATGCCGAGCCTGCTCAATCAAGGGCTCATCCCCGATACCGCAAAGCTGCATTACAGCGGCCATCTGTCGGCGCAAACCCGCTACCCGGATGGCTTGAAAGCGATCCTCGGCGAGTATTTCGGCCTGCCGGTAGAGATCGAAGAATACGTCGGCCAATGGCTGGAACTGCCCGAACGCAGCCGTGTGGGCGTCAGCGCCAACCAGTTGGGCGTGGACTTCTGCCTGGGCAGCCACGTGTGGGACCGCCAGCACAAATTCCGCATCCGCCTGGGCCCGCTCACGCTGGATGACTACATGGGCATGCTGCCCGGCCAACAGCCGTTCAACGAGCTGGTGGCGTGGGTGGCCGAGTACCTGGGCCATGAATTGGACTGGGACTTGAACCTGGTTTTGCAACAACCCGAAGTTCCGGCGCTGCAACTCAACGGCCAGTTCCGCCTGGGCTTCAATACCTGGCTCGGCCAACCTGCGCATGACGCCAACGACCTAATCCTGGCCCGGCATTACGCCGACCACGCCACTACCTCAAGGAATCCAGAGCATGGGTGAAATCAGTCGCGCCGCACTGTTCGGCAAACTCAACAGCGTGGCCTACAAGGCCATCGAAGCCGCCACCGTGTTCTGCAAGTTGCGGGGCAATCCGTATGTGGAGCTGGCCCACTGGTTTCACCAGTTGCTGCAACTGCAGGACTCGGACCTGCACCGCATCATCCGCCAGTTCAATGTAGAGCCGGCGCGCCTGGCCCGTGACCTTACCGAAGCCCTGGACCGCCTGCCGCGCGGCTCCACGTCGATCACCGACCTGTCCTCCCATGTGGAAGAGGCCGTAGAACGCGGCTGGGTGTATGGCAGCCTGATGTTCGGCGAAAGCCAGGTGCGCACCGGTTATCTGGTGCTGGGCATCTTGAAGACGCCGAGCCTGCGCCATGCGTTGCTGGGTTTGTCCGGCGAGTTCGACAAGATCAAGGCCGAGGCCTTGAGCGAACGTTTTGATGAATACGTCGGTGACTCGCCGGAAAACGCCTTGAGCGCCAGCGACGGCTTCAATGCCGGTGTGCCAGGCGAGGCCAGCGGCGCCATGGCGCCCAGCGCGATGGGCAAGCAGGAAGCACTCAAGCGTTTCACTGTGGACCTGACCGAACAGGCCCGCAGCGGCAAGCTCGACCCAATCGTGGGCCGTGACGAGGAGATCCGCCAACTGGTGGACATCCTCATGCGTCGGCGCCAGAACAACCCGATCCTCACCGGTGAAGCCGGGGTGGGCAAGACCGCCGTGGTCGAAGGTTTCGCCCTGCGCATCGTCGCCGGTGACGTGCCGCCTGCGCTCAAGGATGTGGAGCTGCGCAGCCTTGACGTGGGCCTGTTGCAAGCCGGCGCCAGCATGAAAGGCGAGTTCGAACAGCGCCTGCGCCAGGTTATCGAAGACGTGCAGGCCTCGCCCAAGCCGATCATCCTGTTTATCGACGAAGCCCATACCCTGGTGGGTGCCGGTGGCGCCGCCGGCACCGGTGACGCGGCCAACCTGCTCAAGCCTGCCCTGGCCCGTGGCACCTTGCGTACCGTGGCCGCCACCACCTGGGCCGAGTACAAAAAGCACATCGAAAAAGACCCGGCCCTGACCCGCCGCTTCCAGGTGGTGCAGGTTGCCGAGCCGTCGGAAGACAAGGCGCTGCTAATGATGCGCGGCGTGGCGTCCACCATGGAAAAACACCACCAGGTGCAGATCCTCGACGAAGCCCTGGAGGCCTCGGTGAAGCTCTCCCACCGCTATATTCCGGCGCGCCAGTTGCCGGACAAGTCCGTGAGCCTGCTGGACACCGCCTGCGCCCGCGTCGCTATCAGCCTGCACGCGGTACCAGCAGAAGTGGACGACAGCCGTCGCCGTATCGAGGCCCTGGAAACCGAGTTGCAAATCATCGCCCGTGAGCATGCGATCGGCATTGCCATTGGTGCGCGTCAAACCAATAGCGAAGCGCTGCTGACCGCCGAGCGTGAGCGTCTGGCCACGCTGGAAAGCCGCTGGGCTGAAGAAAAAGCCTTGGTAGATGAATTGCTGGCTACCCGTGCAACCCTGCGCGAAAAAGCCGGTGTGGTGGACAGCGGCAACGATGCGTTGCGTGCTCAATTGGTCGACCTGCAACAACGCCTCACCGCGCTGCAAGGCGAAACCCCGTTGATCCTCCCGACCGTGGATTACCAGGCCGTGGCCTCGGTGGTCGCTGACTGGACCGGCATCCCGGTGGGCCGCATGGCGCGCAATGAGCTGGAGACTGTGCTCAATCTCGACCAACACTTGAAGAAACGCATCATCGGCCAGGACCATGCCCTGCAAATGATCGCCAAGCGCATCCAGACCTCCCGCGCCGGCCTCGACAACCCGAGCAAGCCGATTGGCGTGTTCATGCTGGCCGGCACCTCGGGTGTGGGCAAGACCGAAACTGCCCTGGCCCTGGCCGAAGCCATGTACGGCGGTGAGCAGAACGTCATCACCATCAACATGAGCGAGTTCCAGGAAGCCCACACCGTGTCCACCCTCAAGGGCGCGCCACCGGGCTATATCGGCTACGGCGAAGGCGGTGTGCTGACCGAAGCGGTACGGCGCAAACCCTACAGCGTGGTGCTGCTCGATGAGGTGGAGAAAGCTCACCCGGACGTGCACGAGATTTTCTTCCAAGTGTTCGACAAGGGCGTGATGGAAGACGGCGAAGGCCGGGTGATCGACTTCAAGAACACGCTGATCCTGCTGACCACCAATGCCGGTACCGAACTGATCTCCCACGTCTGCAAAGACCCGGCGAACATCCCCGAGCCCGAGGAAATCGCCAAGGCCTTGCGCCAGCCACTGCTGGAGATTTTTCCGCCGGCACTGCTCGGGCGCCTGGTGACCATTCCGTACTACCCGCTGAGCGACGAGATGCTCAAGGCGATCACGCGCCTGCAACTGAACCGCATCAAGAAACGTGTGGAGAACACCCATAAAGTCGCGTTCGAGTATGACGACGCAGTGGTCGACCTGATCGTCTCGCGCTGCACCGAGACTGAAAGCGGCGGGCGCATGATCGATACCATCCTCACCAACAGCCTGCTGCCGGACATGAGCCGCGAATTCCTCACGCGCATGTTGGAAGGCAAGGCACTGGCGGGAGTGCGGATCAGTAGTCGGGATAATGAACTGCACTACGACTTCAGCGACACGGTTTGATCTGACGGAATGCGATCAAAACTGTGGGAGCGGGCTTGCTCGCGAATGCGGTGTATCAGTTGATACACCCGGTGACTGACCCACCGCTTTCGCGAGCAAGCCCGCTCCCACATTTTTGATTCGGTTTCTTCAGTTATTAAGGTATTTACGGGACTACCGATGCTATTCAACCAAGCCTCACGCCTGGCCAAGATCACCAGCCCCCTCGGGCCGGATGTGCTGCTGCTCAACGAAATGGGCGGCGGTGAAGAGCTGGGTCGGCTGTTCAACTACGAGCTGCAACTGACGTCCCTGGACGCCAACATCGACCTGAACCAGTTGCTGGGCAAACCGATGAGCGTGGGCCTGCAACTGGCGGACGGTGGCGAGCGGTACTTTCACGGCATCGTCGCCCGTTGCAGCCAGAACATCGACCAGGGCCAGTTCGCCAGCTACCAGGTCACTCTTCGCCCTTGGCTGTGGCTGCTCAGCCGCACGTCCGACTGCCGGATTTTCCAGAACCTGAGCATCCCGCAGATCATCAAGCAGGTGTTCCGCGACCTGGGTTTCTCCGACTTCGAAGACGCCCTGAGCCGGCCATATCGCGAGTGGGAGTACTGCGTGCAGTACCGCGAGACCAGCTTCGATTTCGTCAGCCGGCTGATGGAACAGGAAGGCATCTACTACTTCTTCCGCCATGAACAGGACCGCCATGTGCTGGTGCTGGCCGACGCCTATGGCGCTCACACCAACGTGCCTGGCTATGCGTCGATCCCCTACTACCCCAAGGACGAGCAGCAGCGCGAACGCGACCATATGCACAATTGGCACCTGGCGCAGGAGGTGCAGCCGGGCTCGCTGGAGCTGAACGACTACGACTTCCAGCGCCCCAGCGCGAGCATCGACGTGCGCTCGGCCATGCCGCGCCCGCACACCGCCGGCGACTACCCCCTGTACGACTACCCCGGCACCTACGTGCAAAGCGCCGACGGCGAACACTATGCGCGCACCCGCATCGAAGCCCTGCAAACCCTGCATGAACAGATCGAGTTCAGCGGCAATGCGCGTGGCCTGGGCTCGGGCCATCTGTTCAGCCTCACCGGCTTCAGCCGCCAGGACCAGAACCGCGAATACCTGATCGTCGGTTGCCGTTACTTCATCGTGCAAGAAAGCCTGGAAAGCGGTGGCGGTTCAGGCTCGGCGCAGTTCGAAAGCAGCCTGACCTGCATCGACGCCCAACAAAGTTTCCGCCCGCTGGCCAATACTCACCGCCCCATCGTCAAAGGCCCGCAGACCGCCTTGGTGGTAGGCCCCAAGGGCGAGGAAATCTGGACCGACCAGTACGGCCGCGTGAAGGTGCATTTCTATTGGGACCGCCACGACCAATCCAACGAAAACAGCTCGTGCTGGATTCGTGTGTCGCAATCCTGGGCCGGCAAGAACTGGGGCTCGATGCAGATTCCACGCATCGGCCAGGAAGTGATTGTCAGCTTCCTTGAAGGCGACCCGGACCGACCGATCATCACCGGGCGGGTGTACAACGCTGAGCAGACGGTGCCCTACGACTTGCCGGAGAACGCTACCCAGAGCGGCATGAAAAGCCGCTCCAGCAAAGGCGGCACGCCGGCCAACTTCAATGAAATCCGCATGGAGGACAAGAAGGGGCTGGAGCAGTTGTATATCCATGCCGAGCGTAACCAAGACATCGTGGTAGAGGTGGATGAAAGCCACTCGGTGGGGCATGACCGCAACAAGAGTATTGGGCATAACGAGACGGTGACCATCGGCAGCAACCGCCTGCGGGTTGTGCGCAATAACGACACGGTGATCGTGGGCGCAGCCAAGTCCGACAGCGCCGCCACGAGTTACACCATCGAGGCCGGCGAGAGTATTCGCCTGGTGTGCGGCGACAGCGTGATTGAGCTCAAGGCTGGCGGCGACATCAACCTGACCTGTGGCTCGTTCAACCTGTTTTCCACCGGCAGCAGCAAGATCCAGACAAAGGGAAAACTGGACATCAACCTGGGCAGCGACAAAGGCACCTCGCCCGGTGCCCAGGGCGTGCAAAGCACGATCAAGTCCGCCGTCGAATCAAAATTCCCCGGCAAGCCCGGCGCTGGTCAATAACGAGATTTCTTCACATGAATTACCTGATCAACGAAGCCCAATTTACCCTGCCCGATGCCGAAGTACAGGACACCTCGATCAATATCCTCAAGTTCGCCAAGCTGGGCACCACCCTGGTGGTAAGCCGCAGCCCGTTGGCGGACGGCGAAAGCCTGCAAAGCAATTTCGAGGGCCAGCTGAAAAAGCTCGAGCAGCAGGTCAAGGATCTGCGCTATTCCCCCGCACAAGCGGTCAAGGTCGGACCGACGCAGGACATCGACGCCTTTGAAGTACAGAACCGTTTCAACAAAGGCAGCGACAACATTTACCAATATCAGCTGGCAATGCAGATACCCGGCACCCGCCAACTGATTGCGCTGAGCTACGTCAAGACCCAGCCCCTGGGCCCTGCGGAGGCAGCTCATTGGGCGACACTCAAAAACACGCTCAATTTTACTGCTACGCCCTGAGTCGAGCCTGAGCGATGAGTGACGATCTTTGGGCTGCCCGCGAAGGCGACGCACTGCTGCACACCTCGGTGATGGCCGACATTCTCGGCGGTGTGCTGGAAGTAGCCGCCTATGCGGCAATCACTACTGTGGGCTGCCTGGCCGTTGCCGGAGCGGTTTTCCTCGCGACCGGTGCAACCATTGCCACAGGCGGTGTGGCACTGGTGTTGGTGGTCGGCGCGGTCGTCGGCATTACCGCGGGCCTCACGGGGGCGGACCTGAAGATATCCAGTTGGTGCGAGTCCGCCGCCAACTGGGTGTTCCCGCCGGTGATCGATGCGTTCATCACCAGCGGCTCGCACAATGTGTTCATCAATGGCAAAAAGGCTGCCCGCGCTGCCGGCAAGATGACCGCTGTGCCGGTCGCGCCCAGCGAGCCGCCAGCGCCAAGCTTTCTGGATATGGCCGGGGAGTTTTTCTCACAGATGTGGCGCCCGACCGTCGCCTCGCCCGCCCCCGGCACCGAGCCGTGCCCGCTGGACACCGTGGCGTGCAACAAGCACCCGCCCATGCCGCTGCAGTTTATTGCCGAGGGTTCCAGCTCGGTGTTCATCAACGGGCAGCCTGCCGCGCGCAGCGGGGATCGTAGTACCTGTGACGCCAAGATTGGGACCGCCAAGGGCCTGATTTCGCCGGATGTGCGCATTGGTGGTGAGACCATTGTGGTGCAGGAGATTCGTAGCGGGAAAACGCCAGGGGTGGGGCTGGCGATTGCCGTGGTGATGGCGTTGCGGGGCAACTTGAAATGTTTCTGGACCAAGCTGCCGTGCATGATCGGAGGTGCGTTGGTGGGTGGCGCGATCTCTTACGGGACCGCCAAGGTCACCTCGGCACTCAAGAGCGCCATGAATGGCTCGCCCAATCCGGTGCACAGCGCGACGGGGGCCAAGGTACTGGGCGAAGAGGAGGAGTTGGACTTTGTTCTGCCCGGTCTGCTCCCTATCGATTGGCAACGTTTCTACAACAGTCTCGATACACGTCGCGATGGCCTCTTCGGCGCAGGCTGGAGCGTCGACTATGAGGTGTCCGTCGAAATAGATGCCGATGAAAACCTTTTCTATATCGATGAGCAGGGACGGCGCCTGGAGATCGGTTATATCCCGTTGTCCGGTGGCGCGTTCGATCCCGGCGAAGGCCTCGCGGTGAGACGCAGCGGTGATGGCGCAGTATTGATCGAGAGCATCGACGGTCTGTATCGGCTGTTCGAAATCGACCCGCAGAACAACTCACGGATGCGCTTGCACCTGCTGGGTGATCGCAATGAAGGGCGGATCTTCCTTGATTACGATGCCCAAGGACGGCTGTGCCGCCTACGCGACACGCATGACTTGATGCACGTCGACCTGAGCTACACCGCAGAGCATCCTGGGCGTGTAAGCCATATCGAGCGCCGTTACCTGCGCCAGGACCATTTCGATGGGCGCTGCGACGTGCTCGTCAGTTATCGCTATGACAGCAACGGCGATCTTGCCGAAGTATTGGACGCTCAGGGCACGACCCTTCGCAGCTTTGCCTACGACAGCGGCAGGCGCATGACCGAGCACCGATTGCCGAGTGGCATGCGCTGCTTCTACCAATGGGCTCAAGTACCTGGACCAGACGGCCAGGAATGGCGCGTCAGTCGGCACTGGACAGATGCGGGCGATGAATACAGCTTCGAATACGACCTCGATGCCGGCATTACCCGTGTGACCGACGGGCTGATGCGGATCAGCACACGGCATTGGAACCCGCAGTACCAGATCACTCGCTACGTCGATAACCTGGGCCATACGTGGCAGTTTGAGTGGAGCGAAGATCGCCAACTGCTCGGTGCGATTGACCCGCAAAACGGCCAGTGGCGTTTCAACTATGACGCGTGCGGCAACCTGAGCGCTGTCATCGATCCACTGTCCAGAACCAGCAGCACGCAGTGGCTGGCGCATTGGGCATTGCCCGAGGTGGAAACCGACACTGCGGGCCACAGCTGGCATTACCGCTACGACCAGCGTGGTAACTGCATCGAGGAAATCAACCCCCTGGGCAACCGTACGCGCTATGTCTATGACGGTTTCGGCCAGCCTGTACGCATCATCGATGCGATGGAAAAAACCAGAACATTGCATTGGAACGAGTGGAGCCAACTGGTCGAAGAAGTGGACTGCTCGGGTTATCCCACTCGCTATGAGTACGACGCGTTCGGCAATCAAGTGACGCAAATTAATGCTGAAGGGGAGTCCGTGCGCTATCGGTACAACCCCCGGGGACTACTTCTGGAGTGCCTGCTGCCGGATGGTCGCATAGAGCAATTTCAACGTAGCGCCAATGGATATCTGTCGGCCTATATCGACCCCGCCGGCAGCTCCACGCGCTACGCCTACACCCTGCGCGGTCAGGTCAAACAACGTTGGGATGCGTATAACCGCACGGTCATGTTCGATCATGATGCCTATGGCCGATTGCTGAAACTGACCAATGAGAATGGCGAAAGCTACCACTTCGAATGGGACGCGGCTAACCGGTTGGTCCAACAACAAGACCTTGACCTGAGTCGACGCTGCTATACCTATGACCCATTGGCTGAGGTTGTGGCCTTGGACTATCTGCCGGGGATCGAAGGCGAACCGGTGGCTCCAATCAGGCACCAATTCCAGCGCGACCCACTAGGACGCCTGACCAGTAAAACCACCGCCGACGGAACCACAGTTTTTGAGCATGATCTGCGTGACCAATTGGTCGGAATAACCTTCACGGCCCTTGACGGTTGCCAGCAGGTACTCAGTTTCAGCTATGACCCGCTAGGGCAACTGCTTGAGGAGCAAAGCTCTGCAGGTTCTGTGCAGCATCGTTACGACGAGTTAGGAAACTTGACCCAAACTGGATTGCCTGATGGACGGTGGTTGAACAGACTTTACTACGGCAGTGGCCATCTTCATCAGTTGAATCTTGACGGCCACGTCATTAGCGATTTCGAGCGTGATCGCTTGCATCGCGAAGTGCAGCGTACTCAGGGCCAAGTCAAAACGAATACGGCCTATGATCGAAGTGGCAGGGTACGTTCACGCCAGCGCCGCAGCATTGATCAGCCTTGGCAGTTGCCACCATTGGTCGAGACCGACTACAGCTATGACCCATGCGACAACCTGATCGGACGCCGCCGTACCGATCGACAACTCGACTATCAGGAACATATGGGTTACGACAGTACCGGTCGTGTGCTGGTCAGCTATCGTCAGAGTCATCGCGAAACCTATGCTTACGACGCAGCCGCCAACTTGCTCGACGCTCCGCTGCAGAGTGGATTGGTAAGGTATAACCGGCTTCTCACTTATCAAGACAAGCGCTATCGATACGATGCTTTTGGTCGCATGATCGAAAAGCGTAGCGCCATGCATGGTTTACAGCGCTTTGCCTACGATGCCGAACATCGACTGATCGAAGTCCGTAACCAGAAAGGCGAGCGGGAGACGCTGGTGCGGATGGTGTATGACCCACTGGGCCGGCGTATTGGCAAAACAGAACATGATCAGCGTGGGTTTCGCTTGGGAGAAACCCGCTTCGACTGGGATGGCTTGCGGTTGCTGAAGGAGTATCGAAACGGGCAGGCCAGCCTTTATCTCTATGAAGATGACGGTTACGAGCCTATCGCACGGGTGGATGGCACTGGCCAGCATCAACATGTGCGGTACTACCATAACGACCTGAACGGCATGCCTGAACAGCTAACGCAAACCAACGGTCATATCGTGTGGCAGGCGCATTTTCGAGTGTGGGGCAATACCTCAGAAGAGTGGCACGAAGCTTCTTTTTTGGAAGAGCAAAACGTACGGTTCCAAGGGCAATATCTGGATCGGGAAGTCGGACTGCACTTCAACACGTTCAGGTTTTATGATCCCGATGTTGGACGATTCATAACGCCGGATCCGATTGGACTGGCGGGCGGATTGAACCTTTATCAATATGCTCAAAACCCCTCGGGCTGGATTGACCCCAAAGGATTGGCGTGCGGCGCTTACAAAGGGAAGCTGAACCAAAAAGCCTCGAAAATGCCCACGTTGACCAAAGGCTCCAAGGAGTGGAAACAGGCCGTCCTGGATAACCGGGCAGCCATGGCTAACGGTGAAAAATTTCAGGTCAAGGTAAAATCAAGCTCGGACGCCAAAGCGTTTTTGAAAGAATCACAAGGTAATATGAACCGCTATAAGGCCCATACTCAGAGTGCGCGCGCCGACGGCGTAGCGAAGTACCCTAAGGGCTATGAGCAACATATGGCTCCAGAAGGCGGCTTTGGGGATACACCGCACATCAAGTGGTACAACAATGGAGGGGATGGTCATATATTTTATGACGTCCCGAATTGATATGAAAAATGAATATCGATTTGAAACACTCAAAAAAATCGGGTTAGGCCCGAATGAAAACATTGAGCAGATTTCTTCAATGATGCTCAAAACTGTCCTGTCGGGTAATTTCACTCATGTGCTTGACTCATTGACCAAGCTGCGACCTTTTTTAACCTCAGACTGTTACTACGTTGCCAACAAACTTTTTATTACCAAAGGCAAGAAAAAAATCTTCAAAGGTGAACTTTGCAAATCAGAAAAAACCGATCTATTGAGTTTCCTGGATAATGCCGAGACCTCAGGCGATCTTCGTGAGCTTTTGATTGCGCCAGTAGAGTCGTACCCAAACGGCAACATAATTTATATTACCGAAGATGCAATTTACTTATACACAACAGAATGAGTTTGAAAAGACGAGAATGGAAGACATTTGAAAGTGCTGATCACCCCCAACATTGAATTGATAGAAACCTCGCAACTCTATTATGAAGATGCGTCTGTCAGATGGGTTTTCGACACCAATTCTTCCGTGGTCCGCCTCGACACATCACGCAAACCGCATACGAACTCCGAGCATTGGATTTCAGAGAATTCCGACCTCTTTTCATTCTCTGAAAACGGCGACCTGGCTTGCCTGGAGCTCTCCGTACCAGGAGAAAATCATCTGGCTACTTTCAGGATCGATAAAACAATAACCGGCCGCATCAAACTTCATAAGCCGGTCTTTAACGTTCTGCCGACCATGCTCAGACTATTTGATCCTCTTGGCCGACAGTTGTCTTGCTTCATGCGCCCTCCCACTAAAAAAGAAGCGCTCACCCGAGTCAACCTTGGAAAGGACTTCACGATACTCCTGGCGGAGGATCAGTATTTCGGTTTTGAGCTGTTCAACCCTCTGGATTATTTGGTAGGCCAGAATGATGCTCCGTTGGATCCTGACAACCGGGCGGGCAGCGATGAATATCGACTGTTTGCCGCACTGCTTGACATCATGTCGGACAACACTGTCGAAGCACTCGATAACGACATGGCTGCCGTGGCCAATGAACTTAAAACAAACATATTGCCGCATATCCCATCAATCAAAAGCGCCTCCAGAAAAAACACAGTCCAGTCCTCACTGGAAGACTTCATCGACTATTACGCATGAACCCAATAGCCGCTCAGCTCGAGCCTGAGCAATGAGTGAGGATCTTTGGGCTGCCCGCGAAGGCGACGCACTGCTGCACACCTCGGTGATGGCCGACATTCTCGGCGGTGTGCTGGAAGTGGCCGCCTATGCGGCGATCACTACTGTGGGCTGCCTGGCCGTTGCCGGGGCGGTGTTCCTTGCGACTGGTGCAACCATCGCCACCGGCGGTGTTGCATTGGTGTTGGTGGTCGGCGCGGTCGTCGGTATTACCGCTGGCCTCACGGGGGCGGACTTGAAGATATCCAGTTGGTGCGAGTCCGCCGCCAACTGGGTGTTCCCGCCGGTGATCGATGCATTCATCACCAGCGGCTCGCACAACGTGTTTATCAATGGCAAAAAAGCTGCCCGTGCAGCCGGCAAGATGACCGCCGTGCCGGTCGCGCCCAGCGAGCCGCCGGCCCCCAGCTTCCTGGACATGGCAGGTGAGTTTTTCTCGCAGATGTGGCGCCCGACCGTCGCCTCGCCCGCCCCCGGCACCGAGCCGTGCCCGCTGGACACCGTGGCGTGCAACAAGCACCCACCCATGCCCCTGCAGTTTATTGCCGAGGGTTCCAGCTCGGTGTTCATCAACGGGCAGCCTGCCGCGCGCAGCGGGGATCGCAGTACCTGCGACGCGAAGATTGGGACGGCTGAGGGCCTGATTTCGCCGGATGTGCGCATTGGTGGTGAGACCATTGTGGTGCAGGAGATTCGTAGCGGGAAAACGCCAGGGGTGGGGCTGGCGATTGCCGTGGTGATGGCGTTGCGGGGCAACTTGAAATGTTTCTGGACCAAGCTGCCGTGCATGATCGGAGGGGCGTTGGTGGGTGGCGCGATCTCTTACGGGACCGCCAAGGTCACCTCAGCCCTCAAGAGCGCCATGAATGGCTCGCCTAATCCGGTGCACAGCGCGACGGGGGCCAAGGTTCTGGGCGAAGAGGAGGAGTTGGACTTTGTTCTGCCCGGTCTGCTCCCTATCGATTGGCAACGTTTCTACAACAGTCTCGATACACGTCGCGATGGCCTCTTCGGCGCAGGCTGGAGCGTCGACTATGAGGTGTCGGTCGAAATAGATGCCGACGAAAACCTGTTCTATATCGATGAGCAGGGACGCCGCCTGGAGATCGGTTACATCCCGTTGTCCGGTGGGGCGTTCGATCCGGGCGAAGGCCTCGCGGTGAGACGCAGCGGTGATGGCGCAGTATTGATCGAGAGCATCGACGGCCTGTATCGGCTGTTCGAAATCGACCCGCAGAACAACTCACGGATGCGCTTGCACCTACTGGGTGATCGCAATGAAGGGCGGATCTTCCTTGATTACGATGCCCAAGGAAGGCTGTGCCGCCTACGCGACACGCATGACTTGATGCACGTCGACCTGAGCTACACCGCAGAGCATCCTCGGCGTGTAAGCCATATCGAGCGCCGTTACCTGCGCCAGGACCATTTCGATGGGCGCTGCGACGTGCTCGTCAGTTATCGCTATGACAGCAACGGCGATCTTGCCGAAGTATTGGACGCCCAGGGCACGACCCTTCGCAGCTTTGCCTACGACAGCGGCAGGCGCATGACCGAGCACCGATTGCCGAGTGGCATGCGCTGCTTCTACCAATGGGCTCAAGTACTTGGACCAGACGGCCAGGAATGGCGCGTCAGTCGGCACTGGACAGATGCGGGCGATGAATACTCCTTCGACTACGACCTGAATGCGGGCATTACACGCGTCACCGATGGGTTGATGCGCGTCAGCACTCGGCATTGGAATCCGCAGTTCCAGATCACTCGCTACGTCGATAACCTCGGCCATACGTGGCAGTTCGAGTGGAGCGAAGATCGCCAACTGCTCGGTGCGATTGACCCAAAGAACGGCAGATGGCGCTTCTGTTACGACGACTCCGGCAACCTGAGTACAGTGGCCGATCCGCGGGGCAGGACCCGTGGCACACAATGGCTTGCGCATTGGGCATTGCCTCAGATTGAAACCGACCCTGCGGGCAATAGTTGGCATTACCGCTACGACCAACGGGGCAACTGCATTGAGGAAGTCGATCCACTGGGCAACCGCACGCGCTATGTCTATGACGGCTTCGGACAGCCGGTGCGCATCATCGATGCGACGGAAAAAACCAGAACATTGCATTGGAACGAGTGGAGCCAACTGGTCGAAGAAGTCGATTGCTCCGGTTATCCGACGCGTTATCAATATGACGCGTTTGGCAATCTGGTGGTGCAAACCAATGCCGAAGGTGAATCGGTGCGTTACCGATACGGCCCTCAGGCGCTGCTTCTGGAATGTCAGCTTCCGGACGGCCGCGTCGAACAATTCCAACGCAGCGCAAGTGGTTATCTGACTGCCCACGTAGACCCTGCTGGTAGCACCACACGCTATGCCTATGACATTCGCGGTCTGGTCAAACAACGCTGGGACGCGCATAACCGTTCGGTCATGTTCGATCATGATGCCTACGGACGTCTGAGCAAGCTGACCAACGAGAACGGTGAGAGTTATCGCTTTGAGTGGGACGCAGCCGACCGCATGGTGCAGCAGCAAGACCTGGATAAAAGCCGGCGCTGCTACACCTATGATCCGCTGGATGATGTCGTCGCCGTTGACTACCTGCCGGGGACGGAAGGTGAGCCGGTAGCGCCGCTGTCACATCGGTTTCAGCGAGATCCCGTGGGACGCCTGGTCAGCAAAATAACTGCGGACGGTACCACCAGCTACGAGCACGACCTCAACGACCAACTGGTCGGTGTTGCTTTCAGGGCGCCTGATGGTAGTGAGCAATCACTTGGCTTCAGCTATGACGCCATGGGGCAGCTCCTTGAGGAGAAAAGCTCGGCAGGATCTGTGCAGCATCGTTACGACGAACTGGGGAATCTGATTCAAACCGGCTTGCCTGATGGTCGATGGCTGAACCGCCTGTATTACGGCAGTGGCCACCTGCATCAGTTGAATCTCGATGGAAAGGTTATCAGCGACTTCGAGCGTGATCGCTTGCATCGCGAAGTGCAGCGTACCCAGGGTCAACTCAAGACGAGTACCGCCTATGATCGAAGTGGAAGGGTCCGCTCGCGCCAGCGTCGCAGCATCGATCAGCCGTGGCAGCTGCCACCACTGGTAGAGACTGACTATAGCTACGATCCCAGCGACAACCTGATCGGACGCCGCCGTGTTGACCGCCAGCACGATCGTCAAGAGTATCTGGGCTACGACAGTTCCGGACGCATCCTCGTCAGCCAACGGGGTGGACGGAGCGAGACCTATGCCTATGATGCTGCGGCCAACCTGCTGGACGGACCACAACAAAGCGGTCTGGTACGACATAACCGCCTGCTGACATTTCAGGACAAACGTTATACGTACGACGCTCTTGGACGAATGATTGAAAAGCGTAGCGCTGCTCGCGGCTTACAGCGTTTTGCCTACGACGCAGAAAGCCGACTGGTCGAAGTGCACAATGCAAACGGCAGTGTAGTCAGAATGACATACGACCCGTTGGGCCGTCGCATCAAAAAAACCGAGCATGACAACGATGGCTATCGATTGGGCGTGACGCGATTTACCTGGGATGGATTGAGGCTGTTGCAGGAGCACAAACATAGCCAGACCAGCCTGTATGTCTATGAGGAAGAAGGAAGCGAGCCTTTAGCCCGCGTGGACGGTGTCAGCCCGTCGCAAAAAATTCGCTATTACCACAACGACCTCAATGGTTTACCCGAATGTCTGAAAGAAGCAGACGGACGTGACACTTGGCGTGCGACATATACGGTATGGGGCAACACGGTGGAGGAGGTGCGCGAGCCTTACTATATTGAAGAGCAAAACCTGCGGTTCCAAGGACAGTATCTGGACCGGGAGACCGGGCTGCATTTCAATACGTTCAGGTTTTATGATCCCGATATAGGACGATTTACGACTCCCGACCCGATTGGTCTGTTGGGTGGGCAGAATCTATACGTCTATGCGCCCAACCCTATTGCTTGGATAGACCCTGAGGGTCTTAAATGTCACCTGCGACCTTATTTCAAAGCATACGCCCGAATGAAAAAATTCAGAGGGCGCCTGAAAATGGAAGTGCATCATCGAATTCCTCAGATGTACATCGGCGTTAAAAAATTGTTCCCAGAATCCATGCGAACTTCGTTGTCAAACCTGCAAGGGTTGCCAAGAAACGTTCACAGAAAAATAGTGAGTCCAATGTGGGCAAGCTTCAGGAAAAATAACCCTAAGCCAACCCGTGCCCAAATCGTGAAAAAAGCGATGGAAATCGACAAAGTCATCGCCGAACATATTAACAAGGTCAATTAACCATGAAAGACATAGTCTCAAGCATTGAAAACCTCTCAACTGACCCTGAAAAGATTAAGCTATTTAGATCATATGGCACTATGGTTGTTCTGAAAAACATGGGAAAAGTCACCGGGGGGCTTGACAAGGAGTACATGGCGTTCCTGATGGAGACCAACGGGGCGTCTATTCTTGATTACTGTTTTTTAGGTTTCAAAAACCGCGAGCTGGGCTTGAACCTTTATGAAAATATTATGGATTTCTGGCAAGCAGACAATTCATTAGCCATGAAATTTTGGGCATTCGCGGGCACCAGTGCCGGAGATGCTTTCGGCTATCTGGATTTGAAAAATAAAAAAGGCTCCCACTTCATCGCTTACTACACCCCCGACCAACCCGAGCAAGTCACCGTCATCTCTTCGTGCTTTGAGCTTTTTATGAGGAAGTTCATAACTGAAATTCAGATACTCATTCAAGCTAATGATGATTCGTTTTGGATAGAAGACAACACATGGATGACATCTCTGGAAGGCTCATCAGTTGACGATGTTGAGCTGCAAGACTTTCTTGCAACGAACGGAAGCGCCTACTACAAACTTATCGGGTAATTGCGGCAAACAAAAAGACGGCTTTATTTAATAAATACCTGTCAAGTGAATACCAAAGATCAAATAAATCCGCCCCCGTTAACCGACATAACGGTCCGCACCCCGAGGGAATGCATGCAGAGATTTATAAACGACTGCAAAATGCGAGCCGAAAAGGGCCGGATCAATTCAAGGCCGAGCTCGCAGAGCTTAGGAAGGAGGCACTGGACCCTACCTCCACGCTTAATAAGATTTTGAGGAAAGTAGACTTATGAATTACTTCAAACTTAATCCAAACGTTACCAGTAAAAAGTGGGAAGGTTATGTAAACCTGGGAGGGCTCTTTTATAAAGGAGAGGAAGTAGACGATGTCGAGCTGTCTAATAGTAGAACGCCTTGTGCCTTCGAACCCCTGCACTACGAGATTCTCGTAGATGGAAAAACAGCTCCGGTCAACACCATCGGGGCTGACTTTTTTGTATTCGACGAAGCTCTCCAAGGATTGGATAACTTGCTGACGGAGCATGTGCAATTTTTGCCCATCAGCCACGAAAAACAAAACGTGCGTTATCGTCTTCTTCATGCTTACAAACATGTCGATTGCGTCGATTGGGCGCTGTCAGAATACGAGGCGTGGCCCGAATCACATGTGGTCAAAGAGTGGCAAAATCCAAGAGGTCGTTTCTTTTTCAACCCAACGTTAAGCAGAGAAAAAATTCCAAAAAACACAGAGGTTTTTCGCTTAGATGGCTGGGGCGGAGCTTTCAACATCGTCATTTGCGAAGCGTATAAAGATAAGTTACTGAGCCTTGACCTTGATCATTCTTTTTTGGAATTTCACTCTATTGCTCTTGTGTAACGCAGTCTTATTCATGAGGCAGGTTATTTAAATGAACGCCCATCAAATGAATAATGTCCCTCCCCTTTGCAAAAGACTGATTGGAAAAGAGGCACGCATCAGCGGCGTTATGGGGACTGGGGCAATGGTTATGAAGGAATATTATGGTGAATGACAAAATGCCATCATTCGTACTGTCAGGCATACAGCAGGACGGGCTTGTGTTACCTAAAAAAACGCGTTTTGAAAAAGAACGTATTATCGATTGTAAATTAAAAGATGCGAAGCTCTCCGATCCGATTTTCGATCAATGTATATTGGAGAGCTGCAGCTTTGAGAAAAGTGATTTTTCCGGTTCAAGATTTTTCAATAAGACCTTATTAGCCCATTGTCACTTCAAGACGGTTGACTTTCAGGCTTCAGGCTTCAGCAACAGCAAATTCGAGAACTGTACTTTCATAAGGTGCAACTTTCGAGAAGCGTCTTTGAAAGATTGCGAATTCAGCAACTGCATATTTACCCAGTGCAAGATCATTGACAACTCGTTCAATGCCAGCAAAATAAACAACCTCAAGTTTTCGGGAAAACTACAAGAAGTAAGTTTTATATCCGAACCACCCAACACCCCCCTTCTTATTGACTTTGAACTGTGCAAACTGGATTGGGTAACGTTTATAGACTGTGATCTTGAGCAGATCATTCCCCCCGCAGATCCCCAGCACATTTTTTTCAAAGACGTGTCTGTTCGCGCCCGCAAAGCGCTCGCATTGATTATCTCTGAGCCAGAAAACCCGATCAATAAGTTATTGAAACGCCGCCTGCAAAAATTCACAACGCAACGAGGCGCGCTCTTCAATATCAAGAATCTTGAAGAGTACGAAGGGCCGGAATTCACCAAACAATTTATTGCGCTTCTTCAGAATACTTAAGGCAGCCCTGTATCAAAAAATCGTGATGACCGCCGCTGAGCAAATTAGTTACAGGGTGCAAGAAGAGGACAGATTATTTAAATCAAAGACGATCAAATGAATTGAATAAATCTGTCCCCTGCCCCCCTTACCTTTAAAAACCTAGTCAGCGTCTACTTCAATCTGTTTAGCCGCAACCAGTTTTTTGATCATCTTGTTCATATACGCATAGCGCTTTTCTATATTTTCCATACGCGATGTGTCAGTCGGTGCCTCCGATGACTCAGGCGCCACATACGGTGTGTAGACAAGCCCGTAGCGCTTAGCAATATCTGGCATGTGCCCTTCTATCGCACCCATTCTCTTCTCAAGGTTAGTCAGGCGCCCTTGCGTATCCGTTGGCGCGTTGGGGCTAACTCCTACAGCGGCCGCGTCTGGGCCTTCGTTGATCAAAATGATGGTGTTGGTCAATGTCTCGGTATTTAATTCAGCGCCCGTGAGGCGCGCCTGCATTTTTTGCTCTGGCGACGCAGCAGGGTCTACGGTGCCCTTAGTGCCGTCTGGCTTATTTACTTCTGCGCCAGGCATTTTAGAATGAGTGTCGATTCTCTCTTGGAGGACGCTCGACGCCATTTGCTGCCCCACAGTGAAGGGGCTATTGACCAAGTTGTTAGTGCCCGCAGTTAAAAAAGCATTACGCACAGTCGTGGCCGCTGAAGGAGAAACCGGCGGAAAGGCATTACTTTGCTGCAAGCTGGCAATGTTATTTCCAATATTAAGTGCCCCCCCTGGGCCGTTCGATCCGCCCGCTGGCTTTGGAGTAGGTCCCTTCGGCTTGGCAGGTTTTGGCTTGCTGGGCGCGGGAGTCTTAGGTTTTGGAGGCTTGAGTTTGACGCCGACTTTTGGCGGATTAAATCTTACCGCAGCACGCTTATTTCGATTCACGAGCTCTTCAGGGCTTGCTTGCGGGTATTGAGCGCGCATACTCCCTTGGCTGTCATACAGTTTATCGTTTGAACTACCTGCTGCTGTGTGCGCATTACTCGAAGCCGAGGGAGCATTCGCCTCCACTTTTTTCTCTTGGGTTAATAGGGTCGATGGAACAAAAGGCTGATCAATTTTCATATATACACCTCTAAAATTAGTTAGAGCCGCTCCCTGCTGTCTCGCGTTATATGTGTCTTCTCGTACAGATGGAGTTCCACAGTGAAGTAAAAAACACAAACCATAAAACAGTGATTCAAATAGTCGCTACTGTATTGATTAATACCTAAGCAAGGGGCAACTACTGTTATTCCACCGGAAACGCTTCTAACGCCCAACAAAAATGGGCACCCGACCCCGTCGGCGTGCCCATCTTCTTTACCGCCCCGCCTCCCTTCGAGACGGTACCGCTTAACTTACGGGTTAACGCTGTCTTTGAGCGACTTGCCCGGCTTGAACGCTACGGTGTTGCTCGCCTTGATTTTCACTGGCTCACCGGTTTGCGGGTTTTTGCCGGTGCGGGCGCCGCGGTGGCGTTGCAGGAAGGTGCCGAAGCCGACCAGGGTGACGCTGTCCTTGCGGTGCAGGGCGCCGGTGATTTCTTCAAGGACGGCGTTGAGGACGCGGTTGGCCTGTTCTTTGGTGAGATCGGCTTTTTCAGCGATGGCGGCTGCGAGATCTGGTTTACGCATATGTGAAGCCTCTTTGACGGTTTTTTGTTGTTATGTCCGTGCTGCTCTCTGGTGGAGCAGCGCCAAGGCGCCGCAGGCTCTACTCTGCGGCAGACGGGAGTGAGGATGGCATGCCCTCGGGCGCCGCGCCAGTCTCGCGGCGGCCTTTCTCGGGGTATGAACGTGATGTTTGCGACAGAACGGGTGGTATTTACGCCAGTAACGGCGGAAGTTCTTTGTTCAGCGCCAGTTTTTCCATGACAGCGCTGCCGGTCAGTGCATAACCCAGCAGGTGGCCGCTGGCATCGCGGCACAGGGCCTTGATGTCGGCACCCTGCCCTTCGACGCTCCACACACCTTCGGTGCCTCGCGGCGCAGGTGATACCACCAGCGGGCAGACCGGGGTTTTCACCGTGATCGGCATAGGCCCATAGCTCACCGCCGTGGCATTGCCGGCCAAGGTTTGCGCCAGGGCACGGGCGCAGCTCATCAATGGCATCACGTACAACAGGTTCAGGCCATCGACCTCGGCGCAGTCGCCCAAGGCGTAGATGTTGGCGTGGGAGGTCTTGAGATGGCGGTCCACCATGATCCCGCGGTTGATTTGCAGGCCGGCCGCTGCGGCCAGGTCTACACGCGGGCGCAGGCCAATGGCGGACACCACCAGGTCACAGTGGATCACCTCACCGTCCGACAGGTGCGCTTCAAGGCCATCAGCCGTGCGTTGCAGGCGATTGAGCACCGGGCCCAGGTGGAAACGCGCGCCGATGCCTTCCAGCCCGGCTTGCACCGCTGCGGCTGCCGCCGGGTGCAGCAGGGTCGGCATGACTTGCTCACAAGGTGCGACCAGATCGATTTCATAGCCGCCCAGGATCAGATCATTGGCAAACTCACAGCCGATCAGGCCAGCGCCAAGCAGCAGCACCCGCCGTTTGCCGGCAGCGGCAGCGCGAAAGCGCGCATAGTCTTCCAGGTCGTTGATCGGGAAAATCAGCTCAGCCGCATCGCCTTCGACCGGTACACGCACGGTTTCTGCGCCCCAGGCCAGGACCAGGTCGCGATAGGTCACCGCTTCCTCGCCGATCCACAGGCGCTTGTGGCCTGGGTCGATGCCGCTGATACGGGTATGGGTGCGCACCTGGGCCTTGAGTTGCTCGGCCATGGCGCCGGGTTCGGCCATGCTCAGGCCATCGGCTTCCTTGTTCTTGCCAAAGCCGGTGGAGAGCATGGGCTTGGAGTAGGAGCGTCCGTCATCGGCAGTGATCAGCAGCAACGGGGTCTCGCTGTCGAGCTTGCGAAACTCCCGGGCGACGTTGTAACCGGCCAATCCTGTGCCGATGATCACGACAGGTGCGTTCATTCCTTTCTCCTTGTAGTACGTTTCTTAAATTCGGGATTACGCGATTTCGATCATTTCGAAGTCCGACTTACCCACGCCGCAATCCGGGCACAGCCAGTCTTCCGGGACGTCTTGCCACAGAGTGCCTGGTGCAATGCCGTCATCCGGCCAACCGTCCGCTTCGTTGTAAATAAGGCCACAGACGATACATTGCCACTTCTTCATTACGTGCTTCCTCAGGTTCAGGCGTGTTGGCCGGCGGTCGGTGGATCCAGCGTTGCCGCGCGGCTCAGGGCGTTTTGTACTGATCGGGGCCGGCAGATGCAAGCATGTTCGACGCAAACGGCCTGTTTGGCACGGTAAAATATCAGGACGTCATGGTAAGCTCGCCGCCTCTTTTGCTGCCAATACTGACTCACCGTGCCGCACTCAATCGCCCTCCCCGATGCTTGCCAATGGCTGACCCAGAGCCTTCTGAGCCCCTTGCCCAAGCCCTTGACCCTTAACTGGCTGTTTGACGAAGGCTCGCTGACGCGACGCCTGACGTGGCTGTCCAACGAGGGTTTCAGCGTGACGCCGCTGTTCGAAGGCTGGCAACCGTTGCGCGACGATGAATGCGCCGCCCTGGACCTGCCGCCGGCTAGTATCGGTTGGGTACGCGAGGTGTATTTGCGCGGGCACGGCCAGCCTTGGGTGTTCGCCCGCAGCGTGGCGGCCCGCAGTGCCTTGCAGGGCGATGGGCTGCACATGGACGAGCTGGGCAGCCGTTCGCTGGGCGAGTTGCTGTTCTGCGACCGCGCCTTTACCCGTCAGGCCATTGAAGTGTGTCACTACCCTCGTGCCTGGCTGCCGACAGCGGACCAGGCCGATAATCTGTGGGCGCGCCGCTCGCGCTTCGACCGCGGGGCGCTGAGCGTGCTGGTGGCGGAAGTCTTCCTGCCGAGTTTCTGGCACGCGCTGCATGATCATCCGGAGAACTGCTGATGTACCAACGTCTGCTCAAGTCCTTGAACCGCCTGAACCCCAGGGCCTGGGATTTCATTCAGTTGACGCGCATGGACAAGCCCATCGGCATCTACCTGCTGCTGTGGCCGACACTGTGGGCGCTGTGGATCGCCGGCAAGGGTTCGCCGTCGCTGACCAATATCGTGATTTTCGTGCTGGGCGTGGTGCTCACCCGGGCCGGCGGCTGCGTGATCAATGACTGGGCCGACCGCAAGGTCGATGGCCATGTGAAACGCACCGAGCAACGCCCGCTGGTGAGCGGCAAGATCAGTTCGAAAGAAGCGCTGGTTTTTTTTGCTGTGCTGATGGGCATCAGTTTCCTGCTGGTGCTGCTGACCAACGCCAGCACCATCCTGCTCTCCCTGGGCGGCCTGGCGCTGGCGGCAAGTTACCCATTCATGAAGCGCTACACCTATTACCCCCAAGTGGTGCTGGGCGCGGCGTTTTCCTGGGGCATGCCGATGGCGTTTACCGCCGAGACCGGCCATTTGCCTGCCACGGCGTGGCTGCTGTACATCGCCAACCTGTTGTGGACGGTGGGCTACGACACCTATTACGCCATGACCGACCGCGATGACGACTTGAAGATCGGGGTGAAATCCACCGCCATTCTATTTGGCGATGCCGACCGCGTGATCATCCTCACGTTGCAAGGCCTGGCGCTGGCGTGTCTGTTGCTGGCCGGCGCGCGGTTCGAGCTGGGCGGGTGGTTCCACCTGGGGCTGCTGGCGGCAGCGGGCTGTTTTGCCTGGGAGTTCTGGTACACACGGGACAGGGACCGCATGAAGTGCTTCAAGGCGTTCTTGCACAACCACTGGGCAGGGTTGGCGATTTTTGTCGGGATTGTGGTGGATTACGCGGTTCGCTGAAGATTTTGTGGTGACTGTTGGGACGCCATCGCGGGCAAGCCCGCTCCCACATTTGACTGTATTCGCACATCAGAATGTGGGAGCGGGCTTGCTCGCGAAAGTCTCACAGCCTCCGCGTTGTCAGGGTTTGATGATGTGCCAGACGCTACCCTTGCCATCACCCGTCTTGTCACCGGCTTTCTTGTCGTCCTTGTAGGTGTAGACAGGCTTGCCTTTGTAGGCCCACTGGCTGGTCTGGTCGTCGCGGGTGATCACCGTCCAATCGCCGGTCTTGGTGTCGGTGGATTCTGCTTTCAGCGGTGGCCAGTTGGTCGCGCACTGGTCCTTGCACGCTGATTTGCCATCAGCGTCCTTGTCGAAGGTGTAGAGCGTCATGCCCTTGTGATCCACCAATATCCCGTCTTGGGTCATCGCCGGCTCTGCCGCAAACGCCAGGCCTGGCAGCGTCAACACCGCAGATACCAGCAGGGCTTTCCAGGAAACAGTGCTGTAAGTCATCGGAACCTTCCTTTTGTGGTTGTCAGGATTCGGACCCAAAGGGTAGTCCAGAGTGCCGTTAATTGCCCAAGCGACTAAATTACTGTCACACGACTGCAATAATTCCGTTATCTAATGCGGCGCAAGACAGTTAAATGACAAGAGGATTGAGCATGGTTGGCAGGAGCATTCTGATCGTTGACGACGAAGCGCCCATTCGCGAAATGATCGCCGTCGCGTTGGAAATGGCCGGCTATGACTGCCTGGAGGCGGAGAACTCCCAGCAGGCCCACGCCATTATCGTCGACCGCAAGCCGGACCTGATCCTGCTCGACTGGATGCTGCCCGGCACCTCGGGCATCGAGTTGGCCCGCCGTCTCAAGCGTGACGAGTTGACCGGGGATATCCCGATCATCATGCTCACCGCCAAGGGCGAAGAGGACAACAAGATCCAGGGCCTGGAAGTCGGCGCCGATGACTACATCACCAAGCCGTTTTCCCCACGGGAACTGGTGGCGCGCCTCAAAGCCGTGCTGCGCCGCGCCGGCCCGACCGATGGCGAAGCGCCTATCGAAGTCGACGGCTTGATCCTGGACCCGATCAGCCACCGCGTGACCATCGACGGCAAGCCTGCCGAGATGGGACCGACCGAATACCGCCTGCTGCAGTTCTTCATGACCCACCAGGAGCGTGCCTACACCCGTGGCCAACTGCTCGACCAGGTGTGGGGCGGCAACGTCTATGTGGAAGAGCGCACGGTGGATGTGCATATCCGCCGCCTGCGCAAAGCCTTGGGCGATGCGTACGAGAATCTGGTACAAACCGTGCGCGGTACCGGCTATCGGTTTTCTACCAAAGGCTGAGCCAGCCGTTTCGTGACTTAATCGCCTGACTTAAACAGCTGACAAGGACGCATGTTCAAGTGAACCAAAACTGGCATGGCACCCTGATCCGCCACATGCTCTTGCTGGTCACCGGCTGCCTGTTGGTGGGGCTGGTCAGCGGCTACTACGGCTGGAGCCTGGCCGTGGGCATTGCCTTGTACCTGGGCTGGACCCTCAAGCAGTTGCTGCGCCTGCATGAATGGCTGCGCCAGCACAAACCCGATGAAGCACCCCCCGATGGCTACGGCCTGTGGGGCGAGGTGTTCGACAGCATCTACCACCTGCAACGCCGCGACCAACGGGTACGCGGGCGCCTGCAAGCGGTGATCGACCGGGTGCAGGAGTCCACCGCCGCGCTCAAGGACGCGGTGATCATGCTAGACAGCGACGGCAACCTGGAGTGGTGGAACCGTGCCGCCGAGACCCTGCTGGGCCTCAAGACGCCCCAGGACAGCGGCCAGCCGGTGACCAACCTGGTGCGTCACCCGCGCTTCAAGGAGTACTTCGAGCAGGACAACTACGAAGAAGCCCTGGAAATCCCCTCGCCCACCAACGACCGCGTGCGCATCCAGCTGTACCTGACCCGCTACGGCAACAACGAGCACTTGATGCTGGTGCGCGATGTGACACGCATCCATCAGCTGGAACAGATGCGCAAAGACTTCGTCGCCAACGTCTCCCACGAGCTGCGCACGCCGTTGACGGTGATCTGCGGCTACCTGGAGACGTTGCTGGACAATGTCGACGAGATCAACCCGCGCTGGAGCCGCGCCCTGCAGCAGATGCAGCAGCAAGGCTCACGCATGCAAACCCTGCTTAACGACCTGCTGTTGCTGGCCAAGCTTGAAGCCACGGACTACCCCTCGGACAACCACCCCGTGGCGGTGCAGAGCCTGTTGCAGACGATCAAGAACGATGCCCAGGCGCTCTCGGGCGAACGCGGGCAGCAGATCACGCTGGAGGCCGACCCAACCGTATTGCTCAAGGGCAGCGAAGGCGAATTGCGCAGCGCCTTCTCCAACCTGGTGTTCAACGCGGTGAAGTACACCCAGGACAAGGGCAATATCCGCATTCGCTGGTGGGCCGACGAGCACGGCGCGCACCTGAGTGTGCAGGATTCGGGTATCGGTATCGACGCCAAGCACCTGCCGCGCCTGACCGAGCGCTTCTACCGTGTCGACTCCAGCCGCAACTCCAACACCGGCGGCACCGGGCTGGGCCTGGCCATCGTCAAGCATGTGCTGCTGCGCCATCGGGCCCGTTTGGAAATCAGCAGCGTGCTGGGACATGGCAGTACCTTTACCTGCCATTTTCCGCCGGCGCAGGTGACCCGTGAGCGAGCGGTCGAGGCCGATAATTAAGTTGAAGTGAGCACGGCCTAATGTGGGAGCTGGCTTGCCTGCGATGGCGGCGGGTCAGCCAAATCATCGGTAGCAGGCAGGCCGCCATCGCAGGCAAGCCAGCTCCCACACGGGCTCTGCGACACGACTTTGCAGCCCCGCCCGGCAGCGGGCACTAGGCAAGCGCCCCGTCAGCCGCTACATTGGCCGACTTGTGCCTGCCTTTCAGGCCCACCTGTCACCCCTTATTGAACACACGGAACCTGCAAAACCCCATCATGGACCCTTCCCCTGGCATCACCCTCGCGACACTCTTCGCCGATTTCGGCATGATTCTTTTTGCACTGATCCTGGTACTGCTCAACGGTTTCTTCGTTGCGGCGGAATTTGCCATGGTCAAATTGCGCGCCACCCGCGTCGAGGCCATCGCCCATAAGAACGGCTGGCGCGGGCAGATCCTGCGTACCGTGCACAGCCAGCTCGACGCCTACCTGTCGGCTTGCCAGCTGGGTATCACCCTGGCGTCCCTGGGCCTGGGCTGGGTCGGTGAACCGGCCTTTGCGCATATTCTCGAGCCGATGCTGGGCGCGGTCGGCGTGCAGTCGCCGGAAGTGATCAAGGGCGTGTCGTTCTTTGCCGCCTTCTTCGTGATTTCCTACCTGCACATCGTGGTCGGTGAACTGGCCCCCAAATCCTGGGCGATTCGCAAACCCGAGCTGCTGTCGCTGTGGACGGCCGTGCCGCTGTACCTGTTCTACTGGGCGATGTACCCGGCCATCTACCTGCTCAACGCCAGTGCGAACGCCATTCTGCGCATCGCTGGCCAAGGCGAGCCTGGCCCCCACCATGAGCACCATTACAGCCGCGAAGAACTCAAGCTGATCCTGCACTCCAGCCGAGGCCAGGACCCCAGCGACCAAGGCATGCGCGTACTGGCCTCCGCCGTGGAAATGGGCGAGCTGGAAGTAGTGGACTGGGCCAACTCCCGGGAAGACCTGGTGACCCTGGACTTCAACGCCCCGCTCAAGGAAATACTCGCGCTGTTCCGCCGCCACAAATTCAGCCGGTACCCAGTGTATGACGCGGTGCGCAACGAGTTTGTCGGCTTGCTGCACATCAAGGATTTGCTGCTGGAACTGGCGGCCCTGGACCATATCCCCGAATCGTTCAACCTGGCCGAATTGACCCGCCCGCTGGAACGCGTATCGCGGCATATGCCGCTGTCGCAACTGCTGGAGCAGTTCCGCAAAGGCGGCGCGCACTTCGCCCTGGTGGAAGAGGCCGACGGCAAGATCATCGGCTACCTGACCATGGAAGACGTGCTGGAAGTATTGGTAGGCGATATCCAGGACGAACACCGCAAGGCCGAGCGCGGCATCCTCGCCTACCAGCCCGGCAAACTGTTGGTGCGTGGCGACACGCCGTTGTTCAAGGTGGAACGCCTGTTGGGCGTCGACCTGGACCACATCGAAGCCGAAACCCTGGCCGGCCTGATCTACGACACGCTCAAGCGCGTGCCGGAAGAAGAGGAAGTGCTGGAAGTGGAAGGCTTGCGGATCATCATCAAGAAGATGAAAGGGCCGAAGATAGTACTGGCCAAGGTCTTGCTGCTGGACTGACTTTCGATTGCCCAATGCAAAATAGGGCAATATCCCGAGCGTCGTGACGACCTAAACGATCGTCACGCAGGCAGCGCGTTGAAACAGATATCCACATTCATCCGCGCCGCGGCCGACAGATTGACTAGCGCATCAAGAGAACACTTGTCGATCTTGCCGTTGAGTACGTCGTTCAAGCGAGGCTGGCTGATACCCAGCCTTAGTGCCGCATCCTTCTGGGACAGCTCCCAGCTACGAATGGTGTTGCACAACTCCAACAGCAGCTTTGAGCGTAGGCGCATATTGGCGGCTTGCGCTGGCGTGTCCTCCAGAGCATCCCACACAGAGTTGAAACGTTCGGTATGCAACTTTTGATTTGTCATGGGCTTAACCTAACTCCTGCAATCTGGCACGCGCCAATTCGATATCCCGCCCTTCGGTTTTCCGTGTGGTCTTGCGCAACGCGTGCAGCACATAGACAGCTTCCGGCCGATTGACCACGTAGAACACTCGAAACGCTCCCGACTCTTCAGTGATCCGAATCTCATTGACGACCCTTCCGATCGTTTTCATCGGCTTGCAATCGAAGGGCTGCTCACCCTGTTGCAACAGATCCAACTGAAAACCGGCTGCCCTTCGGGCGTCGAGAGGAAAATCCTTGAGATCCTTGAGCGAGCTTCCTAGAAACACCACATCCTTGTGCCTTGGCATTGATTTCTCCTTTCCTGGAAAGAAAAAGCGTAATCGACGACTCAACCAAAGGCGGTGCAGCTTTGTTTCAAGGCATAGCAAAGGCTCGACAACACTGAAGCGTTATCGAGAGCCTATATCGGAACAGATATAAATCAAGCCATCCAGCAGGAATCAGACAACCGGTCGGTTGCTTGATTCAGGCCATCAGGCACCCGGCACAAAATGCTTCTGCGCCGTGCCACGGGCGATCAGGCGGGAAATGTAGTCCAGCTTCTGCGCATCCTGGTCGATAAAGCGGAAGGTCAGCTGCAACCAGTCGCTGTCGGGCTTGGGCTCGTAGGCGACGATGGCGTGCAGGTAGCCGTTGAGCCGTGCGACTTCGGCGTTGTCGCCCTGTTCAAGGTCGAGCACGGCGCTTTCCAGCACCTGAGGCAGGACCTCGCCACGCTTTACCACCAGCAACGCTTCCTTGATGCTCAGGGCCTTGATCACGCATTGCTGGGTGCCGCTTGCGAGGCGCAACTGGCCCTGACCGCGACTGCCAGCCGGCGCCGCTGCTGCGGGGGCCTTGACTGGCGGGGTGTTGAGCAGGCCTTTGCTGGGCGCCGCCACCGACGCTGGCTTGACCGCTTCGGGTTTGCCGCCGGTCAGGGCGCTCAAGGAGTCGTTGCCAAAGGCTGAGTTCATCTTGGTCGGCGCGCTGGCAATCAGCGCATCGAGGCGACCGATCTTGTGCAGGGCCTGCTTGACCTTGTTCAGCAACTGCTCGTTGGTGAATGGCTTGCTGACGTAGCCGGAAACGCCCGCCTGGATCGCCTGCACAACGTTTTCCTTGTCGCCACGGCTGGTCACCATGACGAACGGCATGGCCTTCAGGTGCGCTTGCTCGCGGCACCAGGTCAACAGCTCAATGCCGGACATTTCCGGCATTTCCCAGTCACACAGCACCAAGTCGAAGGTTTCGCGCATGAGGATGGATTGCGCCTTTTTGCCGTTCACCGCGTCTTCGATCTTGATTCCGGGGAAGTAATTGCGCAGGCACTTCTTCACCAGGTCGCGAATAAACGAGGCGTCATCCACCACCAACACACTGACTTTACTCATCGACCCTTCATCCTATAAAAACGTCGGCATGCAAAACGCCTGACTGATGGCATTTTGCCAAAACTCGCGGGTCACAGAAGGACTTTATGGCGCCTGCTGTGCAAAAAATTCAGATGCCACAAACGAAAACGCCCGGCCAGAGGCCGGGCGTGAATTTCTCGGGCAACCTTACTTATCGTCAGATTCGCCCGAAACATTAGGGATTAGATCAGCAGTGCCTTCAACTTCGGCCTTCATGCGCTTGAGGCCCATGTGCCGCACGTCGGTGCCGCGCACCAGATAAATCACCAACTCCGAGATATTGCGCGCATGGTCGCCGATACGCTCCAGGGAACGCAGCACCCAGATAATGTTCAAGACCCGCGAGATCGAGCGCGGGTCTTCCATCATGTAGGTGGCCAACTCGCGTAGCGCAGTCTTGTATTCGCGGTCGATGATCTTGTCGTACTGCGCCACCGATAACGCCAGTTCGGCGTCAAAGCGGGCGAAGGCGTCGAGGGCATCGCGCACCATGTTGCGTACCTGATCGCCGATATGACGCACTTCCACGTAGCCACGCGGGGCTTCACCCTCTTCGCACAGCTGGATGGCGCGGCGGGCAATCTTGGTGGCTTCGTCACCGATGCGCTCCAGGTCGATCACCGACTTGGAAATGCTGATGATCAAACGCAGGTCCGAGGCCGCCGGCTGGCGACGGGCAAGAATACGCAGGCACTCTTCGTCGATATTGCGTTCCATCTGATTGATCTGCTCATCAATCTCGCGCACCTGCTGGGCCAGGCCCGAGTCGGCCTCGATCAGCGCGGTGACCGCATCGTTGACTTGCTTCTCCACCAGCCCGCCCATCGCCAGGAGGTGGCTGCGCACTTCCTCAAGCTCGGCATTGAACTGCGCGGAGATGTGGTGGGTAAGGCCTTCTTTGCTAATCATGTTGGCGTCCTTGGAGCGTCCGGTAAGGTGCGGAGAACCGCAGCGTCAGTGCAATCAGAACCACAGCTTCCTAGCCGTAGCGACCGGTGATGTAGTCTTCGGTCTGCTTCTTCGCCGGATTGGTGAACAGGGTGTCGGTATCGCCAAACTCCACCAGCTTGCCCATGTACATGAACGCGGTGTAGTCGGAAACCCGTGCCGCCTGTTGCATGTTGTGGGTCACGATGACGATGGTGAACTTGGACTTGAGCTCGTAGATCAGCTCTTCGACTTTCAAGGTGGAGATCGGGTCGAGGGCCGAGCACGGTTCGTCGAGCAGCAACACTTCCGGCTCTACGGCGATGGTACGGGCGATCACCAGGCGCTGCTGCTGGCCGCCGGACAAGCCGAGTGCCGATTCGTGCAGGCGGTCCTTGACCTCGTCCCACAATGCCGCGCCCTTGAGCGCCCACTCAACCGCTTCGTCGAGGATGCGTTTCTTGTTAATGCCCTGGATACGCAGGCCGTAGACCACGTTTTCGTAGATGGTCTTGGGGAACGGGTTGGGCTTCTGGAACACCATGCCCACGCGGCGACGCAACTCGGCAACGTCTTCGCCCTTGCGGTAGATATTGGTGCCGTAGAGGTTGATCGCGCCTTCCACACGGCAACCGTCCACCAGGTCATTCATGCGGTTGAAGGTACGCAGCAACGTGGACTTGCCGCAGCCCGACGGGCCGATGAAGGCGGTCACGCGTTGCTTGGGGATGTTCATGCTGACATCGAACAGCGCCTGCTTGTCGCCGTAGTACAGGCTCAGGCCAGGGACTTCGATGGCCACGGTTTCCTGGGCCAGGCTCAGGCTCTGCTTGTCGCGACCCAGGGCAGACATGTTGATGCCGTGGGATTGGGTTTCGTGTTGCATGGGATGCTCCCTGTGCTACCAATTTGTGTGGGAGCGGGCTTGCTCGCGAAGGCGTCGTATCAGTCGCCAGGTGTGTTGAATGACACACCGCTTTCGCGAGCAAGCCCGCTCCCACATTTAATTCGCGTTCACTTCAATTAACTGTCCAACGCCTTGTACTTCTCGCGCAGGTGGTTACGAATCCACACCGCCGACAGGTTGAGCGTGGCGATCACCAGTACCAGCAGCAAGGCGGTGGCGTACACCAACGGCCGTGCGGCTTCGACGTTGGGGCTCTGGAAGCCGACGTCATAAATATGGAAGCCCAGGTGCATGATCTTCTGGTCCAGGTGCAGGTACGGGTAGTTGCCATCCAGCGGCAGCGACGGAGCCAGCTTCACCACACCCACCAGCATCAGCGGTGCCACCTCACCGGCGGCACGCGCCACGGCGAGGATCATGCCGGTCATCATTGCCGGGCTGGCCATCGGCAGTACGATCTTCCACAGCGTTTCCGCCTTGGTCGCGCCGAGTGCCAGGGAGCCTTCACGCACGGTGCGGGGAATGCGCGCCAAGCCCTCTTCGGTGGCCACGATCACCACCGGCACCGCCAGCAGCG
This sequence comes from Pseudomonas sp. AM4(2022), assembly GCF_036346515.1. Lineage (NCBI taxonomy): Bacteria > Pseudomonadati > Pseudomonadota > Gammaproteobacteria > Pseudomonadales > Pseudomonadaceae > Pseudomonas > Pseudomonas sp. AM4(2022). Next base: position 282,009 of record NZ_JAOTNW010000002.1, read on the forward strand.
CCAGGGTCAGCGAGGCCCAGAGCAGCCCCGGCGTACCGAAGGTCGGCGCCGGCAGGGCTTCAGCGAAGAACAGACGGTCGACCGAGCCCCCCAATACATACACGAAGAAACCCAGGCCGAACACGCCGTAGACGATAGCCGGTACACCGGCCAGGTTGTTCACGGCGATGCGGATGATGCGCGTCAATGTGTTCTGCTTGGCGTATTCACGCAGGTACACCGCGGCCAGTACGCCAAACGGGGTCACGATCATTGCCATGATCAAGGTCATCATCACGGTGCCGAAGATGGCCGGGAAGATCCCGCCTTCGGTGTTGGCTTCCCGTGGGTCATCGCTGAGGAATTCCCAGACCTTGCTGAAGTAGAAACCGATCTTGGTCATCGTGCCCATGGCGTTCGGCTGGTAGGCGTGCACCACTTTGCCGATGCCGATTTCCACTTCCTTGCCGTTGCCGTCACGCGCCGTCAGAGCGTCGCGGTTGAACTGTGCATGCAGGTCGGCCAGGCGCGCTTCGATGTCCTGGTAGCGGGCGTTCAGCTCGGCGCGGTCGGCGTCCATGTCAGCCTGGGCGGCGGCGTCGAGCTTGCCTTCCAATTCCAGCTTGCGACCGTGCAGGCGGATGCGCTCCAGCCCTGCGTTGATCGCGCCAATATCGGTTTTTTCCAGGCTCTTGAGCTGAGCGGCCAGCTTGTTCACGCGGTCCACTCGGGCTTGCAGCTCCGGCCACGCAGCCTCGCCTTCGGCAATCACCTTGCCGTCCTGCTTGACGTTGACCAGGGTGCCGTAGAAGTTGCCCCACTCACGACGCTCGATGGCCATCAGGTTCGCAGGCTTGGTCTGGTCCTTCAGCCACTCACCGACAATCCAGGTGAAGTCGTTGCCGTTCAGGTCGCGGTTGCCAACCTTGATCAGCTCGCGGGTCATGAATTCCGGGCCTTGGTCCGGTACCGGCAGGCCTGCGCTTTTCAGGCGCTCACGCGGCACTTCTTCTTTCTGCACCACTTCGCCGATGACGATGTGGTTGGCCTGGCCTGGCACGTTGTAGTTGGCCTGGATCAGGTCGGCCGGCCAGAAATGGCCCAGGCCCCGCACCGCAATCACCGCCAGCAAACCAATGGTCATGATGACCGCGATGGACACCGCGCCACCGCTGATCCAGACGCCTGGGGCGCCGCTCTTGAACCATCCATTCAGGGAGTTCTGTTTCACAGACTTCTACCTTTCTTAAAGCGACGAGTATTTCTTGCGCAGACGCTGACGAATCAGCTCGGCGAGGGTGTTCATGATGAAGGTGAACAACAGCAGCACCAGCGCCGAGAGGAACAGCACGCGGTAATGACTGCCGCCCACTTCCGACTCGGGCATCTCCACTGCAACGTTGGCCGCCAGGGTGCGCAGGCCCTCGAACAGGTTCATCTCCATCACCGGGGTGTTACCGGTGGCCATCAGCACGATCATGGTCTCGCCCACAGCGCGGCCCATGCCGATCATCAGCGCCGAGAAGATGCCCGGGCTGGCGGTGAGGATGACCACGCGGGTCATGGTCTGCCACGGCGTGGCGCCCAAGGCCAGGGAGCCCAGGGTCAGGCCGCGTGGCACGCTGAACACGGCGTCTTCAGCGATGGAGTAAATGTTCGGGATTACCGCAAAACCCATGGCCAGGCCGACCACCAACGCGTTGCGCTGGTCGTAGGTAATGCCTAGATCGTGGGAGATCCACATGCGCATGTCACCGCCGAAGAACCAGGTTTCCAGGTACGGGCTCATGTACAGCGAGAGCCAGCCCACGAACAGGATCACCGGGATCAGGATCGCGCTTTCCCAACCATCGGGAACGCGCAGACGGATCGACTCAGGCAAGCGGCTGAAGACAAAGCCAGCCACCAGGATGCCAATCGGCAACAGCATCAACAGGCTGAAAATGCCCGGCAGGTGGCCTTCCACATACGGCGCCAGGAACAGGCCGGCGAAGAAGCCGAGGATCACCGTCGGCATGGCTTCCATCAGCTCGATCACCGGCTTGACCTTGCGGCGCAGGCTCGGCGCCATGAAGTAAGCGGTGTAGATCGCTGCGGCAACCGCCAGTGGCGCCGCCAGCAACATGGCGTAGAACGCGGCCTTCAAGGTACCGAAGGTCAACGGGGCCAGGCTCATCTTGGGTTCAAAATCAGTGTTGGCGGCCGTGGACTGCCAGACGTATTTAGGCTCGTCGTAGTTTTCGTACCAGACCTTGCTCCACAACGCGCTCCACGACACTTCCGGGTGCGGGTTATCGAGCAACAGCGGTTGCAGCTTGCCACCCGCCTCGACGATCACACGGTTGGCCCGTGGCGACATGCCGAACAGGCCCTCGCCATCGACCACCGGGTCCACCAGCAAGGTGCGGTGGGCGGTGCTGTGGAACACGCCGAACTGGCCAGCAGCATCCAGGGCGGTGAAGCCTTTGCGGCGCTCTTCAGCGCTGATCTCGACGATGGGCGCAGTGCCCATCTGGAAGGTGCGGATCTGCTTCAGACGCTGTTCGCCATCCGGGTCACGGGCCATGAACCACTGGGCCAGGCCGCCTTTGGAGTTACCCAGGATCAGCGAGATACCACCAACCAACTGGGTGCTGGCGGTGATCTCCGTGTCGGCGTCTTCCAGCAGTTTGTAGCGCCCGTTGAGGCTCTTGTCGCGCAGGCTGAACACGTCGGCCAGGGCACGGCCGTTGATCACATACAGCCACTGCTGGCGTGGGTCGATGAAGATCGCCTTCACCGGCTCGGTCATCTGCGGCAGCTCGACACGCTTCTGCTCGCTGGTGACTTCACCGGTCATCATGTTTTCTTCACGGCTCAGGGTCAGCACGTTCAAGTGCGAACCGGCGGAACCGGCCACCACCAGGGAGGTGTCGGTGGCGTTGAGCGCAACGTGTTCCAGCGGGCGGCCGGCGTCATCCAGCACGATCGGCGTTTCGCCGTAGGGGTATTCGATCGCCGGGGTGATGGTCTTCTTGCCGTCCGGGTACGACACCTTATAGGTGTGGCGGAACACCAAAGCCTGGCCATTGGACAAGCCGAGGATCACCAGCGGGCTGCCCGGCTGGTCTTCCCCAATGGAAGCAACGCTGGTACCGGCCGGAATCGGCAGGTCAACACGCTTGAGCTCGGCGCCGGTGTCCACGGCGAAGAACAGCGCCTGGCCCTTGTCGGAAACCCGCATGGCGACCTGGTTCTGTTCTTCGAGGGAGATCATCAACGGCTTGCCGGCGTCCTGCATCCAGGCGGGCGTCAACGCGTCTTCCTTGGTCAACGAGGCGCCCTGGAACAGCGGCGCGACCACGTAGGCGAGAAAGAAGAAGATCAGGGTAATGGCGGCCAGCACGGCGAGGCCGCCGACCAGCACATACCAACGGGTGAAGCGATCCTTAAGCGCGCGGATGCGGCGCTTGCGTTGCAGCTCAGGCGTATTGAAATCAATGCGCTTGGGAGGGGAAGTTGTCGTCATGGTGGAATTGGCCAGATCATTCATGCGCACACCCTAGCGATCCTGTATGACAGAAAGATGACAGTGCAGTGACGCAACAAATCCGCCGCGAAGCAGGGCTGGCAGCGGATAAAAAATTAGGGATGTAACCGGGCTTGTGTGGGAGCGGGCTTGCTCGCGAAAGCGGTGTGTCGTTCAACACATCTGGCGACTGACACGACGCCTTCGCGAGCAAGCCCGCTCCCACAGGGGCCCGGTATTACACCGGGTATCGCAGGCTTAGTTGCCTTCTTTCAGGCCCAGGTCAGCCAGGGCCTTGGCGGCGACTTTGGCTGGCAGTGGGATGTAGCCGTCTTTGACCACCACTTCCTGGCCCTGCTTGGACAGCACCAGTTTCACGAACTCAGCTTCCAGCGGCGCCAGAGGCTTGTTCGGGGCTTTGTTGACATACACGTAGAGGAAACGCGACAGCGGGTATTTGCCGTTCAGGGCGTTTTCTTCGGAGTCTTCGATGTAGTCAGTGCTGCCTTTCTTGGCCAGTGGCACGGTCTTCACGCTGGCGGTCTTGTAGCCGATGCCCGAGTAACCGATGCCGTTCAGCGAGGAGCTGATCGACTGCACGACCGAAGCCGAGCCCGGTTGTTCGTTCACGTTTGGCTTGTAGTCGCCTTTGCACAGGGCTTCTTCCTTGAAGTAGCCGTAGGTGCCGGATACCGAGTTACGCCCGAACAGTTGCACTGGCTTGTTGGCCAGGTCGCCGGTCACGCCCAGGTCGCCCCAGGTTTTCACATCGGCCTTGGCGCCGCACAGACGCGTCGACGAGAAGATCGCATCGACCTGTTCCATGGTCAGGTGCTGGATCGGGTTGTCCTTGTGCACAAACACCGCCAAGGCATCCACGGCAACCGGGATAGCGGTTGGCTTGTAGCCGTACTTCTGCTCAAAGGCCGCAAGTTCCGTGTCCTTCATCTTGCGGCTCATCGGGCCCAGGTTGGAGGTGCCTTCAGTCAGCGCAGGTGGCGCGGTGGCGGAGCCGGCAGCTTGAATCTGGATGTTGACGTTCGGGTATTCCTTTTTGTAACCCTCAGCCCACAAAGTCATCAGGTTAGCCAGGGTGTCGGAGCCGACGCTGGACAGGTTACCCGACACACCAGTGGTCTTGACGTACGCCGGGATTGCCGGATCAACACCAGCGGCCACCGCGTTGGCGGTCGCAACGCCAGCAGCGACAAAAGTCATTGCCGCCATCAAACGTTTCAGTTTCATGCCTTGCTCCTAGCAGATAGGGATAATTGGATCGGGGCCAAGTATCGGCAGGCCGTGTGAACACTCTATGTCTGAAATATGACAATTAGATGAAAGGCCACTATCGGGAAGCGAGGGTATGCGAAGTAAAAACGGAACAGACACGTTCCTTGTGGCGAGGGAGCTTGCTCCCGTTGGACTGCGCAGCAGTCCCATCTTTAAGGGCCGCTTCGCGACCCCGCGGGAGCAAGCTCCCTCGCCACAGTGGATCAGGCTGGCTTTAGCGGCCGCGTTTCCACAGATACCCACCTACCAGCATCCCCATCACGCATAGGACGGCCACATAGTAAGCCGGGCCCATCGGGCTCTCCTTCATCAGCAGCGACACCGCCAAGGGCGTCAGCCCACCGAACACGGCATAGGCGACGTTGTAGGAGAACGACAGGCCACTGAAACGCACCACCGGCGGGAAGGCCTTGACCATTACGTAGGGCACCACGCCGATGGTACCGACAAACAGGCCAGTCAAGGCGTACAGCGGGAACAACCAGTCCGGGTGGGCCATCAGGCTGTGATACAGCGTCCAGGAAGTCGCCAGCAGCAGAGCACAACCGGTAACCAGCACGCGGCCGGCGCCAAAACGGTCGGCCAGGGCACCCGAGGCGATGCACCCCAGGCTCAGAGTCACGATGGCCAGGCTGTTAGCTTGCAGCGCAACCGTAGGGCTGAAGTGGTAGATGGTTTGCAGCACGGTCGGGGTCATCAGGATGACGACCACCACGCCGGCCGACAGCAGCCAGGTCAGTAGCATCGACAGCACAATGGCGCCACGGTGATCGCGCAACACGGCGCGCAAGGGCAGCTCAGCGGCCAGGCTCTTGCGTTGCTGCATCTCGGCGAAGATCGGGGTTTCATGCAGCCAACGACGCAGGTACACCGACAGCAGGCCGAATACGCCGCCGAGCAGGAAAGGAATCCGCCAGGCGTAATCAGAGACCTGTTCCGGTGTATAGGCGCTATTGATAGCGGTAGCCACCAACGAGCCCAGCAGAATACCGGCGGTGAGGCCGCTGGTCAGGGTGCCGCAGGCATAGCCGATGTGGCGGGGCGGGACATGTTCGGAGACGAACACCCAGGCGCCCGGCACTTCGCCACCAATCGCCGCGCCCTGGATCACGCGCATCAACAACAGCAGCAGCGGCGCCCACAGGCCGATCTGTGCGTACGTCGGCAGCAGGCCCATGATCAGGGTCGGCACGGCCATCATGAAGATGCTCAAGGTGAACATCTTCTTACGGCCCAGCAGGTCGCCGAAGTGCGCCATGATGATGCCGCCCAACGGGCGCGCCAGGTAGCCGGCCGCGAAGATACCGAAGGTCTGCATCATGCGCAGCCATTCGGGCATGTCGACGGGGAAGAACAGTTTCCCGACCACGGTGGCGAAAAACACAAAGATGATGAAGTCGTAGAACTCCAGCGCTCCACCCAAGGCAGACAGCGACAGGGTTTTGTAGTCGTTGCGGGTCAGCGGGCGCGAGGGTTGCGCACTGCTTGCGGGCACGGAGGACATGGCAAGGCTTCTCTTATAGTAATCATCGTAAAGGACTGCACGCCCGTGACTTGCGGCGGGTTTGGCAAGATAGCAAATCGCCTGAAAAAGCACAGCGCCAGGAGCACAGTTGCGCGCAAAAGCCCCGATACAGCGTCTATTTACCGACCAAATGAGCGTCGGGAGGTCGTCGTGGCGCCAGGGTCTCGATATACTCGCCGGTGCAAGCGCCAGACCCGCTGTCTTGAGGGGCTGCTGTGCCAAAACGTTGTTGGGTGCCACCCAGCCGATTTGGCAGAGTTTCCCTTTAGTTCGCCTTACGAGAAACGCATCGAGCGGTGTATGTTGGTGCTGAAACGTTTTTCTAAGAAGACGGCTATCCACTTGAAATACCCATGAAGCGTCACGGGTCAGAGGCACCCTCGGCATGATCGAACTCGAACAAGAAGATCCTATCCCGCAAGGCGATCTCGCCCTGCAAATCACCGCGCTTCCGCGTGAAACCAACGGCTTTGGCGATATCTTCGGCGGCTGGCTGGTCGCGCAGATGGACCTGGCCGGCACGGCAATGGCCAGCAAGGTCGCCGGTGGGCGCGTGGCCACCGTGGCCATCGATCGCATGGCGTTCCTGGTGCCGGTGGCCGTGGGCGCGCAGCTTTCCTTCTATACCCAGGCCCTGGAAATCGGCCGCAGCTCGATCCAGATGATGGTCGAAGTGTGGAGCGACGATCCGTTGTCCAGCGAATGGCGCAAGGTGACCGAAGCCGTATTTGTGTTCGTCGCCATCGATGGCAGCGGCCGCACGCGCTCGGTACCGTCACGGGCGCGTTAAACCTCGCCGGGTTTTGACGGTCAATTGCCCCATTGCCTGCCACTAAGAGAGCTTTGTTATGCCTACGCCCCACGTTGAGACGGTAAAAGTCGACGAGCTGGACTGCTGGCGCATCCGCCACAACGGCGCCGAGTTGATGGTGGCCCAACAGGGTGCGCATATCTTCAGTTACCAGCGCGAGGGCGAACAGCCGCTGATCTGGCCGAACCCTGAGGCCGTGTTCAAGCAGGGCAAAGGCATTCGTACTGGCGTACCGGTGTGCTGGCCGTGGTTCGGGGTGTTCGACCGCAACCCGCAAAGCGTCAAAGCCATGCGCCAGAGCGACCAGCCTGCCGGCGCCCACGGTTTTGTGCGTACCGCGATTTGGGAGTTGGCCGAAACAGCAATCGAGGGTGAAGCCCTGCGCATCGAGCTGGTGCTGCCGGTTCCTGCAGGCGGCTTCCCCGGCTGGCCCCATGAGGTCGACTTGAAGTTGAGCCTGCTGCTGGATGACCAACTGCATATCCGCCTCACCAGCCACAACCGCGGCACCGACACCGTGACCTTCAGCCAGGCACTGCACACCTATTTCGCTGTGAGCGACGTGCGCAACGTGCAGGTCGAGGGGGTGGATGGCTTGGCCTATATCGATACTGCTGATGGGTGGACCGAGAAGCAGCAATCCGGCTTGCTGCACTTCACTGGCGAAACGGATCGCATCTACCTGGATACACCGGCGCAGTTGAGCATTGTCGATAAAGACTGGCAGCGCCGCGTCCAACTTACCAGCGAAGGCTCCAAGTCCACCGTGATCTGGAACCCGTGGACCGAACGGGCCAAAGCGCTTGATGACATGGCCGATGACGGCTGGCAGGGCATGTTGTGCATCGAGACGGCGAATGTGTTGGATGATGTGGTGAGCCTGGCGGCCGGTGAAAGCCACACTCTGGGCGTGAGCATCACCGCGATCGTCCTGTAGAGGAGCAAGCCCTAATAGCTGTAGGAGCGAGCTTGCTCGCGAAAAACCCATAGGCGCCGCGTTTATTCAGGAAACACGCGTTATCGTTGACGTTTTTCGCGAGCAAGCTCGCTCCTACAGATCGGATTCCTGCACCACCCGCACCTTCCCGGCCTCCAGCGCATACGCGGCATCCGCCAAGTCGTTATTGACCTTCTCCACCTTTAACGTGCCCGTGACCCACAGCGGCGTGTAGATATCATCCAGCTTCAGCCCCTTGGGATAGCGCACCAGCACCAGTTGGTTGGGCGGCGGTGGCGGAACATGGATACACGCGCCCGGGTAAGGCACCAGGAAGAACAACGTGCTGCGGCCCTTGGCGTCCGTTTCAAGCGGCACCGGATAGCCGCCAATGCGGATATTCTTGCCGTTCATGGCCGCTACGGTCTTGGTGGAATACATCACCGCAGGCAGGCCCTTGCTCTGCTTCAAGCCACCCTTGTCGGTGAACGTGCCTTGGGCTTCGGGGGAGTTGTGATCGATCTCGGGCATGGCCTCGAGGGCTTTCTGATCCGACAGCGGCATCAGGTCGAGCCAGTCGGTTTCCGGCAGTTCGCCAGCGTGCGCCAGGCCAGAGCCCAGCAGAAGAAGCGTTAATAGAAGACGGCGCATGGAGAGGCTCGGGAAATACAAGTGCCGAGCATTCTAGCCCTCTGCGCCTGCGCAGCGCAGAGGACTTTGTCGGCTGATTACTTCTTTTTGATCAGGCCGTAGATCACCAGCAACACGATGGCACCCACCAGCGCGCCGATGAAACCTGCGCCCTGGCCTGCCTGGTAGATCCCCAGGGCCTGACCGCCGTAGGTCGCGGCCAGGGAACCGGCGATACCCAGCAGGATGGTCATGATCCAGCCCATGCTGTCGTCGCCAGGCTTGAGGAAGCGCGCCAGCAGGCCGACGATCAAGCCGATAAAGATGGTTCCGATGATACCCATGGCATTTCCCTCTGATTGGTATGAGTCATGCCAAAGCCTAGTCAGGCTTTGGCATCCTGCAATCAGAGAGACGCAGAACCCCAATGGTTCCCGCCGTGGCCAGGCTTATTGTTCGGCGATCAGCGCTTCAACCTTGAGGATCTGCGCCTGCAGCGTCGCACGGTCCTTGCAACGCAGGTTGGCGTGACCGACCTTGCGCCCGGCCTTGAAGGCCTTGCCGTAGTGATGCACGTGGCAATCGTCGATCGCCATCACACGCTCCACTGGCGGTACAGCGCCGATGAAGTTGAGCATGGCGCTCTCGCCGACCTTGGCCGTGGAGCCCAACGGCAAGCCCGCCACCGCCCGAAGGTGGTTTTCGAACTGGCTGCACTCGGCGCCTTCGGTAGTCCAGTGCCCGGAGTTGTGCACGCGCGGGGCGATTTCGTTGGCCTTGAGGCCACCGTCGACTTCAAAGAACTCAAACGCCATCACGCCGACGTAATCCAGTTGTTTGAGTACGCGGCTGGAATAATCTTCGGCCAAGGCCTGCAGCGGGTGGTCGGTGCTGGCCACGGAGAGCTTGAGAATGCCGCTGTCGTGGGTGTTGTGCACCAACGGGTAAAAGCGGGTTTCGCCATCACGGGCGCGTACGGCAATCAGCGAGACTTCGCCGGTGAAAGGCACGAAGCCTTCCAGCAGGCAGGCAACGCTGCCCAGCTCGGCAAAAGTGCCGACCACATCGGCCGCGGTACGCAGGACTTTCTGACCCTTGCCGTCGTAACCCAGAGTACGGGTTTTCAACACCGCCGGCAGGCCGATGTTGGCGACCGCCGCGTCCAGGTCGGCCTGGGACTGGATGTCGGCGAAGGCCGGCGTCGGAATGCCCAGGTCCTTGAACATGCTCTTTTCGAACCAGCGGTCGCGAGCGATGCGCAAGGCTTCGGCGCTCGGGTACACCGGCACGAACTGCGACAGGAAGGCCACGGTTTCGGCCGGGACGCTTTCGAATTCGAAGGTCACCAAGTCGACTTCATCGGCCAGTTGCCGCAGGTGATCCGGGTCGCTGTAGTCAGCGCGCAGGTGTTCACCCAGGGCCGCGGCGCAGGCGTCCGGCGCCGGGTCCAGGAAAGCGAAGTTCATCCCCAGCGGCGTACCCGCCAAAGCCAGCATGCGGCCCAGTTGGCCGCCACCGATTACACCGATTTTCATCGTCAACAACCTCAGGCGATGCGTGGGTCTGGATTGTCCAGCACGCTGTCTGTCTGCTCAGCACGGAATTTTTTCAGCACCGCATGAAACTGCGGGTGCTTGGCGCCCAGGATGCTGGCGGACAGCAAGGCTGCGTTGATCGCGCCGGCCTTGCCGATCGCCAGGGTTGCCACCGGGATGCCGGCCGGCATCTGCACGATGGACAACAGCGAATCCACGCCCGAGAGCATCGACGACTGCACCGGCACGCCAAGCACCGGCAGGTGAGTCTTGGCCGCACACATGCCAGGCAAGTGCGCCGCGCCGCCGGCACCGGCGATGATCACCTCGATGCCACGGGATTCTGCTTCATCGGCATACTGGAACAGCAAGTCCGGGGTGCGGTGGGCGGAGACCACCTTCACTTCGTACGGAATGCCGAGTTTTTCCAGCATATCGGCGGTGTGGCTAAGGGTGGACCAATCGGACTTGGAGCCCATGATCACGCCAACCAATGCACTCATCGTCGTGCCTCTTCTCTCTGGGCGCCCGCAGGCGCGTCAAAAAACAACAAGCCACGCGGGAGACCGGCGTGGCTTGTTGTACGAATTAGTTTCGGGCCAGAACTGCCTGCGCTCAATCAGGCTGCGTTAAAAACAAACTCGGAATGCTCATTGGCTAAAGCCAACTCCGCTTCCTCGCTTGTTTTTGCCTTGCCTGATCTTCGCTCGGCGAGTTCTGACCTCGAAACGCGGCCGGTTGGACCGGCCGAAGGCCGCGCAGTATACCGTAATAATCCAGATAAACAGCCCCTGGGATGACCATCTGTCTAGCGACGCAAAGTGGCGGTTTTATTGACTTAAGAGTCAGGCGCGAGGTCCAGTCGATGGGTCTTGGCAATGGCATCGATCACCACCGACGAGACCCCCACTTTTGCAGCGATCACAGGCCATTGCACCACCGCCTCATGCACCTCACGGATGATCTGCCTGGCCTTCAGCCCTTTGATCTGGCTGCCCACACTGAGCAGGTCATCCACCACAAAATTGTCGCGCTTACCGTTGATGCTCATCTGATGGCTGTCGACCCAGAAGTTTCCAGGCATATAGGACCAGGTAATGTCATAGGCAGGCGACAAATACCAGGTACCGTCAGTGTCCAGCAAAAAGCTGATGTTCTTGGTGTGATCGTCCTGATTTCGAGCGATAACGTTGAACACCATGCGCCTGAAAAACTGTTCCGCCTCCCGACGCCCCAGTTTCAGCGCCCTAAACACGTTCAGGGCCTCGGCGTAGGAGTACTCACCCGGTTTTTTGTAGCCGGCATGATCCAGTGCGCACAAGGTCGCGGTGTGAATCTTGTCGCCGTCATCGGTGCGGTCGAATCGCTTGGTCATGAAATGAGCACGCCCGCCCTCTTCAAGCAGACGGCACTCAGTCATTACCACACCGGCTTGCCTGGCCATCAGGTGGTAGGCATATTCGATGCGACCAAAACCCAGGCTGTCAGCAAGCACGTCAGTGTTTTTTGCGACATCGAACTTGAGCAACCAGTAGCTATAGCCTTTGGGCGCTGGAACCTGCCCTGACCGGATATGCCCTTCGCGATTGATGGCAATGATCGCCTTTGCGCGAGCGCCACCGGCACTTGTGCCCACCTGGATCAAGCGCTGCAACGCGGCGTCGTCGACGCTAGGGTCATTGGATGTCAGCCGGTCCTCCAGGCTTTGCCGCCCCGAGAGCACCTCCCCAGCCAACTGGGCCAGCGCCGCGATCTCGATGGTTTGGGCTTCATTAGCCTCCGTGTTCATGGCCGGCCGATATTCCAGCGCGCCCATACCGCGATTACCTTGGTAGAGGAGTCGATCCACCGGCGTGAACGAAAGCTTGTCGCGACCCTGCTGCGCCAACCATGCGTTGATCAATGCATTACCGAAGTCATCCGGAAGCGAGTCGGCAAAAATTGCCGGAAGCGCCTTATAGGTTTCCCGGTTCAGGTTAGTGAAGGCGTAGGTGTACCCGGCGCGGGCGGGCATGTGAATGGGCGAGATCTCAAGCCCCGTGGAGACAAACTCGGGTGAAAACTCGAACTCGCCCACCTGGGTTGTCTGGTCCCAATTGAGCGCTCCGACGTATAAACCCCATAAATAGATCTGTGCAATCACCAACGGGTGTCCTTCTTGACTGCGTCGGGCACAAGGCGCTTTTTCTGGCCCGGTACTGAGGTGGTTTCGGATGAGTCTTTGCGGGTGGTATAGGCGCGCTGACGTTTTTTCCCAGCCATTTTCGCCATCTGGATGGGGCTTGAACGCACGTCCTCGACCAGAGAGCTCAACCGATCCAGTTCCCCGATCACCCGCAATACCGCAATCAGATTGAGCAAGGTGCCCTTGCCCGCCATCAACTGCCGTAACGTCGTGCGGGAAATACCCGCCTCCTCGGCAACCGTTTCCTGATTGATGTTCTTCTTCACCCTCAAGGCTTCAACGCGCGAGCCAATCGCTTGTGCGATAGCTTGCTCACTCATCGTCGTCATTCGCATTTTGTGCAGTTCCCTGATCAAAAGATGGATTTACACAAACCTTTGATCAGTATTCTAGCCAATATTTATCCGGCAAGTGATCACATATTGAACAATACTTTTTGGGCAGAAAAATGATCAAAAAATGACAAAAATCGATCTATTGAGCACTAAACCACTCAATTTCATTCAAGCGAGACCTCGATCTCCTTGCGCCGCCCCACCTTCCAGCTTGCGCCACAACAACCGCACATTGGCCTTGCGCACCAACGCGCAGCGATACAAGCGAATCTCCAGCGGCACATGCCATTGCGGCCCGCCGCACACCACCAGTTCGCCACGTGCTAACTCTGCACGTACGCTCAACTGCGGCACCCAGGCGATACCCAAGCCTTCGAGCGCCATGCTCTTGAGGCTGTCGGCCATCGCGGTTTCGTAAATAGTAGTAAAGCGCAGGGCACGCTGGCGCAGCAGCAAATTCACCGAACGGCCCAGGAACGCGCCGGCGCTGTAGGCCAGCAGCGGCACGCTGCCCTCGCCTTCCAGGTCGAACAGCGGCTTGCCGTCGGCATCGGCGGCGCATACCGGGAGCATTTCGGTGTTGCCCAGGTGCAGCGACGGGAAAATCTCGGCGTCCATTTGCATCGCCGCGTCCGGGTCGTAGAACGCCAGCATCAGGTCGCAACCGCCTTCGCGCAGGGCATGTACCGCGTCGCCGACGTTAGTGGCGACCAATCGCGTGGCGATGTTCAGCCCTTCGTTGCGCAACTGCGCGATCCAGCGCGGGAAAAAGCCCAGTGCCAGGGAGTGAGCGGCCGCCACTTGCATGACTTCACCCTGCCCGCCTTCCAGGTGATGCAAATGGCGCAGCACTTCGCCCAGCTGTTCGACCACCGTGCGCGCCGTCACCAGAAACAACTGCCCGGCCGCCGTCAGTTCCACCGGAGTGCGTGAACGGTTGACCAGCGTCAGCCCCAACGCGGCTTCCAGGCTACGGATACGCCGACTGAACGCCGGCTGGGTGACAAAGCGCCGCTCAGCCGCCTGGGAAAAACTACGCGTCGCTGCCAGGGCGCTGAAGTCTTCCAACCACTTGCTCTCAAGGTTCATCACTGCCTCCCACGGAATGCACCATTTTGGCACACACGCCCGCCAAGATAACTGGGTCACATCCACATTATGCCGTTTGTGCATAGGCCAGTGTTTAACAGCATTGGCCCAAAAAGTTCTACAAGCCTAGCATTCGCAGCGTTCCGGCCAGTTCCGGGTCCATATTGAGATGATTTCCGTCATGTCCTCTGCTGCATCTTTCCGTACCGAAAAAGACCTGCTTGGCGTACTCGAAGTACCGGCTCAAGCGTATTACGGCATCCAGACCCTGCGAGCGGTGAATAACTTCCGTCTCTCGGGCGTTCCGATTTCGCATTACCCGAAATTGGTGGTCGGTCTGGCAATGGTCAAGCAAGCAGCGGCTGACGCCAACCGCGAGTTGGGCCAGCTCAGCGAAGCCAAGCACGCCGCCATCAGCGAAGCCTGTGCTCGTCTGATCCGCGGCGATTTCCACGAAGAGTTCGTGGTGGACATGATTCAAGGCGGCGCTGGTACTTCAACCAACATGAATGCCAACGAAGTCATCGCCAACATCGCGCTGGAGGCCATGGGTCACCAGAAGGGCGAATACCAGTACCTGCACCCCAACAACGATGTGAACATGGCGCAGTCGACCAACGACGCCTACCCAACCGCGATCCGCCTGGGTCTGCTGCTGGGCCATGACGCGCTGCTGGCCAGCCTCGACAGCCTGATCCAGGCGTTCGCCGCCAAAGGTGCCGAGTTCAGCCATGTGCTGAAAATGGGCCGCACCCAGTTGCAAGACGCCGTGCCGATGACCCTCGGCCAGGAATTCCGCGCCTTCGCCACCACCCTGGGTGAAGACCTGGCCCGCCTGAAAACTCTTGCGCCAGAACTGCTCACTGAAGTGAACCTGGGCGGCACCGCGATCGGTACCGGCATCAACGCCGACCCGCGCTACCAGGCCCTGGCCGTACAACGCCTGGCCACCATCAGCGGCCAGCCGCTGGTACCGGCGGCCGACTTGATCGAAGCCACCTCCGACATGGGCGCCTTTGTACTGTTCTCCGGCATGCTCAAGCGTACTGCGGTGAAGCTGTCGAAGATCTGCAACGACCTGCGCCTGCTGTCCAGCGGCCCACGCACCGGCATCAACGAGATCAACCTGCCGGCTCGCCAGCCTGGCAGCTCGATCATGCCCGGCAAGGTCAACCCAGTGATCCCGGAAGCGGTCAACCAGGTAGCGTTCCAGGTCATCGGTAACGACCTGGCCCTGACCATGGCAGCCGAAGGCGGCCAACTGCAGTTGAACGTGATGGAGCCGCTGATCGCCTTCAAGATCTTCGACTCGATCCGCCTGCTGCAACGCGCCATGGACATGCTGCGCGAGCACTGCATCGTCGGCATCACCGCCAACGAAGCGCGCTGCCGCGAACTGGTGGAACACTCCATCGGCCTGGTCACCGCGCTGAACCCGTATATCGGCTATGAAAACGCCACCCGCATTGCGCGTATCGCTCTTGAAAGCGGGCGCGGCGTGCTGGAACTGGTGCGTGAAGAAGGCTTGCTCGACGACGCCATGCTCGACGACATCCTGCGCCCCGAAAACATGATTGCCCCACGCTTGGTCCCGCTGAAGGCCTAAGCGTTTGTTGCACCGCTCACCAGGTTGAGGGACTAGACACCTCTCACCTTTTGAGGGCCTGAAGGCTCGTTCTTCAGGCCCTTTTTTTTGCCTTGAGGTTGCTCCATGACGCCCATAAAAAATCTAATATCGCACCGCAAACCTTCCTCGCCTTGCACGACCGCGCTGAAACCTTTAATCGCCCCGTGCAGACGGATCACGCTCGCCTAGGTATAGTGCCGCCCCTCTTCGCGTCTGCGGCTGTCGGTAACGAGGCCCGGGAACCACGCGAAAGCGCATGAATAACAACACCCGCAAAAGGATGGGGATCGAGCGTCGTGCACTGCCTGGTGCCGAGCGATGCGTCGGACCGTCCTGCGTTTGCCATCAGAAAAATCAGCGAGGAACACTCCATGCTCGAAGTCATCAACGACTTCCTCTCAGGGAAAGTACTGATCGTGCTCATAGTCGGGCTCGGCGGTTATTTCACGATCCGCTCGCGTTTCGTTCAATTGCGTCACTTTTTCCACATGTTCTCGGTGTTTAAAGACAGCCTCAAGAGCAGCGCCGGTCAACTCAGCTCGTTCCAGGCGCTGATGCTCAGCCTGGCGGGCCGCGTGGGGGCCGGTAACATTGCCGGTGTCGGCATTGCCGTGACGTTGGGTGGCCCGGGTGCCGTGTTCTGGATGTGGGTCACCGCGCTGGTGGGCATGTCTTCGAGCTTTATCGAGTGCTCCCTCGGCCAGTTGTACAAGCGCACCGACGCTGAGGGCACCTACCGTGGCGGCCCGGCGTATTACATCCAGCACGGTCTGCACAAGCGCTGGCTGGGGATGGTCATGGCGTTCCTGCTGCTGGTGACCTTCGGCTTTGCCTTCAACGGCCTGCAAGCCCACGCTGTCACCCACTCGCTGAACAACGCCTTCGGCCTCGACACCACCTACACCGGCCTCGCGCTGGCGGTGTTGCTGGGCCTGGTGTTCATCGGCGGGATCAAGCGTATCGCCTCGATCGCCGACCTGCTGGTGCCGGTCAAGACCCTGGTCTACATCGCCGTGACCCTGTACGTGATCGTGCTGCAATTCGACCACGTACCGGCCATGCTCGCGACCATCGTCAAGAGCGCGTTCGGCCTCGACCAAGCCTTCGGTGGCCTGGTGGGCAGCGCGATCATCATGGGTGTAAAGCGCGGCGTGTTCGCCAACGAAGCAGGCTTGGGCAGTGCGCCTAACGTGGCGGCAGTGGCGTCGGTAGAACACCCGATCGCCCAAGGCGTGGTGCAAGCGTTCAGTGTGTTCCTCGATACTTTCGTGATCTGCACCTGCACGGCGTTGCTGATCCTGCTGTCCGGTTTCTACACCCCAGGCTTTGAAGGCGACGGCATTGCCCTGACCCAGAACTCCCTGGCGGCGGTAGTGGGTGACTGGGGCCGCATGTTCATCTCGGTGGCCCTGGCGTTGTTCGTGTTCACCTCGATCATGTACAACTACTACTTGGGCGAGAGCAACCTGCGCTTCTTGGTCGGCAACAACCGCAAGGTGCTGATGGGTTATCGCGCTTTGGTGCTGGTGCTGATTTTCTGGGGCTCCATCGAGAACCTGAGCACGGTGTTTGCCTTCGCCGACATCACCATGACCATGCTCGCGTTCGTCAACCTGTTCGCCCTGGCGTTCCTGTTCAAGATTGCCATGCGCATCCTCAACGACTACGACAACCAGCGCGCAGCGGGCATCAAGACTCCGGTGTTCGACTCCAGCCAGTTCCCCGACCTGGACCTGGACCGCAAGGCATGGCCGGCCAACCCGGTGAAAACCGAGGCGGCTCCGGCAGCTGAACTGAGCGCTCAAGCGCAACGTTAATCACGGCTAGATGACACGCCGCCCGGCCTTGGGCATGCTCTGGGCCCGGCGGCGTTTTTCGTTCAGGAGATTTTCGATGCAATCAGCTAATAACGTCATGGTGCTCTATACCGGCGGCACCATTGGCATGCAGGCCAGCGCCAATGGCCTGGCACCCGCGTCTGGTTTTGAAGTACGCATGCGTGAACAGTTCGCCGACGCAGACCTGCCCGCGTGGCGCTTGCGGGAAATGTCACCACTGATCGACAGCGCCAACATGAACCCTGCCTACTGGCAACGCCTGCGCAGCGCCGTGGTCGAGGCGGTAGACGCTGGCTGCGACGCCGTGCTGATCCTGCACGGCACCGACACCCTGGCCTACAGCGCGGCGGCCATGAGCTTTCAGCTGCTGGGCCTGCCGGCGCCGGTGGTGTTCACCGGTTCGATGCTGCCCGCCGGTGTGCCCGACAGCGATGCCTGGGAAAACGTCAGCGGTGCGTTGACGGCCTTGGGCGAAGGCCTGAAGCCGGGTGTGCACTTGTACTTCCACGGCGCGCTGATGGCGCCGACTCGCTGCGCGAAAATTCGCAGTTTTGGGCGCAACCCGTTTGCCGCACTGCAACGCAATGGCGGTGTCGCCCTGGCAGACAAGCTTCCCGCCGCCCTGGATTACTGCAACGACAAGGCCCCGGCCAACATCGGCGTCCTGCCGCTGATTCCTGGCATCACTGCCGCGCAACTGGATGCACTGATCGACAGCGGCATCCAGGCGCTGGTGCTCGAGTGCTTCGGTAGCGGCACCGGCCCAAGTGACAACCCAGCCTTCCTGGCCAGTCTCCAGCGTGCGCAGGACCAGGATATGGTGGTGGTCGCGATCACCCAATGCCATGAAGGCGGCGTGGAACTGGATGTCTACGAAGCCGGCAGCCGCCTGCGCGGCGTGGGTGTACTGTCCGGCGGCGGCATGACCCGAGAAGCGGCCTTCGGCAAGCTCAACGCCTTGATTGGTGCGGGGCTGGACAGCGCCGAAGTCCGCCGCCTGGTGGAACTGGACCTGTGCGGCGAGCTGAGCTGAGCGGCATGTAACTTGCTCTACTTCCAGCCATCCCCTGGCTGGAAGTTCCCATGCTGCATTCCCACCTCACCACCCTCAATGCCGTGTCCCTGGTGCTGCGTACCTTCGAGGCCGAAGGCTTGCCCCATGAAGCATTGCTGGCCGGCAGCGGCATCTGTGCGGCGGATTTGAGCCGCGCCGACACACGTATCGCCACGCATCAGGAGATGCAAGTGTGTGCCAATGCCGTGGCCCATCAGCGTGATATCGGCTTGATCGTTGGACGGCGTATGCATGTTTCCTCGTACGGCCTATTGGGCTATGCCCTGCTCACCAGTGCCACTTTCGGTGACGCTTTGCGCCTGGCCCTGCGGTATCCGGCGCTGTTGGGAACACTCTTCGAACTGAGCCTGGAAGAGGACGGCGAACGTATCTGGTTCACGGCCGGCGATTACCGCGAAAACCCGGCACTGACTGCCTTCAATGTCGAGCTGTGCCTGGGATCACTGAAGGTCATTTGCGACGACTTGCTCGGCCATCCACTGCCGTTGCTGGGCGCTCGGTTCGAGCACGATGCGCCGGATTATCAGACCCGCTACGCCGAGAGCTTCGACTGCCCGCTCCAGTTTCAGGCTATCGCCAACGCGTTCGCCTTTGATAAACGCTGGCTCGCCCAACCTTTGCCCCTGGCCGACGCGGTCACCCATCAGGCCATGGTCGAACGTTGCCGCAAACAGAACACCGAGTTCACCGGGCGCGAGGCCTGGCTGGGGCGAATCCGCCAGTTGCTGGCCACACAACTGCACGCCGCACCTGGGCTCGATGGCCTGGCTCAGCAGATGAACTGTTCGGCGCGTACCCTGCGCCGGCACCTGCATAACCTGGGCTGCAGCTATCAGGAACTGCTCGATGAGTTGCGCTTTGAACGCGCCAAACAGTTGTTGGCTGACCACCTGTGGCCGATCCACCGGATTGCCGAGACGCTGGGGTTCAGCGAAACGGCGAGTTTCAGGCATGCGTTCGTGCGCTGGAGCGGCGTGACGCCGAGCCAATTTCGTGCATGACGCGCCAATGAGGGGCGAATTGCGGACACATACTTTGGCCATATTGATCCCCTTTTGGCCGCTCCTGTCGTTCTCATAAACCGTGCCCACCGCAAGACTGCATGCACCGATACAGCCTGCGGAGAACAACAAATGCTGACGATCTACTCGGACGATCACCACCTGCACCACGGCCGCTGTGAACTGATGGACGGGCAACTGATGCCCTGCTTCGAAATGCCCTCGCGTGCCGATCATGTGCTGCAACGGGTCAAGGACCGTGAACTGGGCCCCGTGCAGGCCCCTCAGGACTTCGGCCTGGCACCGCTGCAACGTATCCACAGCCGCGACTACCTCGACTTCTTCAAAGGCGCCTGGCAACGCTGGACCGAGTACGGCCAGGACGGCGACCTGTTGCCCTACACCTGGCCCGCTCGTACGTTGCGCCGCGTGCTGCCCACCAGCCTGCACGGCCAGTTGGGCTATTACAGTTTCGACGGGGGCGCGCCAATCACCGCCGGCACCTGGCAAGCGGCCTACAGCGCGGCGCAAGTGGCCCTTACGGCGCAGGCCGCCATCGCCCAAGGCGCCCACAGTGCCTTCGCCCTGTGCCGCCCGCCCGGGCATCACGCCGCCAGCGATTTGATGGGCGGTTATTGCTACCTCAACAACGCGGCCATCGCGGCCCAGGCGTTCCTTGATCAGGGCTGCAAAAAGGTCGCGATCCTCGACGTGGATTACCACCACGGTAACGGCACACAGTCGATTTTTTATGCGCGCAGCGACGTGCTGTTCACCTCGATCCACGGCCATCCAGAGGCAGAGTTTCCGTTCTTCCTCGGCTACGCCGATGAGCATGGCGAGGGCGCCGGCGTTGGTTTCAACTTCAACTATCCGTTGCCGGCCGGCTCCGGCTGGCACGCTTGGAGCGCGGCGCTGGAACAGGCCTGCGCCGAAATCGAGCGCTACGCCGCCGACATCATCGTGGTATCCCTGGGAGTGGACACTTTCAAGGACGACCCCATTTCGCAGTTCAAGCTCGAAAGCCCGGACTACTTGGCCATGGGCGCGCGCATTGCCCGCCTGGGCAAGCCCACGCTGTTCGTGATGGAAGGCGGCTACGCGGTGGAGGAAATCGGCGTCAACGCCGTCAACGTGCTGGAAGGTTTCGAGGAAGCAGCCCAATGAACATACTCAAGTCGCTCGCCCTGTGCGCCGTGGTTGTCAGCGGCGCAGCCCAGGCCGAAGAAAAAACCCTGAAGGTCTACAACTGGTTCGACTACATCACGCCCAAGGCGCTGGAAGACTTCAAGGCCCAGCACCCGTCGATCAAGCTGGTGTACGACATCTTCGACACCAACGAAGCCCTGGAAGCCAAACTGCTCACCGGCAACTCCGGCTATGACGTGGTGGTGCCGTCCAACGTGTTCCTGGCCAAACAGATCGAAGCCGGCGTGTTCCAGCCCCTGGACCGCAGCCAACTGCCCAACTGGAACCACCTCGACCCCAAGCTGATGAAGCTGATCGAGGCCAACGACCCGGGCAATCAATACGCCGTGCCCTACATGTACGGCACCATCCTGATCGGCTTCAACCCAGCCAAGGTCAAGGCGGCCTTGGGCGACAACGCCCCCGTGGACAGCTGGGACCTGATCTTCAAGGAAGAAAACATCAGCAAGCTCAAGCAATGCGGCGTCGCGCTGCTGGATTCGCCCTCGGAGATCCTGCCCCTGGCCTTGCAGCACCTGGGCCTGGACCCCAACAGCAGCAACCCCAAGGACTACGACAAGGCCGAAGCGCTGTTGATGAAGATCCGCCCGTACATCACCTACTTTCACTCCTCCAAATACATGGCCGACATCGCCAACGGCGATATCTGTGTGGCGGTGGGCTATTCCGGCAGCTTTTCCCAGGCCGCCAACCGCGCCAAGGAAGCCAAGAATGGTGTGACCGTGGACATGCGCCTGCCCAAAGAGGGCGCGCCGATCTGGTTCGACATGCTCGCCATTCCCAAGGGCGCTAAAAATCCGGGCGACGCCTACACCTTCATCAACTATTTGTTGCAACCCGACGTCATCGCGCCGGTCAGCGATTTTGTCGGTTATCCCAACCCGAACAAGGACGCTACCGAGCGGGTCGACCCGGCCACACGCAACAACCCCAACCTGTACCCGACCGACACGGCCATGACGACGCTCTATACCCTCAAGCCCTTGGACAGCAAAGCCGAACGCGCCAGGACAAGGGCCTGGACCAAGATAAAGTCCGGGAGGTGAAGCGCTGTACAGGCGTACGTGCATTTAACAGCAGGCCTATGTAAGCACCGCCTACCTGGCTGGCCGAGCCCTAGCATGGAAACTCCGAGCCTATACCTCGGGCTATCTCCATCAACCGGTCAGACAGGGAAGCCACTCTATGACCTCATCCGCTGCAAATAACCACACGAACGCCAAACGGCTGGATGAGCGCTCAGCGCTGTTCACCCAACTCTATGTCGGCCCTTCATTCAGGGAGACCGCATCGGCCCTGTTGCGCCAGTCACTTCGGGAACAGTACCCGACGCTGGATATCAACCCGGACATCGCCATGGTCGGTACGCCGACCTGGCAACTGATTGACGACGAGATTGTCGCTGGGCCCACGGAATATCAGGCACTCAGCGACATACTCGCCCAACAGGCGGTTCTATCAGTGCCGGCCCTGTACATCGAGGGCGAACATTTTCTCACCCAGCAACCGATTGTCGAGCCGGCAGTTCACTTGCCCGTGCGTATCTGTGAAATCGCCAAAACCCTCAACCTGCTGGCCCCCGTCATGCTGCGGGCCTTCCAGCAACAGTTGGTCGCCTACTGGAATCAAACCAACGGCAGCGGCCCCCATTGGCACGAGTTGTCGAGCATGTTGCGGGCGGTCTGGAATGTCGAGACAGCAGACGACTGGAGCACCATCGAGTGCGCCATGGCGCGCACCCTGTTCACCCACCCCGATAAAGCCGACAGGAAGGACAAAGACCCTTACAACCTCAAGGCCTGCCTGATCGATATCGACCGCGTCGACGCTGACCACGTGACGCACCAGAATGAAGTGGTGATCGCGGTATTGCTCGGCGAACATGAAGGGCAGCGTTCGATCCTCATGTATTCGCTGCTCAAGGGCTATGAAAAATTTCCCTCGCTGGAGCACCTGGGCAATTCATTGTCGTTGCACCTGCCAGCCTCTGCTTCGAACCAGGAAATTCATTGGCGGCTGTTCGAGCCTGATGGCGACTTTTTTGATCATCAGGCCTGCGCAATGGTGTCCGTGCTGGTCGAGGCCGTGGGTGCAATCGACTTCTCGGACCTGCGCCAGACCCATAACGCCGATGTCGTCCTCGGCACGCCGCCAGTCATCGCCCCCCTTGCCCCTGAAAAGGGCCCAGGGCTTGCCTGGTATCAGAACCAGTTGCCCGACTGGCTGACAAAGGCGTCCATCGCCGACCAGAACTTCTTTGCCCGGCACTTGAAGGACCTCGCCGCCCTGCACAACCAGAACGCCGGCCGCTCTTACCTCGACGACGTTCCCTCCATCGAGGCTTATGCGTTGAAGGTGATCAAAGCGCAAATGATCAAGGATCATCCTGCCAGCGCTAACGTTCCCTTGGATAGAATCCGTCTGACTGTGAAAAGCCCGGTCATCTGGGGCACCTTCGTGGTGCCGGGGCAGTTCGAAACCACCTCTCTGAGCGTGGTTGAACTGGCCTTGCAAAACCTGATTGCGCTGCCGACCGGCAGCCGATCCGTCGAGATCGATAATGGTTTCAAACTGCCTGGGTGGATGAACTCCAACTATTTTGTAGACTTGGTCACCCATGCCGATATCGGCAGTACCTATCCTGCGTTGATCAAACAAAAACTGCTGGACGACCCGCAGGAATCGTTACGCCGTAAAACCCTCTATAGCCAACACCTGCGTATCCAACTACCTATGCAGGCGTTGCAAGCCAAGATTCGCCAGCAAGAAGGCATTGACGAGCGAGGCTACCGTTATGTGGCGGCGGTGTTACAAGACCAGGCCACTGACCGCCAGGTTGACGGGCAAACCATTGTGCTCAGGCCATTGGCGTTCCGGCCCCTGCGGCGCGCGGAAGCGACATTGGACACCGTTGCCAACATGTACGTGATCGGCCCCGAGGACCTGACGGCCGGCCCATGCCTGTTGTATCGACCGATGTTCACACCGCCCCTGATGCAGTTCCCGACCCCGGCCAATCTAATCTATGGGATTTCGCAATCGAGCACCCTGCGCGAGTCGATACTGGCCTGGCTACCGGACGCGGTGCGTAACGACTACGCCAATTACGTATTCCCCGGCGCACTGCCTACGCCCTGGCAGGTAGCCGATTACCTGATCGAGCCTGACAAACTATGGACCATGAGCGGCCCCATGGCGCTGGGTGAACAAGTGCTTAACGGCGACCGGTTTTCCACACTGTTCAAAGCCAACGCCAATGCCTTGATCGAACTGTCGGATCGGCAATCGGTTTCCAATGCCGAAAACCGTTGGGCCACGTTCAAGCAAGCCGGCTGGCTGATGTTCAACGCCGTGCTGCCCTTTCTCGGTCGTACCGTGGGCACGGCGGCGTGGATCTGGCAGGTGGTCGATCAACTGCAGAACTTTATCGAGGCCCGGGAGCACGGCGAACAGCAAGCCGAGTGGTCGGCGTTCACCGATGTCCTGCTCAACCTGGGGATGGCCATCACCTTGCATGTCGCCAGCCGCAGCCACCGTCCCGGCTACCCACGCAAGGCCCAGCCAACCCTGTCGCAGCCGACAAGCGCCACGGACGTCACCGTCAAACAACAACCGTCCCTGACCCAGGCGTTGCCGTCCAAACATTCATCTCACTTGCACATCAGTGGGGCAATCAAGCGCGCCCCTGGCGAACTTGCCACCCTGCTCGACAGCTTCAAAGTCAATAAGCCCGACGGCCTGGGCACCGCTGAAAGCGCGGCAGGCCAGCACCAGCATCTATTCAGGCACGCACAGCACTACTACGCCCCCGTCGGGGAGCGCTGGTTTGAGGTGAACTCCGATGAAGATGAAACGGTGGTCATCATCGACCCCAAACAACCGGAGCGCACGGGCCCGACGTTGATTCACAACGCCCAGGGCCAATGGTTCATCGACACCCGTCTGCGCCTGCGCGGCGGCGGCCCGAAAAAACAACAGGAAAGGTCCAGATCCGAAGCGGATGTCAGGGTGGTGGAAGCCCAGCGGCGGTTGTCAGAATTTGAGCGAGACAAGAGCGCCACGCAGTTCGAGATACAGGCGGCCCGCGCTGAGATGGAGGATCCCGAGGCCAGCACTTCGGCCGATGCCCGCCGTGAGATCTACCTGCAAAAGCTTGAGGCCCAGAGAAATAACTATGAAACGGCGCTGCAGCAACTCAAGGTCTTGAATGTGTTTGCCCCGACTGCGAACTATCAAGAGCAAGTCGTGCGCTACGTCGGCGCCCAGTTGGACCTGACGGAAACCGGCATACGCGAAGCTCAAGTCACGTTCACGCCGAAGCTTAAAACCGTGCTGGACCAGATTGAGCGACAGGCCAGCCATCCCGACGAGCGCCATATCGAGGACGCCCAAACTTTGACCGAGATGAGTCAGGACATGATCGAACGCCTGAACTACACGGAATCGCGGTTCGCTCAGCTTAGAGCGATGGGGCGATCCGGCTTCAAGGCGATGAGCCAACATCGCAAAAGCTTGCCGATTTACACGGCTCGCGACCTCAGGTTCCTGCAAGTGACCCTGGCGCGCAATCTGTGCGTGGACGAAAACAGCTTGACCACGGCTCCGGATGCCTGGAACGCCATCGACCGGATTGTCGACAGCGCCAATCTGTCGATTCAGACCTTGCGTGAAACCCTGTTCGAACGCAGCGAGTCGCGTCTGGACGAACGCATCGAAACCTTGGGCAGCCTGGTCGAACAGTTCAATGTCCTCGATGAACGCCTGCAGGACTTTCCGGCCGAATTTACCAACGTTGCACTGACCACTCCCCTTACGCGCCTGCGTGAAAAAATCCGCGGCTTCTACAACGAAACCGTTGGCCACCTGGAGCTGCTGCACAGTGACCGGGACGCCATCAGAAACCGGCCAACTCCGCCGCCGACCCCGCCTAAAGCCAGGAAAAAAGTCATTTATACGCGTTACAACGGTGTGCTGGTCGGTGACCCACGCCTGTCAGCAATAGGCGAGGAAACCGGGCTGGTGGATATCAGGTCTCCGCTTACCCAGGAGGTCATGGCGACCTTCCACGAAAAGCCCGCAGGCGTCTGGGTGCAGCGCGTGAATCCGGTCGAAACGACGTCCAGCACCGCCGTCGATATCGCCACCCGCATCAATCAAGCCCAGGACCTGTTGGACGCACTGGAGGCTTTCAAGCAGCGTGCTACCGAACAAGCCGCCAAGCCGGGGCGCACTGCCTCCGGCATAGAAGCGCTGTATCACCAGCACGCACTGGAACTGGAACAGGCGTCTGCGAACATTGAGGAGGCCCTCACCCAAAGCAACGAAACCGAGAGTTACAAAACCTCGGCGGCCCTTGTCGACAAAAAACTCAACGAGGCGGCCCAAGCCCTCTACAAGGAGGCTTCACGCTGCAAGTCGTTGTTGTTCAAAAAGCATCCACCCACCGTGCATGCTCTGGAATGGCTGCTGAAAAACCAAGAGGTCGTCATCAAGAAAACCGTCACGCGGCGTCGGCTCAAAGGCCCGGAGAAGGACTATCTGGACGAGTACACCATCCACAACCGCGAAGACCATAGCGTGCTGTGGTATGCGCATTTTCATTACTCAACCGACTGGGTGCCCGCCAAGGCATTCCTGCGCGCGCGCCTGAAAACTCCGCAGGAGCACGCCCGTGGCGCGGAATCCGACACCCTCAACGGCCTTGGCGAGAAGCAAAAAACCGCGGTGTATCTCAGTGAAATCAATCTAGACCAGGCCCGGCGGT
This sequence comes from Pseudomonas sp. AM4(2022), assembly GCF_036346515.1. Classification (NCBI taxonomy): domain Bacteria; kingdom Pseudomonadati; phylum Pseudomonadota; class Gammaproteobacteria; order Pseudomonadales; family Pseudomonadaceae; genus Pseudomonas; species Pseudomonas sp. AM4(2022). The sequence goes on from NZ_JAOTNW010000002.1 coordinate 308,347, forward strand.
TGTTTTTCACGGTGAAATAACTCCCCCCTGAGGTGGGGGCGTTCGCGCCCTCGATTCATGACCGCAGCCAGCCGCCGCGCGACGTATCTACCGCCCCTGCGGCAACGTCGCTCGCTACCTTGCGCGTTCCTTAAAGCCCGTACGGGCCATTGAATGCAAAGGAGCTGCGCATGCCCAATGACACTGTCAACAATCACCGTCCACCTACTACCTATGAACTGCTGACCCAGTTAACCAGTGGCCCCACTATCCGCGAAGTGGCCGCAACGGCATTGCGCTCAGCCATCAAAGCGTTATATCCCACGCTGGATATCGAACCCGACCTGGCCATGGTCGTCAGCCCTCAATGGGAGGTGGTCGGCAACGACGTCGTGCGTGCGCCGGCCACTGTCGAACCGCTCACCTCAGTGCTGGCCCGTCAGGCCCTGTCCAGCGAGAGAGTGACCTATATCGACGGCCAACATTTCCTCACCTTGCAGCCGTACGCTCTGATTCCTGTGCATCTGGCAGTGAAAATCGATGCCATCGCACGCCTGATCAACGAGCTATCCGACCTGCTGTTCACTGCGTTCCAGGAACAGCAACTGGACTTCTGGAACGCGTCCAATGGCGCCACCGGTCCGCGCTGGCAATCCTTATCCAGCACACTGAGGAAGGTGTGGAACATCACCGAGGAGCAAGGCCTGAGTGAGCACGAAAGCGCGATGGCACGTGCATTTTTCCAGGAACCCGACCTGGCCAGACGCTCGCTGAAAGACCCTTACAAGACCCACGCGTACCTGGTCGACGTGGACATTCTTGACGCCGGCCGATCCACCCATGCCAGCTTCCTGGATATCACCGTATTGGTGGGCGAGCACGCCAATCGCCCGATGATCCTGACGCACTCGTTGGTGAGCGGGTATGAGACGTTCGAGTCACTGGCACAATTGGGTGCCGCGCTGCCTGCGCGAATGAGTGCGCCCGCCAGGGACGCCACCTTGCAATGGCGCTTGTATGAACCCGACGGCAACTTCTTCGATACGCTGGCCTGCAATCTGATCTCGTTGCAAATCTACGCCATAGGGAGTTACGGCGAATCCGGCCTGGGGAACCCGGTCGAAGCACAGGCGCCGGCGACCACGGTCGCCCGCATCGTGCCCAGTATCGAAGAAATGAGCGATCACCAACTGTCGAATATCCGCGATATTCACCGACAACTTCCAGGCTGGCTGGCTTCGGCAACGGACTCCGATATCGCCGCCTACGGCCGCTATATGATCAACCTGGCCCAACTGCACAGCCATTACCACGGCGAAACGTTTCAGGATGGCATTCCAGCCATTCGTGACTACGCCCGGACACAGCTGCAAACCCTTATCCGCTCCCCCCAAGCAGGCGGGCGCCTGAACTTGGACAACATCGAAATCGTTATCGAGAGCCCAGTGCTGTGGGGCACGTTTATCGTCCCCGGAGCCGTGGACACCACACGTCGCAGCCTGATCGACCTGGCCTTGGAAAACCTCACCGGCCTGCCCACCGGTAACGTGACAGTGCACTACAACGGCAGGGGCGGTAACGCCCCCACCTGGCTGACCTACAGCTACCTGAAAGACGTGATCGAGGACATCGATATCGGTCAGCGCTACCCCGCGCTGGTCAAACAGCAACTGCTTGATGACCCCACCCAATCGAGTCACCGCCAACAGCTCTACATCCGCCACCTGCAGATTCAACTGCCGTTGCTGGCCCTGCAGATGAAAATCCGCAGCCAGGGCGGCTTCGATGAGCTGGGTTATCGCTACGTCGCCGCCGTCATGCATCCCGATGAACATGCACGCCGTGTAGACGGGCACCCCATCGTCATCCGCCGCCTGGCCTTCGTGCCCAGCCTGCGCCCCGGGCCTGAGCAAGACGTGGTCACCAATATGTTCGTAATTGGCCCCAAGCATTCCGACAACGGTCCCTGCGTACTCTATCGGCCATTGCTGGAACCGGCCCTGATGCAATTTGCGTCGCGGCAAAACCTGCTCTATGCCATCAAACATGACCGCTCCTTGCGCGAGTCGGTGTTGGCCTGGCTACCTGAAGCGCAAAGATTCAACTACGCCCAATACGTTTTCCCCGACACCCTTCCTTCGCCCTGGACCGTGGTGCGCGCACTGGTCGAACCGCTGACAGTGCTGTACATGAGCGGCCCGGTGACGTTGAGCGATGAAGAAATGGGCAATGACATCTTTGCCACGCTGTTCAAGGCCAACGCCAATGCCATGGTCGAGTTGGCGACACGCCAGTCGGTGTCCAACGTGCAGAAACGCTGGGCGTCCTTTCGACAGGCCGGCTGGCAAATTTTCAACGCCGCCCTGCCTTTCATGGGCCGCACCCTTGGCATCGCCGCCTGGATCTGGCAAATCATGGACGACCTGCAAGCTGCCGAGGAGGCCGTGAACAAGAGTGACCAGCCCGCCTCCTGGACAGCGTTGGTGGATGTCTTCCTCAACCTCGGCATGGCGCTAACGCTGCACATCGCCCTGCGCCATCCTCGAGCGCCCAAGCGATCCGTTCCGCCCAGGGTCGGAACTGAACCCACGAAAACGACGATTGAAACGGTAGGCAGGCCGTCCGTTACCGAGAAGACATTTACTTCAGTCCAACAGGCCACTATTTCCGACAGCCAACTTTCAGCCAAGCATCAAGGCCCCGTGCACACTCGCGGAGCCCTCAGTCACAGCCGCCTCGGACTGGCCAAGACGCTCGACAGTTTCAAGGTCGCCAAGCCCGAAAAACTCGGTGAACAAAATAAAAACCCCGGTCACCATCTCAATCTCTATCCGCTTGCAGACAAGTGGTACGCACCGGTCAGCGAGCGTTGGTTCGAGGTCACGGTGGATGACAACGACAGCGTCGTCATCATCGACCCGAAGGAACCTTCGCGTACCGGCCCACCGCTGATCGGCAACCTCGCTGGGCAATGGTTTGTCGACGTCCGTTTGCGGCTACGCGGCGGCGGTCTTCGAAACCGGCGGCGTGCGGTCAAGATCGATCAGCCGGCGCGCATTGCGGCACTTATGACTCAACTCAACGCCTTCGACGCCGTCGCCGCCCGCCAACAGCTGGACGTGCTTGAGTCAAAGCCTGCGCTGGACGCTGCCCCTGGCCCGTCCACGGACCTTCGGCGTACAACATTCATCGGGAAAGTCGACAGCCGGCTGGCGGCGTACGACGAAGCGATCAGCCAACTAAAGTCCTTGAGCATCATCGACACGGTGCCCACCTACAAGAGCAATATGAGCGGTTACCTGAAACAGCAATTGCAACTGACTCAGATCGCTTTGGAGCAACAAGTGGTGAGTTATAGGGAGGCACTGAAGTCGTCGTCCCCAATCCTCGATGCCGAGGTGGACATCGACTATAAAAACCAGGCTCGCAGCGCCCAAGACCTGTCCACCCTGAACCAGGCAATCATCAAGCGCCTGCAGTTCATCAACGACCGTTTCAACGATCTCAGAGCATTGGGGGATGAGGGTGCAGCCGTCATTCGTAAAACCATCGCGGAGTTGCCACAGCTGACCCTCACTGAACTCAAATCCCTGGAGATCATCCTGGGCCGCTACTTGTGTATCGATGAAGAGCAACGCCAGATCCCCGCCACGCTGCGCGAGCGGATGGGCCAGATCGTCGATAGCGCCGAACTGAACGTCGAGAGTTTCAATGAAATTGTGGAACGCGGTAATGGCGCATCGCTGGATGAGCGCATCGATGTACTCAACAGCCTGGTAGAGCAATTTTCCAGTGCCGACCAGCGCCTGCTCGATCTTCACGCCGATTACCCGCAACACTTGCACAAAAGCCGCCTGGAAAGTTTCCGCCAACAGATTGGCGAGTTCAACCAGCGGGCTGTGCGCGACCTGGCGCAATTGCTGCGCGCGAAGAAAGCCCTGGAGCCCAAGCCCGGCGGCTCGAAGACCGAGTCCCGCCCGCGGCGCAAAGTGATCAAAACACGTCATCACGGCTTGGTCATGGGTGAGCTGCGAGAAACCGACAGTTCCCTGGTCGATGTCAAGGCCAGCATGACCGGCAAGGTGATCGCCACATTCCATGAGAAGTCACCAGGCGTCTGGGTCACACGGCACAGAACTCCACTGAATCCACCCGCCCCTGTTTCCGTGGACCTGGACACCAGCATCAACGCCGGGAAAACGCTGTTAGAGGCCGAGAAGGCTGAAGTTCGCAAATACGAGGGCTTCTTAAGGAAGCCCTGGCACGCACCGCAAGATATTCGAGATATGTACGATGACTATGCAAAGGTTCTGGAAGACGCGTCAAAGAACATCGAAGAAGCGCTGACCCAGCGCAATCTCACGGAAAGCAATCATGTTTCCGCCGCAGTGACCAACCGCAATCTCAACGACGCGGCACAGCGGTTCTATCGGTTGGGTAAAAAAACCTACATCGACATGATCAAGCGTCAGCTTCCAACCGCCGAACGGGTGAACTGGCTGCACAGCGAAGGGCTGATCACCATTGCCAGGGTCGGCAAGCGCCGCCCCCTCAAGGGGCCCTGGAAGGACTACCTGGACGAATACGAGATTCGCGATAAGGAGAACGGCGCTGTGCTGTGGTTCGCGCACTTCCATTATGAAACCAAGGATGCCGAGCCGGAGAATTTCACCAAGGGCCATCTCAAGACCCGCGAACAACAACGGCTCGGTGGGTCCCACCAACGCACCGGAACCAGTGATTGGGAGTTGATAGAGATCCATCGCAGCAGGATCAGCGAGCAACTGGCCGAGTCGCTGTTCTTCAACCGCAGAGCAGCTATGCCTTCCACGCCTGGCGCAAACGCACCAGCGCCTTCGCGATAGCCGCCTCGGGCACGGCGGCAAACCCCATCACCAGGCCAGCATGCTGGTCCGGTGGCGGACGTGTGCCAGCCAGCCAATAGCTGCTTAAACCATTGATCTCGACATCCACTGCACGGGCCTGAGCGAGCAACGCCTGCTCGCGGGCCAGGCTGTCCACCCGCACCGTGATGTGCAATCCCGCCGCGGCATTTGGCAGCGCGCCGACCCCGGGCAACCCGGTGGGCCATCCGGCCAACAACGCATTGCGTCGGCTGAGCGCGGCGCGACGCATCCGGCGAATGTGGCGCTGGAAGTGCCCCGCCGCCATGAACTCGGCCATCACCGCCTGGGTGCTGACTTCGGAGTGACGCACGTCCACGGCGCGGCGCCGGGTGAAGGCTTGCACCAGGCCTGGTGGCAACACCAGGTAACCCAGGCGTAACGCCGGGAACGCCACTTTGCCGAAGGTGCCCACATACAGCACGCGGCCACTGCGATCCAGCGCGGCCAACGGTGACAGCGGCGCACCGCTGTAGCGGTACTCGCCGTCGTAATCGTCCTCCACGATCCAACCGCCTGAACGTTCGGCCCAGGCCAGCAATTCCAGGCGCCGAGCCAGGCTCATCACCACGCCCAGCGGATATTGATGGGAAGGCGTGACATACGCCACGCGGCAATCACTGAGGGTACTGAGCACCTGGCAATCCATGCCCTCGCCATCGACCGGCACGCCATGCAGTCGCCCGCCGGCCAAAGCGAATGCATGACCGGCCGCGCGATAGCCGGGGTTTTCCACCGCCACGCCGTCCCCAGGCTCTACCAGCAACTGTGCACAAAGGCTGATCGCCTGCTGCGCGCCACTGGTGATCACAATTTGTTCAGCCGTGCATTGCATGCCACGTGAGCTGCGCAGGTATGCAGCGATCAATCCACGCAGGCGACCGTCACCGGCCGGGTCGCCATAGCACAGCTGTTCCAGGTCGGGTTTGCGCCAGAACGCCCCATTCAGCTTGGCCCATACCTCAAACGGGAACAGATCAAAGGCCGGTACACCCACGCGAAATGCCCGAGGCGGTCCCAACGGCGGCTGAGGCAGATGATGGTCTTTTACCCGCGCCAAACCGGCGCTGTGGATAACTTCGTCATCCAAATCCTCGGGCAAATTCGCCGATTTTGTGGATAAGCCTGGGGATAAGCCTGTTGACAACCCTGTGGATACTTTTGTGGATAGTTTTTCGGCCATCGGCAATTGGGCAACGTAGGTGCCATCACCGACCCGGCTTTCGATAAACCCCTCCGCGTACAGCTGATCGTAGGCGCGCACCACGCTGTTGCGGGAAATCGACAATGCCGCCGCCAGATCACGGGTAGCGGGCAGCCGCGTGCCACTGACCAATCGCCCATCCAATACCCGCTGGCGCAGGGCCTCATAAAGCTGGCGCGTGAGGCCCTGGCGGCGGTCTAGCTCAATACCGGCGGGGTTGAAGGACAACGGTGGCGAAACAGACGGCATATTGGACCTATAAAAATAGTGCTAGATGGCTCTTACAACGAACCAATAGCCTGCCTAGGATGCAGGCATTCGCCAAGGAAAATCTCCATGTACACACCCCGCGCCTTTGCTCTCGATGACTTGCCCGAAATCCAGCAACTGATCCAGCACACCCGCCTGGCGCAGTTGGTAACCGTGGGTGAAAACGGCCTGCAAGCCAGCCACTTGCCCTTGCTGCTCAACCCCGATGAAGGGCCCAACGGCACGCTGTACGGTCACTTGGCAAAGGCCAACCCGCAATGGCGCGAGCTGCAAAATGGCGGTGAAGCGCTGGTGATCTTCGCCGGTGCCGACGCCTATATCAGCCCGGCGTTTTACCCCGCCAAGGCCGAGCACGGCAAAGTGGTACCGACCTGGAACTACATCGCCGTGCACGCCTATGGCACGCCTGCAGTATTCAGCGACGCCGAGCGCTTGCTCACGGTGGTCACCGCCCTCACCGACCGCCATGAAAGCGGCCGCGCCCAGCCCTGGCGTGTCAGCGACGCACCGGCGGACTACATTGACGGCATGCTCAAGGCCATCGTCGGCTTTGCCCTGCCGATAGAACGCCTGGTGGGTAAACGTAAACTCAGCCAGAACCGCAGCGCCGCCGACATGGCCGGTGTACGTGACGGCCTGGCCGCCAGTGCCGATGTACGTGACCAGACCCTCGCCCGCTTTATTCCCCAAGGAGTTTCAGAATGAGCTTGATCGACATTCGCCAGGTTACAGCCGCCGACCAAGCCGCCTGGCTGCCGCTATGGCAGGCCTACTTGGCGTTCTACAACACCGAACTGCCGGACGCCGTCAGTCAAAGCACCTGGCAACGCCTGATCGACCCCAGCGAGCCGACCCATTCGGCACTGGCCTGGCAGGACGGCAAGGCGGTGGGCATGGTCAACTTCATCTACCATCGCTCCAACTGGAGCATCGAGAACTCCTGCTACCTGCAGGATTTGCTGGTGGACCCGACCCAACGTGGCACGGGCGTAGGTCGCAAGCTGATCGAATTCGTCTACGCCACCGCCAAGATCGATGGCTGCTGCAAGGTGCACTGGTTGACACATGAGACCAACGCCACTGCGATCCAGCTCTATGAGCGCATCGCCGAACGCCCAGGCTTCATCCAATTTCGCAAAGGTCTTTAAGGAGCACAGCATGATCAATTCCCTCGCTGATTGGAAAGGCGTCCCGGCCCCCACGGTTCAACTGCTTGAAGGGCACTTTATCCGCCTGGAAAAACTCGACCCGGCGCGCCACGGCGATGACCTGTTCAACGCCCTGCAAGGCCCCGGCGCCGATCCCAAGCTATGGGACTATTTGCCCTACGGCCCCTTCCCTGAACGCAGCGCATTCGATGCCTGGCTGAATAATCACGCGGCCCATAACGACCCGTATTTTTTCAGCGTGATCGACCGCGCCAGCGGCCAGGTCCAGGGCATCCTCAGCCTGATGTCGATCGTGCCCGAACAAGGCCGCATCGAGATCGGACACGTCACCTTCGGTGCTTCGATGCAACGCTCGCCCAAAAGCACCGAGGCGGTCTACCTGTTGGCCAAGTACGCCTTCGAGCAGGGCAATCGCCGCCTGGAATGGAAGTGCAACAACGCCAACGCTCGCTCCAAGTATGCGGCCGAGCGCCTGGGCTTCAGTTTTGAAGGCGTATTCCGCCAGCACACGGTGGTCAAGGGCAGGAACCGGGATACCGCGTGGTATTCGATCCTGGATTCGGAATGGCCGAAGGTCGGTGCCGGGTTTGAGGCGTGGTTGTCGGAGGCGAACCAGAGTGATTCGGGCCAGTTGAAGACACTCACAGAGTGTCGGGGTTAAGGCTCACATGTGTGGGAGCTGGCTTGCCTGCGATACAGACACTTCGGTGTATCAGGCAAAACCAGTTGATGCCATCGCAGGCAAGCCAGCTCTCACATTGGAGGGTGGCCACTCTCGGAACTTAGGCTCAGCCAGCCAACTTCTGGGCCAGCACCGCAATATGCTCCGGCCCGATGCCGCAGCATCCACCCAAATGGCTAGCGCCGCGCGCTTGCCAATCCGCCGCCCATTGCAAGTAGCCGGGTGGGTCGAGGTCGTCGCGCAACGGGTCCAGACCATCGTTGGCCGTGGCTTCCTTGGGTTGCGGTGGGAAGGCGTTGGCGTAGGCGCCGATCTGAATCGCTACACCCAATCGTTCGAAGGTTGCCCGCGCCGCATCAATGGCTGCGCCGATCACTTCCGGCTGGCTGCAATTGAACAGCAATACTTGCACGCCCAGTTGCGCCGCCGCCTCGGCTGCGTCCGCCACCGGTTCGCCGGAGCGCAGGCGCGGCACCTCGTCGGTGTCTTCGTCTTTCAAAGTAAACGACAGCCAGAACGGCTTGCCATCCTTAGGCAGCCCGGCATGGATCGCCCGTGCTTCAGCGATCGAGCTCTGGGTTTCCGCCAGCCACAGATCGACATGCGGGGCCAGGCCGTTCACCAAGGGGGTCAGCAACTCACTGACGCGCTCGGCCTGGAACAGATCTGGGCGATAAGAGCCAAACAGCGGCGGCAGTGAACCGGCTATCTGCACGGCTTTACCGGAGGCCTGCACCGCCCGTCGCGCCAACTCACCGGCCAAGGCGGCCAGCGCCTGCCCTTCTTGGGCGAACCGCGCTTCGCCAATGTGGAACGGCACCACCGCGTAACTGTTGCTGGTGATCACATTGGCGCCGCTGTCGATGTAGGCCGCGTGCACCGCCTCCACCGCTTGCGGCGCTTCGCTCAAGGCCAGTGCCGACCATTCCGGCTGACGGAACGGCGCGCCACGGCGTTGCAGTTCACGGCCCATGCCGCCATCGAGAATCACTGTGCTTACTGTGCCCATATGCTTTTTACTCATATGCTTATGAAAATAACTCACTATGAGAGTCGTTCTTATAACTATTTAATGCGTACCGTTCGGTTAATAACAACCTCTTTTTTATTCAGGTGTTCGATTTTGAAATTCAGACCGCTGTTGGCCCTGGGCCTGACGATGTTGGCTGCTTCAACCCAAGCCTTTGGCGGTGCCACGCTGGATCGTGTCGAGCAGAAGAAAGAGCTGGTCGGCGTGCTGATGGAAAGCTATCCGCCGTTTTCATTTCTCAATGACCAGAACCAGCTCGACGGTTTCGACGTGGACGTGGCCAAGGCCGTGGCGCAAAAACTGGGCGTGAAGTTGCGTCTGGAAACCCCGTCCTGGGACGTGATCGCCGCCGGCCGCTGGAGCGGGCGCTACGACATCTGCATCTGCTCCATGACCCCGAGCAAGGCACGCGCCGAGGTGTTCGACTTTCCGGTGGAGTACTACGCCTCGCCCGCCGTGATCGTGGTCAATGCCAAGGACGAGCGCATCCACGAAGCCCGGGACCTGAGCGGCAAGAAAGTCGGCCTCACCAGCGCTTCGAGCTATGAAAGCTACCTGAACAAGAACCTGGTGATCGAAGGCGCCGAAGACACGCAGTTGCAGTACCCGTTCGAGGATGTGCAGATCGCCCCGTACGACACCGACAATGTGGCGTTCCAGGATCTGGGCCTGGGCGCCGGCGTGCGCCTGGATGCGATCCTCACCAACCTGGTCACCGCGCAGCCGCGCCTGACCCAGGACAAGCGTTTCAAGCTCGCCGGTGCGCCGCTGTACTCGGAGCCCAACTCGGTGGCCATCGAGAAAGGCGACCCGCAGTGGGACAGCAAAGTGCGTGAGGTCTTCGCCCAGCTCAAGCAGGACGGCACCTTGAGCGCGCTGTCGCAAAAATGGATCGGCGCCGATATCAGCCGATGAGTTTTCGCCTACGGCTTTACCTGACCTGGGCGGCGCTGTTCGCCCTGTTTGCGAGTTTTTTCCTGAGCTTTGACCTGAAGTTCTCGATCATCCTCGACAAGCTGCCCAACCTGGTCGGCCTGCACCTTGCGCCCAACGGCTTCCTGCAAGGTGCGGCGCTGACGCTGTTCTTGTGCCTGTGCGCCATCGTCGCATCATCGGTGCTGGGCTTTATCACCGCGTTGGGGCGCCTGTCGAAAAGTGCGGTGGCGTTCGGCATCGCCAGTTTCTACGCCTCGTTCTTTCGCGGCACGCCGCTGCTGATCCAGATCCTGTTGATCTACCTGGGCCTGCCGCAACTGGGGCTGGTACCAGGCGCCATCGTCGCCGGGATCATTGCGCTGTCGCTGAATTACGGCGCCTACCTGAGCGAGATTTTCCGGGCCGGCATCCTCGGCGTGCCCCATGGTCAACGCGAGGCCGCGCTGGCCTTGGGCATGCGTGACAGAGCGATCTTCTGGCACGTGACCCTGCCCCAGGCTATGCGCACCATCATCCCGCCGGCCACCAACCAGTTCATCTCGATGCTCAAGGATTCGTCGCTGATCTCGGTGATGGGCGTGTGGGAAGTGATGTTCCTGGCGCAGTCCTATGGCCGCTCAAGCTACCGCTATATCGAGATGCTCACGACCGCGGCGATCATTTATTGGGTGATGTCCCTGGGGCTGGAATTGATCCAGGCGCGGATGGAGCGGCATTTCGGCAAGGGCTACGTGCGGCGCGGTTGACGGTCAGGGCCTGTTGCGCCGTACCTTGATCACGCCCATCTGCAAACCGAAGGGCCGAAACACGGCATTCAGCGATTTCAGGGTTGGGTTGCCATCGCCATGTTCGATATGCACCAGGGTACGCACCGAAATTTTGCACATTCTGGCGAACTGGCTTTGGTGCAGGCCGGTCACTTCGGTGCGAAGGCGGCGTACGGCGGCGCCCAGCTCGAGCGAGCCATCGGCCAAGCCTTGTTCGACGCTTTCGATCAACAACGCACGGGCATCCATGCTGATCGTCATCTCAACCCCCACTGCTTGAGGCGCACGTCCAGTTTCCCCAATGGGATGCTGGGGTGATTCAAGGTCACAGCGGGCACGCCACTGGCCACCAAAAGATCCGGTAATGCACGCAGGTGCTCGGCTGTTTGTCGCAGGCGTTCAAAGCTTTGCTCGGGGTCGACGAGGTCGGCCAGAGCCTCGCATACCGCTCTCCAATTGATATCCCCGGCGATTTCCAAGGGTTTGGGCCATTTGGTGGTTCGAGTGACTGCTTCAGCATCCATTACCATGGGCGCCAAATCATAAATAGGGGCTAGGCGCAGCGCTTCGGGTTCCCGGATGATCGACGTATTGCGACCGTGGTTATCCGAATTACCCAGCACTTTATTCAACAAATCCCGGCGCAGGTACTCTGCAACCAGATCTGCGACTTGGTCCTCTTGCCCCACGGCTCGCCATTGAGCAACCAACAGCCTCACCACTTCCAGATGATCCATGTAGCTGCCAGGGTTCGTCACGCCCGCCAAGGAATAGATCGACTCGACAGCCAGCCGCTCAACACCGCCCTCACCCAGCCTGCGATCAAAACGATGCATCCACAGGCTGGGTTTTGTCGCCTCTTCCAGCGCCAGCCCTTCGGTGGCAACCGTTTCGATGCCAAGAGACTCAAGCGCCCGGTAATAGTGGTACTCGCTTCTCAGGATATCTTGATCAGTCTGCGTGGCCTGGTTGCGCGCGAACTTGATGAACCAGTGCTGAGCGACGTCATCGTCATTCAGGATCGCGTCTGGATACAACAAGCCATCTACGCCTTGGGTCATCAACAATTTCGGTGCCTCGCCACCTGCTCCGGTAGCACCGCCTATGGCAGCACCTTGTTCATAGGCATATTCCAGGAAGCGGTTATCGCGACTGATGACATCATGCCGTGCAAATCCCATCGGTATTTCACCGCCAAGGGCTTGTATGGACTCCTTGATCCGCATGTTGCCAATTGGCGCTGGCGTACTGCGCCCCAACAAAAACAAATCGGCATCGATGGCCTGGGGTTTCTCACGACCAAGACGCTGCATCAAAAAGCGCTTTGCCGCGCCGGCTGGCGCGATATCGTGCAAAAAAGCGGGGGCTGACTTGAGCACTGTAACGTCCCAATCCAGTGGGAACCGGGCACTGACAGCGCTGCAGAAAGGCTGCTGGATATCTTCGAGGTGATCGACAAGATAATCCTGGCTGTAATGAAACCTGCAGGGCCCGACAAAACCCTTTTGCGGTTCAGGAAACTCAAGTCGCATAGCATCACGCCAGTGCCCGGCGGCGAAAATCTGCAGCGTCAAAGAGTAAGCGGTGTCTTTATGCAATTTAGTGCACCTGCTAAGCGGCGACGAGAGGAGCACCTGCAATATAGTGCATTTTTCATCAATAGATAGGCCTTACATACGCATTAAAATGCAGATATAGACGTCAATTACCTAAAAATATGCAATTTAATGCAGACATCTTAACCTTCATTTTTGCGACACATTCCTGCAACCACCTTCCGTTATACAGGTCGACTCGCTTGCCATAACAAGGTCGCCCAGCATGCCCCCGTGTCCTCAACGCCTCGCGCTCGCCATCACGCTGTTGGCCAGCGGCGGTTTCATTGAAGCAGCCGCAGCCAAGACGCTGCAGATCGACACGCCTACCACCCAGGGGCAAACCCTGGGTGGCAGTGATACGTTGACCACGTCGGCGCCTGGCAGCATTACAACCTCCGGGGTGGCGGTGACGCTCAAGGACGGCACCCGCGGTTCGGGGGTGGTGGTGACTAACGCGGGCAAGCTGGTCTCCAGCGGCGGGCGGGGTATCGACAGTTCGGGGAGTGTCAGCGGGGAGCGCAGGTACAGCATTTACAACCTTGCCGGCGGGGTGATCCAAGGCGCCAATGATGCGTTGCGCATCAACAGTAGCTTTGCCAGTGGCAACTTGCTGATCGACAACAGCGGCACCATTCGTTCGGCCACCGGCCAAGGGCTGGACCTGGATGCGATGCGCAGCAGCAACGTCACCACCACGATCATCAACCGTGCCGGTGGCTTGATTCGCGGGGAGGCCAGCGACGGCATGAAGACCGGCGCCAACGCCTCTATCACTAACTACGGCGAGATTTCCACCGGCAACACCTTCTCCCGCGATGACAAGTTCGATGGCGTGGACATCGACTCCGCCAGCGGCGTGACGGTCACCAACTACGGCCTGATTTCCGGCGGCCGTCATGGCATCACCACGGACGAGGGTGCCACGCTGACCAACTACGGCACGGTGATCGGCCGCAACGGCTCGGGCTTTGGTTCCGATGGCGACGGCAGCGTGATCAACCACGGCACCATCACCGGCGCGTTCTCCGGGCTGCAACCGGATGGCGACGGTGACGGCGTAGACATCGACAAGATCGCCCATATCGAAAACTACGGGGTCATCCAGGGTGTCGGCGCCGGTGGTGTCGACAAGAACGGCTTCGCCAACGGCAGCGAAGGGATCGCCCTGGGCGGTGGCGCTATCTACAACGCCAAGGGCGCGCTGATCAGTGGTGCCAACAATGCCATCCTGGTAGACGACGGCAGCGACGGGCCGGGGCTCGCGGCCACCACCCTGGAGAACCACGGCACGATTGAGGGCCTGGATGGCTTTGGCGTGAAGTTCGTCGGCAACTACGCCGACACGGTCATCAATAGCGGCACGATCAGCGCCAGCAATGGCCTGGCCCTGGACTTGGGCGGCGGTGACGACCACCTGATCTTGCGCAATGGCAGCCGCTTTATCGGCACGGTGGACGGCGGCAGCGGTTACGACCGACTGACCCTGGACGACGTCGCAGGCGGCAGTTTTGGCGACAGCCGCAACCTTGAATGGCTGGAGGTCAAGCAAGGCACCTGGACGTTGACCGGCCAGGGTGATTTCAGCGACGGCGGCAAGATTTCCAGCGGTGCCAAGCTGGTCAACCAAGGGGGCATTGCCGGTAACCTGACGGTCGACGCAGGTGGTGTGTATGCCGGCGGCGGCTCGGTGGGTGGCCTGGTGCTGAACGGCACCCTGCAGACCAACACCGCATTGGGCACCGCCACCATCACCCGTGACGTGCACATGGGCAGCGGCTCGACCCTGGCCTATGGCGTCAACGCCGACGGTAGCAGCGCGCCGATCAAGGTCGGCGGCACCGCTTACCTCAATGGCGCGACCCTGGCGGTCAACCCCGGCGAAGGCACCTACCCCTGGCAAAGCCACTACAGCGTGCTGCAAGCCGGCAGTATTAACGGCACGTTTGGCAAGGTCACCAGCGACTACGCCTTCCTGACCCCGACCCTGGATTACAGCCCCACTCAGGTCGGCCTTACGTACCCCCGTAACGACATCGCCTTCAACCAGTTCGCCAGCACCGCCAACGGTGCCAGCGCCGCCAACAGCCTGGCGGGCCTGGGCACGAACAACCCGCTGTACAAAGCCTTGCTCAATACCACCACCGCCACAGCCGGGGCAGCCATCGAGCAACTGGCGGGCAGCAGCACTGCCAGCCTCACCAGCGCCACCCTTAATGCCAGCGCTCAAGTGGGCCACAGCATGCTCGCCGCCATGCACCAGGCGGGCGGCGGTGCGGGATTGCTGGTGGGGCGGGATGGCAAAGACACACCCGCACTGGCGGCCACAGGCGTACCCGCCGAGGTGCGCAACCTCAATGACCCAAACGCCCGCGGCCGCCTGTGGCTGCAAGGCATTGGCAGCTACGGCAAGCTTGATGGCGAGCACGGCAGTTACGGTTTGACCCAACGCACCAAAGGCACCGTGCTCGGCGCCGATTGGGCGCTGGACAGCGACTGGCGCTTGGGTGTGCTAGGGGGTTACTCCAAGACCGACCTGGACACCACCGGTGTCGACGGCAGCGTCGACAGCTGGCACGCCGGCGTCTATGCCCTGCGCCAGAGCGGCCCATTGGCGTTGCGACTGGGTGCGGCCTACAGCGGGCACCAGGGCGACAGTAAACGCACGCTGGCCTTCAGCGGTTTTAACGACCGCGCCAAAGGCGACTATGACGCCAACAGCCAGCAGGCTTTCGCTGAACTGGGCTACGCCATGGGCAGTGGTCGCTTGAGCGCAGAGCCGTTCGCCAACCTCGGCTACCAGCGCTATCAGCGCGACGGTTACAACGAAAAAGGCGGCGCCGCTGCGTTGCACGTGGAAGGCCAGACCCAGGACAACTTCAGCAGCACCTTCGGCCTGCGCCTGGCCCACCTGAGCCAGCTGGACAACGGCGTCAGCCTCACACCCCGTGCCAGCCTTGGCTGGAAACATACCTATGGCGATGTCGACAGCACCACACGCCAGGCTTTCCTGGCCGGGGGCACCGCCTTCAATGTGCAAGGCAGTGCCCTGGATCGGGACAGCCTGTTGCTGGAAGCGGGTCTGGATGTAGGTTTATCCGCCCGCCATCGCATAGGCCTGGGCTATACCGGCGAAGTGGGCAGCAACAGCCGCAACCATGCGCTGACCGGCCAATGGCAGATGAGTTTTTAATCGCACCGTACTAGAGACAACTCCCGCAAAACGGTGGTCGATAGCCTGACAGTTATCCCCCCGCACCTCGCCTAAATTCCCGGCCTCATTCATCAGAGGTTGGGAATTCATGCCCTTTACACTTCAAAGAATCGCAATCGTCATCGGCCTGGCAGTGGCGGCAAGTTTTCAGCCCGCCCACGCGCGAGGCGATATCGAATACAGGCCCTATGGGAACCATCCCTACGACGCCGCCGACTATAGCGAGGCGTTTATACCCCAGTTCGAAGCGCCGCCCATTCCACCGCCCTTCGACGGATTCCTCACCCAGCAGGCCACTTCGCACAACGGCCTGCAGGTTGCCAAAGTACTGGAACCGGCATTGATTCAACTGGTGGCCTCCGGCGAACTGGACTCGGAAGACCTCAAGCAAGTGCAGAAATCACTCGAGCAATTGAGCAAGCAGCCCGGGGGGATCGGCGCAGCCCTTGAGCAGCTGGCCGCAAGCCAAAACGCCAACCTGGCCACCGCGACCCAGGCCAGCACGCAGCACCTGAGCCGCCAATTGCTCGCCACCCTGCGCACACGGCCTAATGACGACGGCGGCCACTTCTGGGTGCAAGGCCTGGGCAACGGCGGCAGCCTTGACGCACAACACGGCAGCGCCGGCCTGAAACACGATACCCAAGGCCTGCTATTGGGCGGTGACTGGGCGATCGACCATGCCTGGCGGGTGGGTGTCATAGGCGCCAAAACCTCCAGCCGCTTCGAGGCCCCGCGCTATGCCGCCGAATTGGACAGTTGGCACTTGGGCGGCTACGCCGTGCGCCAGGACGGCCCCTTGGCCCTGCGCCTGGGGGCGATCTACAGCAACCATGCCGGGCAGAACAAACGCAGCGTCAGCCTGCTCAATTACAACGACTCGCTCAAGGGTAATTACAACGCCAGTAGCCAGACACTGTTCTCCGAACTGGGCTATCAACTGGGCAGCGGTGACTCCAGTGTCGAACCCTTCATCGGCCTGGGCTACCAACGCTATCAACGCGAGCGCTTCAAAGAGAGCGGCGGCGTAACCGCATTGAACGTCGGCCCACAAACCCAGCGAAACCTGAGCAGCACCGTCGGCGTGCGCCTGGCAACGTTGTATCGCTTCGACAACAACATGAGCCTCACACCCCACCTCAGTACGAGCTGGAAGCACCTGTATGGCGACGTCAACAGCCAGGTCCGTCAAACCTCGCGCTATGCGCCAGGCCTGATCGATGGTTACACCATCACCGGCGCCGCCCTGGACCGCGATAGCCTCGACCTGCAAGCGGGCCTGGACCTTGCCTTGTCCAACCAACACAGCGTCGGCCTGACTTACACCAGCCAAGCCGGCAACCATGGCCACGACCAAGGTCTGACCGGCCAGTGGAAAATGAGCTTCTAACCCTGCCAAACACTTAAATTGCAGGCGAAAAAAAGGGGGGCACCTGCCCCCCCGAGGATTAAACGTCAGTCTCGAAGGCTGTGATCAGCCTTCGATCTCAATCAGGATTTCGCCAGGGTTGACCCGGTCGCCCTTGGCCACATGAACAGCAGTAACCTTGCCGGCAATCGCTGCCTGCACTTCGGTTTCCATCTTCATGGCTTCGGTAATCAGCACGGCCTGGCCGGCCTTGACCCCGTCGCCGACCTTGACCAGCACATCGACGATATTGCCCGGCATCGCCGTGCTGACATGCCCCGGTTCGGTCGCATGCTTGCGCTTGCTGCCGCCGCTGCTGACAAACTCGTTGAGCGGTTCGAACACCACTTCTTCCGGCATGCCGTCGATGGACAGGTAGAAGTGGCGCTTGCCTTCGGCCTTTACACCGACACCGGTGATATCCACGCGGTAGCTTTCGCCGTGCACATCGATGACGAACTCGGTCGGTACGCCTTCGCCGCCAGCACGGGCCACACCGCCCGCTTCCGGGATCGGCAACAGCACTTCAGGGGCCAGGGTGCCGGCGTCGCGCTCTTCGAGGAACTTGCGCCCGATGTCCGGGAACATGGCGTAGGTCAGCACGTCTTCTTCGGACTTGGCCAATGCGCCGATTTCGCCGCGCAGCTTGGTCATTTCCGGCTTGAGCAAATCCGCCGGGCGCACGTCGATCACGTCTTCGCTGCCGATGGCCTGGCGGCGCAGTTTTTCGTTCACCGTGCCTGGTGCCTTGCCGTAACCGCCTTGCAGGTAAAGCTTCACTTCGTTGGTGATGGTCTTGTAGCGCTCGCCAGCCAGCACGTTGAAGAACGCCTGGGTGCCAACGATCTGCGACGTCGGCGTTACCAGCGGCGGGAAGCCGAGGTCTTCACGGACCCGTGGGATCTCGGCCAGCACTTCACTCATGCGGTTCAGAGCGCCCTGCTCTTTGAGCTGGTTGGCCAGGTTGGAGATCATCCCGCCCGGCACCTGGTTGACTTGCACACGGGTGTCGACGGCGGTGAATTCGCTTTCGAACTGGTGATACTTCTTGCGCACGGCATAGAAGTACAGGCCGATCTCTTGCAGCAGTTCCAGGTCGAGGCCGGTGTCGAACTCGCTGCCTTTAAGGGCCGCTACCATCGACTCGGTGCCCGGATGGCTGGTGCCCCAGGCAAAGCTGGAGATGGCGGTGTCGATATGGTCGGCACCGTTTTCGATGGCCTTGAGTTGGCACATCGCGGCCAGGCCGGCGGTGTCGTGGGAGTGGATAAAGATCGGCAGGTTCTGCTCGGCTTTGAGTGCCTTGACCAGTTCGCCAGTGGCGTAGGGCGTGAGCAGGCCAGCCATGTCCTTGATCGCGATGGAGTCGCAGCCCATGGCTTCCAATTGCTTGGCCTGGGCCACGAACGCTTCCACGGTATGCACTGGGCTGGTGGTGTAGGCGATGGTGCCTTGTGCATGTTTGCCAGCGGCTTTGACCGCTTCAATGGCCACGCGCAGGTTACGCACGTCGTTCATTGCATCGAAAATGCGGAACACGTCGATACCGTTGACCGCCGCCTTAGCCACGAAGGCTTTGACCACGTCGTCGCTGTAGTGGCGGTAGCCCAGCAGGTTCTGGCCGCGCAGCAGCATTTGCAGACGTGTGTTAGGCAGTGCGGCGCGCAGTTGGCGCAGGCGCTCCCACGGGTCTTCCTTGAGGAAGCGCACACAGGCGTCGAAGGTCGCGCCGCCCCAGACCTCCAGGGACCAGTAGCCGACTTTGTCGAGCTTGTCGCAGATCGGCAGCATGTCGTCGGTGCGCATGCGGGTGGCCAGCAACGATTGGTGGGCGTCGCGCAGGATGGTGTCGGTTACGAAGATCTTCTTGCTCATTGTTATATTCCTCACAGGCCTGCGTGGGCGGCGATGGCGGCGGCGATGGCCAGGGCCAGCTCTTCGGGTTTGCGCTTGATCGAGTAGTTGGTCAGCTCAGGGTGGCTTTCCACAAAGCTTGTATTGAACTGGCCGCTACGGAATTCCGGGTTGCGCAGAATTTCCTGGTAGTAGGCGGCGGTGGTCTTCACGCCTTGCAGGCGCATGTCGTCCAGGGCACGCAGGCCGCGGTCCATGGCTTCTTCCCAGGTCAACGCCCACACCACCAGTTTCAGGCACATGGAGTCGTAAAACGGCGGGATGGTGTAGCCGGTGTAGATCGCTGTGTCGGTACGCACGCCGGGACCGCCGGGGGCGTAGTAACGGGTGATCTTGCCGAAGCTTGGGAGGAAGTTGTTCTTCGGGTCTTCAGCGTTGATACGAAACTGCAACGCGAAACCACGGTGCTGGATGTCTTCCTGCTTGACCGACAACGGCAGGCCGGAGGCGATGCGGATTTGCTCGCGAACGATATCGATGCCGGTGATTTCTTCGGTGATGGTGTGTTCCACCTGCACCCGCGTGTTCATCTCCATGAAGTACACCTCGCCCTCGGCGAGCAGGAACTCCACGGTACCGGCGTTCTCGTAACCCACAGCCTTGGCCGCGCGCACCGACAGGTCGCCGATGTAGGCGCGCTGTTCGGGGGTCAGCTGTGGGCTGGGGGCAATTTCGATCAGCTTCTGGTTGCGACGCTGGATCGAGCAATCACGTTCGAACAGGTGCACCACGTTGCCAAAGCTGTCACCGAGGATCTGCGCCTCGATGTGCTTGGGATTGACGATGCATTTTTCCAGGAACACTTCCGCCGAACCGAAGGCCTTGGTGGCTTCGGAAATCACGCGGGGAAAGGCTTGTTCGAGTTCTTCGCGACTGTTGCAACGACGAATGCCACGGCCGCCACCACCGGAGGTGGCCTTGAGCATCACCGGGTAACCGATACGGTCGCCTTCGGTGAGGGCTTCATGGATGTCGGCAACGTTGCCTTCGGTGCCCGGCGTAACCGGCACACCGGCCTTGATCATGCTGCGGCGCGCTTCGGTCTTGTCGCCCATGCGGCGAATCACTTCTGCCGAGGGGCCAATGAACTTGATGCCGCGCTCGGCACAGATATCTGCCAATTCGGCGTTTTCCGACAGGAAGCCGTAGCCGGGGTGCAGCGCATCGCAGCCGGTTTCCACCGCCAGGTTCACCAGCTTGCGCGGGTTCAAGTAACCGGCCAGTGGCTCGGCACCGATGCTGTGGGCTTCGTCGGCACGCTTGACGTGCAACGCGTGGCGGTCGGCGTCCGAATAAACCGCGACCGAGCGAATGCCCATCTCGGCGCAGGCACGCACGATTCGTACGGCAATTTCACCACGGTTGGCGATCAGGATCTTTTTTATCACTTGGAAATTCCCTTGAGCCGATTGCTGCGTTCTTCGACCCGCTTGAGGCGGGTCGGCGCGTGACCAAATGTTTCATGACAGTCGCGAGACACACACTAAGCCCGCCAAGGGATTAACAAAAATCAATAATTATTGGGTCATGCATAAGCAAAGACTTATAGTTGGCAGAGTAGCCTGGGGCGAGGGGATATAAATAATGCGTAAGTCACTGATGAGACTGACATTACGTCAATTGCAGATCTTTCATGAGGTCTGCGATCTGCGCTCCTACAGCCGCGCAGCCGAGGAAATGTCCCTGACGCAACCCGCCGTCAGCCTGCAGATTCGTCAGCTGGAAGAGCTGATCGGCCAGCCGCTGTTCGATTATGTCGGCAAAAAACTCTACATGACCGAGGCGGCCGAAGCCCTGCAGCGCGCCAGCCGCGATATCTTCGGGCGCCTGGAAAACCTCGACATGCAGCTATCGGACATGCAGGGCTCGCTGCAGGGCCAGCTGAAACTGGCGGTGGAATCGAGCGCCAAATATTTCGTGCCGCACCTGTTTGCCGCCTTCAAGCGCCAGCATCCGGAAGTGCAATTGCAGCTCACGGTGGTCAACCGTGCCCAGGTGATCCGCAGGCTCTCGGACAATCGCGACGACCTGGTGATCATGTCCATGGTGCCCCAGGACATGGGTCTGGAGTTCCTGCCGTTTCTCAACAACCCGATTGTCGCGGTGGCGCTGCCGGATCATCCGTTGAGCCTGCAAGGGCCGCTGCGCCTGCAAGACCTGGAGCCTTACACGCTGCTTATCCGCGAACCGGGTTCCGGCACGCGGCTGGCGTGTGAAGAGTACTTCAAGGAAAAACGCGTGCACTTCACACAGACTGTGGAAGTGGCCTCGGCCGAGGCGCAACGAGAGTGCGTGGTCGCAGGTTTGGGTGTGGCCCTGCTGACGCGCCACGCCCTGAACCTGGAGCTGGCCACCGGCGGGCTCAAGGAGCTGCCGGTGGAAGAACTGCCGCTGTACCGCAGTTGGTGCCTGGTGCAGGCCAAAGCTAAACGCCTGTCACCGGTGGCCCATGCGTTCCTGGGCTTTATTCGCAGCGAACGGGTGCAGATCAGCGCGTTGGCTGAGCGTTTCGCTGGGCAGCCACGGGTGCCTGCCAATGGAGTTCCGGGTAGTCACTGATGCTCTGGAGCAACTGGCGCTCCTCGCAACGGTCTTCGATGGCGCGACGGAACGCCATGCGGCGCTGGTCTTCCTGCTGACGACGGGTCTTGACGGTGCTGTTGCTGTCTTCGTAGGGCCGGGTCATTTGGAGTCTCCCAATGCGAGTACGGGGAGTACAGGATGGGCGCGGGGGATGACGGTTTGGCGGCGCGGGGATTACAGGATGATGAATCTTGCGAAACTGGCGCAAATTCCCTGTGGGAGCTGGCTTGCCTGCGATGGCGGTGTATCAGGCAATGAAGAGGGTAACTGGCAGACCGCTATCGCAGGCAAGCCAGCTCCCACAGGCCCTCAGTCGTCGAGGGCTTTGACAGACTTGGGCGACAACCGCAGGCTGCGCAAGCTGCGCTTCACACTCTTGAGGTGGTTGACCAGGCTCGGGCCACGGGCCATGGCCACGCCCATCGCCAGCACGTCGATGACCACCAGGTGGGCAATGCGCGAGGTCAGCGGCGTGTAGATTTCGGTGTCTTCATGCACGTCGATCGCCAGGTTCACCGTGGACAGCTCCGCCAATGGCGTCTGGCTCGGGCACAGGGTGATCAACGACGCGCCACTCTCACGCACCAGGTTGGCGGTGATCAGCAGGTCTTTGGAACGACCCGATTGGGAAATGCAGATGGCCACGTCAGTGGGCTTCAAGGTCACCGCCGACATTGCCTGCATGTGCGGGTCGCTGTAGGCCGCGGCGGTCAGCAGCAGGCGGAAGAATTTGTGCTGGGCATCGGCCGCCACCGCGCCGGAAGCGCCAAAGCCATAAAACTCGACGCGCTGGGCCTGGGACATTGCGGTCACGGCCTTTTGCAGCTCCACCGGATCGAGCTTCTCACGCACTTCCATCAGGGTGTGCAAGGTGGTGTCGAAGATTTTCAGGCTGTAGTCGGCAACAGAGTCGTCTTCATGGATTGCAAACTGGCCGAAGCTCGCACCAGCAGCCAGGCTTTGGGCCAGCTTGAGTTTCAGATCCTGAAACCCGGAGCAACCAATGGCGCGGCAGAAGCGCACGATGGTCGGCTCACTGATGCCCACGCTGTGGGCCAGGTCGGCCATGGAACTGTGCATCACGGCCGCAGGGTCAAGCAGCACATGATCGGCAACTTTGAGTTCCGATTTGCGTAACAGGTGGCGCGACTGGGCGATATGTTGCAACAGGTTCAAAGGGCAGGACTCTTGTTATTGGCAGGCGCCAGGGATGTAGCAAGCTTGTAGTTATACTACAAGAATTGTCGTTTTGCCCGTGTGATGCATCACTAAATCGCCCTGCTCCCCCCTGATTCAGAGGGCAGGCGCTATGTAGCCATAAACGCGGCCTACGCTGCGTTAAGAAAAATCTGCATTTTTACGTAACAAATCTGCCAGCCCTTCGGCCCGCATGGGCGGGCTGATCAGGTAACCCTGTACCTCGTCACACTGCTCGCCGCGCAGGAAATCCAGCTGCTGCTGATCCTCCACGCCTTCGGCCACTACCTTGAGCGCCAACCCGTGAGCCATGGCGATGATCGCACGGGTGATTGCCGCATCCTCGCGCCCTTGGCCAAGCCCGCGAATAAAGGCCTGGTCGATCTTTACGTAGTCCACCGGGATACGCTTGAGGTAGCTGAGGGATGAGTAACCGGTGCCAAAGTCGTCGATGGCCAGCTTCACCCCCAGGTCGCGCAATTGCTGGAAGGTGGCGATGATGTGTTCAACGCTGTCGAGCAACTGGCTTTCGGTCAGTTCCAGCTCCAGGTACTGCGGGTCCAGTGCGGTTTCTTCCAGTACTTGGCGCACCAGGCTGACCAGCTTGCCCTGGCGCAACTGATGCACCGAGAGGTTGACCGACACGCGAATCGGCGCCAGCCCCTGGCGCTGCCATTCGCAGGCCTGCCAGCAGGCCTGGCGCAGCACAAATTCGCCCAACGGCACGATCAAGCCGGTTTCTTCCGCCAAACCGATAAAATCGCTCGGCGGCACCATGCCCCACTGCGGATGCTCCCAGCGGACCAACGCCTCGGCAGCCTTCAGCTTGCCAGTGGCCAGGCACAGCTTGGGTTGGTAGAACACTGTGAGCTGACGCTCGTCGATGGCTTTGCGCAGGTGGTTTTCCAGCTGCAAACGCTCCAGGGTGCTGGCTTGCAGGCTGTCGGTGAAGAACTGGAAATTATTCCCGCCCAAATGCTTGGCGTGCTGCATCGCCATATTTGCCTGGCTGACCAGTGCAGAAATTTCCCGCGCGTTATCCGGCAACAGGCTGACGCCCATCGAGGCGCTGACTACCAGTTCATGACCCTCCACGTGCACCGGCACGCGCAGTTTCGCCAGCAGCCGGGTCGCCACCCGCGCCAGGCTCGATAGGTTGCCATAGGCGTCAAACAGCACGGCGAACTCATCACCGGACAGGCGCGCAATGGTGTCGGCCTCCGGCAGCGCGTTGATCAAGCGCCGCGCCATTTTCTGCAGCAGTTGGTCGGCCACTTCATGGCCCAGGCTGTCATTGAGCAATTTGAAGCGGTCGAGGTTGATATGCAGCAGCGCAAGGCTGCGACCGCCTTGGCGCACGCGCTGGTGAGCCTCGCGCAGCCGTTCGCGAAACAGCGAACGGTTGGCCAGGCCCGTCAACTCGTCGTAGTGAGTGAGGTAGCGCATGCGCTCCTCCGACTCGCGCCGCGCGGACAGATCGGCGAAGAAGCCTACGATATGGCTGACGTTTCCCCGCACATCGCGCACCACGTTCAGCTGTAGCCATTGCGGGTAGAGTTCGCCGTTCTTGCGCGTCTCCACCAATTCACCCTGCCAAGTACCGTGGCTGAGCAACGCCTGGCGGATCAGCGGGAAGTGGCGCCGCGCATCGCGACTGCTGGGCAGTTCCACGACGTTGCGGCCAAGCATGTCGTCGATGTCAAAGCCGGTGACGCGGCTGAACGCCTGGTTCACGGCGATCAGCGCGTAGTTCGGGTCGAGGATCACAATGCCTTCGCTGGCCGCCTCGAACACCGTCGAAGCCAGGCGTTGCTGCTCCTCCACCGCCTTGCCGGCGCTGATGTCGCGGCGCGTGCCCAGCATACGGATAACGCGACCACTGGGCGTGCGCTCCACAGCGCGCCCGCGGTCTTCGATCCACACCCAATGCCCATCGCCATGACGTATCCGGTATTCCACCTGATAATCCTCGCTGCGGCCTTTGAGATGCTCTACCAGCGCGTGCTTGAGCAGTGGCAGATCGTCGGGGTGCAGGCGCGGTTTGAGGTGGCTGAGCATCGCCGTGACGTACTCGGGCTCCAGGCCAAACAACTCTTTGAGTTGTGTGTGGTGGACCTCGTCGGTTTGCAGGTTCCAGTCCCACAGGCCCAGCTCACTGGCTTGCAGGGCCATGGCCAGGCGCGCTTCGCTTTTACTCAAGGCGAGGCTGGCAGCATCCAATTGCTGGCTGCGTTGCGCCACACGGTCTTGCAAGCCGACCTGGGCTTCACGCAAGTTCTGCTCCACCTCGCGGCGCTGCTCGACTTCGCGCACCAGGTCCTGGTTCAACTGCTCACTGCGTTGCTGCGCCTGCTGTAAATGCTCGATCAGAGCCTGGTTCTGGAAACGGCGCAACAGCCCGCGCTGGATCAGGCGGTTGACCTGCCACGCCACCAGGCTCAGGGACGCCAGCAGGATCAGCCCGAGCACACCCCAGCCTTGTTGCTGCGGGGTGCCATTCCAGAACAGGTAGACGATAACCGGTACCAGGCACGGCAAAGCAAACGACAGGTAGGCCCAAAGGCTCACGGCATAGGCCACGCTGGCCGACAGGGTGGCGGCGCCAATCAGGCCAAACACCCAGGCCTGATGCATGAAACTGTCCGTGGGCACCAGGGCAATGGCCGCAACCGAGAGGGTCAGGCCACTGACCGCCGAGCCGAGCATGAACATACGGCGCCACACGGGCTGGGCCTGCCGGCTGGGCATGGCCGAGTCAAAGGCCGCTACTTGAATCACGCGCATCGCCACCAGGGCGAGCAGCCAGAGCAGCCAGACGCTGTCCAGCAGGTATTGATTGGGGTTCCACAGCAACCAGGCGCAGACCAGGCCATTGACCAGCATCAGCAGCGTTGGCAGCAACGAACCTTGATACAGCAGGCGCGTGCGCTCAACCGCGATTTCGGTTGCATAGTGTTTACAGATGACCTGTGCTGGGGCCGGCGAGGGGCCAAACAGGTCGGTGCTAAGGGTCATAGGCGGTGTTCTTATAATGGTGAGCCCGAAACGTCGACGGAGCATACACAAGCAAGCGCCTGGGCCAAACTGCTACAAGTCATAAAAAACCTGCTGCGATTGGCCGCAAACCTTTGGCCCAGACCGCTTGAGCAAGACACGGCACGGGTTGCGACCGATGACCAACCGGTCATCACCCCCGCCAGAATGTTCGCCGCGTCGGTAGCTTGCAGGCGTTTTGCATCGACCATCCGGCATTGGGATTTGCCCAGGCCCCCCAAGGCCCATAGAATGCGTCGATGCGCGATGATCTCTCTCTTTTGCTGAACTCCCTCAACGATGCCCAACGCCAGGCCGTAGCGGCCCCCGTTGGCCGTCAGTTGGTCCTGGCCGGTGCTGGCTCCGGTAAAACCCGAGTGCTGGTGCACCGTATCGCCTGGTTGATCCAGGTCGAAAACGCGTCCCCGCATTCCATCCTGTCGGTGACCTTCACCAATAAGGCGGCTGCCGAGATGCGTCATCGCATCGAGCAGTTGATGGGCATCAGCCCGGCCGGCATGTGGGTGGGCACTTTCCACGGCCTGGCGCACCGCCTGTTGCGGGCGCATTGGCAGGAAGCGGGGCTGAGCCAGACCTTCCAGATTCTCGACAGCGACGACCAGCAACGCCTGGTCAAGCGCGTGATCCGCGAACTGGGCCTGGACGAACAACGCTGGCCGGCGCGTCAGGCGCAGTGGTTTATCAACGGCCAGAAAGACGAGGGCCTGCGCCCGCAACATATCCAGGCCAGCGGCGACCTGTTCCTGGCCACCATGCGCAGCATTTATGAAGCCTATGAAGCGGCCTGCGTGCGCGCTGGCGTCATCGACTTCTCCGAACTGCTGTTGCGTGCCCTCGACCTGTGGCGCGACAATCCCGGTTTGCTGGCCCATTACCAGAAACGCTTCCGCCACATCCTGGTGGACGAGTTCCAGGACACCAACGCCGTGCAGTACGCCTGGTTGCGTCTGCTGGCCAAAGGCGGCGACAGCCTGATGGTGGTGGGCGATGACGACCAATCGATCTACGGCTGGCGTGGCGCGAAAATCGAGAACATCTACCAGTATTCCGAAGACTTCCCGGACGCGGTGACCATCCGCCTGGAGCAGAATTACCGCTCCACCGCAGGGATCCTCAAGGCTGCCAACGCCTTGATCGCCAACAACACCGGGCGCCTGGGCAAAGAGCTGTGGACCGACGGCGGCGAAGGCGAAGCGATCAACCTGTACGCGGCGTTCAATGAGCACGATGAAGCGCGCTACGTGGTGGAAACCATCGAAAGCGCACTGAAAACCGGCCTGGCCCGCAGCGATATCGCGATTCTGTACCGTTCCAACGCCCAATCGCGGGTGCTGGAAGAGGCCTTGCTGCGCGAGCGCATCCCGTACCGCATCTATGGCGGCCAGCGCTTCTTCGAACGCGCCGAAATCAAGAACGCCATGGCCTACCTGCGTTTGCTTGAAGGCCGTGGTAACGATGCAGCGCTGGAGCGGGTGATCAATATCCCGGCGCGTGGCATTGGCGAGAAAACCGTCGAAGCGATCCGCGACCATGCGCGCCATGCCGATGTGTCGATGTGGGAAGCCATGCGCTTGCTGATCGCCAACAAAGGCCTGACTGGCCGTGCTGCCGGGGCGTTAGGGGTGTTTGTCGAGCTGATCGAGAACCTGGCCGCAAAATGCGCGGAAATGCCGCTGCACCTGATGACCCAGACCGTCATCGAGCAGTCCGGGCTGATCGCCTATCACGAAGCGGAAAAGGGCGAGAAAGGCCAGGCCCGGGTAGAAAACCTTGAGGAACTGGTCAGCGCTGCTCGTGCGTTCGAAAACACCGAGGACGACGAAGAGCTGACGCCACTCGCCGCCTTCCTGGGCCACGCCTCGCTGGAAGCCGGCGATACCCAAGCCGATGAGCATGAAGACAGCATCCAGCTGATGACCTTGCACAGCGCCAAGGGC
Source organism: Pseudomonas sp. AM4(2022) (assembly GCF_036346515.1). Classification (NCBI taxonomy): domain Bacteria; kingdom Pseudomonadati; phylum Pseudomonadota; class Gammaproteobacteria; order Pseudomonadales; family Pseudomonadaceae; genus Pseudomonas; species Pseudomonas sp. AM4(2022). Next base: position 336,190 of record NZ_JAOTNW010000002.1, read on the forward strand.
CTGGAATTCCCTTACGTGTTCCTGGTGGGCATGGAAGAAGGCCTGTTCCCTCACAAGATGAGCCTGGAAGAACCTGGCCGTCTTGAAGAAGAACGCCGCCTGGCCTACGTGGGCATTACCCGGGCGATGCAGAACCTGGTGATGACCTACGCCGAGACCCGACGGCTGTACGGCAGCGAAACCTACAATAAGGTGTCGCGCTTCGTACGTGAGATGCCGAAGGGGCTGATCCAGGAAGTACGCTTGTCCAACAGCGTCAGCCGCCCGTTTGGCGGTGGCCAGCAACAGAACTCCAGCAGCATGTTTGCCGGCTCCGAAATACCGGAAACCCCGTTCAGCCTGGGCCAACAGGTCAAGCATGCGATCTTCGGCGAAGGCGTGATCCTCAACTTCGAAGGCGCCGGCGCCCAGGCCCGGGTGCAGGTGAACTTCGCCGAGGGCAGCAAGTGGCTGATGATGGGTTACGCCAAGCTCGAAGCGGTGTGAACTCCATTCCTGTAGGAGCGAGCTTGCTCGCGAATAACGCCCAGACAATGCGTTCATCCAGAATGCCCGCGTAATCGTTGACGTTTTTCGCGAGCAAGCTCGCTCCTCCAGAGAGCGGTTCAGCATGAAGGGACGGCTGCGCCCTTGTATTTCACGAGTGCGGGCCAATATCTGTAATTAGTCCTACAGACCCTTCGGATTTGGTCTTACGCAAAAGCCCGAAACATTATGCCGCTAGCCACTGCCACGACACCTGTGCAACATGGCGCGCGTGCAATCCACAAATGGGAATTCCCTATATGAAACGTTTTCTTAGCATCGCCATGGCGTTGTGCATCGGCCTGACGATGAGCCTCGACGCCAACGCCAAACGCTTCGGTGGCGGCAAAAGCTCGGGCGCGGCACCGACTCACCAGACCAGCCAGATGGCTCCATCCGCCGGTGCGGGCGGTGCTGCGGCTACTGCAGGCGCAGCCGGTGCTGCTGGCGCTGCTGCCAAGGCCGGCGGTGCTTCGCGCTGGCTGGGCCCACTGGCCGGCATCGCCGCCGGTGGCCTGCTCGCGTCCATGTTCATGGGCGACGGCTTCCAGGGCATGCAGATCTTCGACATCCTGATCATGGGCGTCATCGCCTTTTTGGTCTTCCGCTTTATCGCCGCCCGTCGCCGCAAGCAGCAGGAGCACCTGGCTCCAGCCGGCGCGCCGATGCAGCGTGAAGCGTTCGAGCAGAAGCCTGCCATGGGTTCGATCTTCGGTGGTTCGGCAGCTCCTGCCGCCCGTCCGGTGATCAACGCACCGGCCTGGTTCAACGAAGAGCGTTTCGTCGAAGCGGCCCGCAGCCACTTCCAGTCCCTGCAACAGCACTGGGACGCCAACGAAATGGACAAGATCTCCGAGTTCGTGACCCCGCAACTACTGGAGTTCCTCAAGCGCGAACGGGCCGAGATCGGTGACGCCTTCCAGTCGACCTACATCGACGACCTGCGCGTACAGCTCGATGGCGTGGATGATCGTGCCGACAAGACCATCGCCACCCTGACCTTCAGCGGTGTGTCGAAGTCCTCGCGTTTCGACCAGGGCGAAGTGTTCAGCGAAAGCTGGAACATGGAACGCGCCCAGGGCGACGACCAGCCATGGCTGGTCGCCGGTATCCGCCAGAACGGCTAATAACTGCGCGTTTGAGCGAGCGGTAACAAAAACCCCGGACATGTCCGGGGTTTTCTATTTCACGGTTGCACTTATAGCGAGCTACTGTATAAAACGCCCCTATAAACCGCGCCATCTAGCAAGAGGATCCCGGCCGTGGAAGAAATCATCGAACAACTGCGTGAAGCCAACGAACCGGTCCCGGTTCCTTTGGAGCTACCTGACGAAGACCTGCTGGTGGAAATCGAGGAACAACTGTTCATCGACATCCCCTTTGTCTTCCGTGAATTTTTGCTGACCGTCAGCGACGTAGTCTATGGCAGCCTGGAACCCGTGACCGTCACCGACCCGCAGTCCCACACCTACCTGCCGGACGTTGCGGCCAACGCCTGGGATGCCGGTGTTGATCGCAGCCTGATCCCTATCTGCCAGGACGGCGACGACTACTACTGCGTCGAAGAAGACGGCACCGTGGTGTTGTGGTCGGCCGAAGAAGAATTGGTCACCGAAGAAACCTGGGAATCGGTGTGGCACTGGGCACGGGACGTCTGGCTGGAAAGCTGAGTCCCCTAACCTCTGGCAACCGGCTTTTGTGGCGAGGGAGCTTGCTCCCGCTGGGCTGCGAAGCAGCCCCGTCAACGCCAGTCAGTGCTCCGTATCCTTGTGGTTATCCAGCGTCTCCAGCAACGCAACCTGCATCCGCGTATGCACACGGATAAACCAGCGCCAGAGCACTGCAGCCACCGCCGCCGTGACCACGGCAATCAACACAAGCAACTTGTTGGTCGGCAGAATACTGGCCGACAAGGCTGCCAATAGCAGAAAGATCACCAGCAGCGACAAGAGGGGGATCAGCTCCGCAATCACCCTTCGCACACGCTGGGTATGACGCCCGGCCATCTCTGGCTTCACGCTCATCTCCGCCAGCAGCATCGACAGCGCCTTGAGCTTGCGATACGCCGCAATCAGGAACGGCAACGACACTAGCAGCGCCCCGCCCCAGATCAACGCCTTCTGCCAACTTTGATCGCTGACCCAGCCTTCCAGATACCCACCGATGCGCTCCGCGAAAAAGCTACCAGCAAAGAAGATCGCGATCACCAACGCCAGGTTTACCCCGACTTGCAGGATGATCTTGCGGATCATCGCGGCCAACATCGCCCCCTCGCCCTGGGGCTGAATGCTGCGCAACCATTCCCCATACATGCCGAACACTCGGCTCATACGCTTGGGCATCACCGCCGCGATCTTCAATGAAAGTGGGTCCGCGCCACGAATCAGGTAGGGCGTCAGCAGCGTGGTGATCGCCGAAACGGCCACCGCCACGGGATACAGAAAGTCGCTGGTGACCTGCAGGGTCATCCCCAGCGCCGCGATGATGAAAGAAAACTCGCCAATTTGTGACAGTCCCATACCAACCCGCAGCGAGGTGCGACCATCGTTACCGGCGATAAACGCGCCCAGCCCGCAAGACAGCATCTTGCCCAGCACCACCGCCACGGTGATCACCGCAATGGGCCAGGCGTATTGCAGCAGGATCTGCGGGTCGATCATCAAGCCAATCGCCACGAAGAAAATTGCGCTGAACATGTCGCGAACAGGCTCGATCAGGCGCTCGATCTTAATCAACTGGCGGGATTCAGCCATGATCGCGCCAATCAGAAAGGCTCCGAGCACCATGCTGTATTCCAACTTCACCACCAGCAAGCAGAAACCGAAGCACAGGCCCAACACGGTGATCAGCAGCATCTCGTTGCTTTCAAACTTGGCCACATAAGCCAGCAGGCGCGGCACCAGCAAAATACCAATCACCAGGGCAACGATCATGAACAGCGAGAGCTTGCCGACCGTGGAGAACACTTCGCCAGAGCTGACCGTGCCACTCACGGCGATGCTCGACAGCAACGCAATGATGCCGATACCCAGGATGTCCTCGACGATCAACACGCCGAAAATCAGCTGGGCGAACCGCTGGTCTTTCATCTTCAGGTCGTTGAGGGCCTTGACGATAATGGTGGTCGAGGAGATTGCCAGGATCGCGCCGAGGAACAGCGAGTCCATGGTGCTCCAATCGAACCAGCGGCCGATCTCGTAGCCGATCCAGATCATCAGCACGATTTCCAGGAACGCCGCGATAAACGCCGTCGCTCCTACCTTGAATAGCTTGCGCAGGCTGAATTCCAGGCCCAGGCAGAACATCAGGAAGATGACCCCCAGCTCCGCCAGGGTCTTGATCGTGTCTTCATCGTGGATCAGGCCAAACGGCGGGGTGTGGGGGCCGATAATGAAGCCGGCAACGATGTAGCCCAGCACCACCGGCTGCTTGAAGCGGTGAAACAGGATGGTGACCACCCCTGCCACCAGCATGATCACGGCCAAGTCCTGGATAAAGCTGATGGCGTGCATGGCGAGGGGCTCCTTGAGGTGCAGGCGCTTTTCCCACTTCCGGCCGCGCCTTTGAAGGGTCGGAAAAGTCTGCCTTGATCGTAAGAAAAGCCCTGAGAAGGGCTTTTGAAGGGTAACACCGCGACTTCTGCTGGAAAGCCGGTGCAATATATGGAAACAGATCGCTGCGCGCGTGACGGCAAGCCGCCTGACGGCGTCCCGTTAGGGATGGCGCTGCAAAGACTATGAGTACCCGCAGAGGTGCCTTCCCCCCCAACCAATGCCTACAACCCGTGAGTGTGCTATGGAACCCGGAAACGCCCAGCTGTCGATGACGGTACTGATGACCCCTGACATGGCCAATTTCTCTGGCAATGTGCACGGCGGCACACTGCTCAAGTACCTCGACGAAGTGGCCTACGCCTGCGCCAGCCGTTATGCCGGTCGTTATGTGGTCACGCTGTCGGTGGACCAGGTGATTTTTCGCGAGCCGATTCATGTCGGTGAGCTGGTGACCTTCCTGGCGTCAGTCAACTACACCGGCAATACGTCGATGGAAGTGGGCATCAAGGTGGTGACCGAGAACATCCGTGAACGTTCGGTGCGTCATACCAACAGCTGCTTCTTCACCATGGTGGCCGTGGACGACCAGCGCAAACCTGCCGCCGTACCGCCGTTGCAGCCGCAGAACAGCGAGGACAAGCGCCGCTTTGTGCAGGCTCAGCAGCGTCGTCAGATTCGCCAGGAACTGGAAAAGCGCTACCGGGAAATCAAAGCCGACGCGCCGTAATTTGTAAACCCAATCAAAATGTGGGAGCGGGCTTGCCCGCGATAGCAGTGGTTCAGTCGACATCTCTTTGACTGAGACTCCGTCATCGCGGGCAAGCCCGCTCCCACATTGGGATCTGTGTCATTACAGGCTGATCGGTGTGGCTTCGAAGCGCACACGAGGGTGGGCAATACGGTCCTGGGCCCGCACCAGTTCCAGTTCATAACTGGCGCAGGCCTGGGTTTCCAGCAGCACTTCATGCACAGCCGCGGCGGTGAATTCAAAGGCAGCCACCAGGCTATCGCCCAACAGTACCCGCGCCAGGAACAGGCCGGACGTCAGGTCGCCCACACCCACTGGCTGACGCGGAAACGCCAGCAGCGGTCGACGTAAGTGCCAACTGCCATCAGCCGTCACCAACAGCATTTCAAACCCTTCTGGCAGTTTGCCTGGGTAATCCAGGTGCTTGACCAGCACCGCCTTGGGCCCACGCGCCAGCAATGCCTTGGCCATCGCCAGGCAATCGAACAGCGATTGCGGCTTGCGCCCGGCAAAGCTGTCCAGCTCCAGTTGGTTGGGGCACAGGAAGTCCGCCATGGCGGCGGCTTCATCCAAGAGGAAATCGCTGACCTCCTGCGGCACGATGCAGCCCTTTTCCGGGTGGCCCATCACCGGGTCGCACAGGTACAGCGCCTTGGGGTTGATCGCCTTGATGCGCGCCACACCGCTGAGGATGGCGCGGCCCTGGTCTGCACTGCCCAGGTATCCGGACAGCACCGCATCACAATTGCCCAGCTCACCAATCGCGGCAATACCCTCTACCAGCGCAGGAATTTGCTGCGGCGCCAACACTTCGCCCGCCCACTGTCCATACTGGGTGTGGTTGGAGAACTGCACCGTGTTGAGCGGCCAGACATTCACCCCGACACGCTGCATGGGGAACACGGCGGCGCTGTTTCCGGCGTGGCCGAAGACCACATGAGACTGGATCGCAAGCAGGTGAGGTGTACGTTTCATGCGGGAGATTTCCGTAAAACCGTTGAATTTCTGGCCGAGCAGTATGCGACTAAACGCAGCCTGTACGACAGACCGGCGACACAGTTAAGCTGCGCTCACTTTGTTGGAGTTCATGGAATGCTGACCCTGGGAAACATCTTCGTCTTGATGCTGCTGGCAACCGGCGCCGCCTGGGTTTGGCACAACCACGGCCTGCGTGAACGGGCGTTGGCGCGGGTCAAGCAGCATTGCGCCAAGCTCGATATCGAGCTGCTTGACGGTGCCGTAGCGCTCAAACGCATCGGTTTCGTCAAGGATGCCAATGGCCGCCGACGCCTGGCGCGCATCTATAATTTCGAGTTCACGGTAACCGGAGAAACCCGGCATGCCGGGGTCATCACCCAATTCGGCGCCCACAGCGCGCAGATCGAACTGGCGCCCTACCCGTTCGAAACCAAGGAGCCGCTACCCAGCGCCGAGATCATCGAATTGAGCCAGTGGCGCCAGGACCACGCCAGCAAGAAACATCAGTAACGGCAGGCTGCCAGGGCGCTCTGCAATGCGGCCACGTCCTGTGGTGCGCTGAAGATCAATTCAACACGTGAATCGCGCCGCCAAGCGCTGGGTTGCCAGTGCAGTGGACTGTTATCCACCGCGTTGGCGGACACCCAGCCGTCAACACTGTGGATAACCAATTTGGCCCGGCGCCAGCCCAAACTCGATAGCCACTGATGCAGACGGCTAACATCGAATCGCTGGCTTGGGTGCCAGCGCCAGCCGATGCTCCAGCCGCCCTCCTGGCTCTGACTCAGACAGATCGGCAGCCCCGGGTCGCTCCAGATCGCCGGCATTTGCCCCACCGCTTCAGGCACGCCGAAATTATCCACAGCTACTTGGGCCTGTGCTTTCAAACCGGGCAACCGGTCGAGTGGCAGCTGCGCCTGGCGTGTCCAATGGAGCGGGCAATCGGGTAATTGCGCTTCAATCGCCTGACATTGCCCCGCGGTCAGCGTCTCGTCCTTGTTCAACACCAGCAGACCGGCACTGGCCAACGCCTCCTGTTGTGCCTGCGGCAATGGCCTGCCCGCTGCTAAAGCCTGGGCATCGAGTACCAGCACGCAAGGCTGAACGGCCAGCACGTCTTGCCATGGCGCCTGCCGCAGTTGCTTGAGCAATTGCGCCGGATGGCCCAGGCCTGAGGGTTCAATAAACAGCCGGTCCGGCTTGGCCTTACGCAACAAGCGGCCCAGCCCTACCTGGAACGGTGCGCCGTTCACACAACACAAACAGCCGCCCGCCACCTCGCCCAGGGCGATACCGTCATCGTCCTGGGTAAGTAAGGCAGCATCCAGGCCGATCTGGCCGAACTCGTTGATCAGCACCGCCCAGCGCTCGTTGGCCGGGCGCTGGGCAAGCAGGTGCTTGATCAGGCTGGTCTTGCCGGCGCCCAAGGGCCCGGCAATCACATGGGTAGGAATGTTCTGCAGCATAAGAGGCATGGTTCAGGCCGTTTAGAGCGTTTGATCCTACGCGGTTATGCCAGCCAATCCAGCGTCAGGATCAACCGTCGTTCATCGGCCTTGAGCGCCGGCGAGCGGTGGATCAGGCCATGCCCTTCATTGCCATGCCATTTGGTGCCTTTAAGCAGCGCCACCTCACCGCAATGGATCTGCTCGATGCGCTCCGTGGGCTCGGCATCCACCTGGCTCAATGCGCGCCGGTCCATGACGCCTTCACGCAACCATTGGCTGCCGATACCGGCGTAGGTGGTGATCAGCCGAACCGGTACGTGATCGACGTGAAAACGCGGGCACATGGCCTTGTCCAATAGCCGTAGACGCACGCCGATGCGCTTGGCGCCCAGCAAGCAGGCGAATGCACTGATCAGCCACGACACATCGGCGATAAACCCATCGTAGCCTTCAAGATCGCGACAGCTGGACGCCAAACCCTGCAAGTTCGGCACGGAGTCTTCGCTAACCAACTCGACCACCAAGGACTCGGCCAAGGGTTCATTGAGCGCCACCAGCAAAGCGCCAAACTCAGCGATATGCAGGGGCAGGTGGCGCTGCCAGATGGCCAGGTTGACGCCGTCATTGAGGATATCGGACAGCGCCAGCGGCGTTTCCCCATGTGTCTGGCGGATGACGGGGCGCAGGGGGATGACCGGGGCCAACATCAGGCGACCTGCTCATACCAAGGGCCAAACGGGTCGGGCAGCAGGCGCCAACCTTCGACACCCAGGGCCATTTCTTCATCGTTGAGCAAGCAGGCGTCCAACTCGCTACGCATCTGGGCGAAGTCGATGTTTTGCCCGATAAACACCAGTTCCTGACGGCAGTCACCCGTGCTCAGCTGCCAGTTAGCCATGATCGCCGCCACGCTTTCCTCGTCCTGAGGCCACTGGCTTTTCGGCACAAAGCGCCACCAACGCCCGGCAAACCCATGGCGCATCAAGCCACCCGCCTGGGACCAACTGCCCGCATCCTGATGTTTGCTGGCCAACCAGAAGAAACCCTTGGAGCGCAACAGCTTGCCGTTGACCCAGGGGCGGTCGATAAAGTCGAAAAAGCGCTGTGGATGGAAGGGCCGGCGCGCACGGTAAGCGGTGGACGCTATGCCGTATTCTTCGGTTTCCGGCACATGCTCACCGCGCAACTCCTGCAACCAGCCCGGTGCCTGGGCGGCGCGTTCGAAGTCGAAACGGCCAGTGTTGAGGATCTTGTTCAGCGGCACTTCGCCCATGACCATCGGGATGATTTCCGCCTGGGCGTTGAGGCGCTCGAGGATCGCCATCAGTTCTTCGCGCTCGCGGCTGCTGATCAGGTCAATCTTGCTGATCAGGATGACGTCGGCGAATTCGATCTGTTCGATCAACAGGTCGGTGATGGAGCGTTCATCCTCCTCACCGAGGGTTTCGCCCCGTGAAGCCAGGCTTTCGGCAGCCTGGTAGTCGAGCAGGAAATTCATACCGTCGACCACAGTGACCATGGTGTCCAGACGTGCAATGTCGGCCAGGCTTTGCTCGTTTTCATCGCGAAACGTGAAGGTTTCGGCCACGGGCAAAGGTTCGGAAATACCGGTGGATTCGATCAGCAGGTAATCGAACCGGCCTTCCTTGGCGAGCTTTCCTACCTCTTCAAGCAAGTCTTCGCGCAAGGTGCAGCAGATGCAGCCATTGCTCATCTCCACCAGCTTTTCTTCCGATCGATTGAGCGTGACATCACGCTGCACTTCGCTGCCGTCGATGTTGATTTCGCTCATATCGTTGACGATCACCGCCACCCGCAGGTTGTCGCGGTTGCGCAGGACATAATTGAGCAGCGTGCTTTTACCGGCACCGAGAAAGCCGGACAACACGGTCACAGGGAGACGATTGGGCATCAGGTATTCCTCATCAAGGTTGGCCGGTCAAACTGCCCGTTTATGGCGTTCGCGCAGCTCTTCACGTTCTTTGGCTTCGATACATAAGGTGGCGGTGGGACGCAGCAGCAGGCGTTGCAGGCCGATGGGCTCGCCGGTTTCACGGCACCAGCCGTATTCGCCACGGGCCAGCAATTCCAGGGCGTCGTCGATCTTGTCCAACAGCTTCTTTTCACGCTCCAGCAGGCGCAGTTGCCATTGGCGTTGCTCTTCGGCACAGCCGATATCCGCCAGGTCGCTGTTGGTTTCCTGCTCGCGCAGCGCCTGGAACTGCGCGTCGATACGGGCTTGCAGGTCATCACGCTGAGCCAGCAACAGTTCGCGGAAGAAGCGCTGCTGGGCCTCATTCATGTAGTCGGCCGCTGGTTGGGCCAAAAGATCGTGTTCGGTCATGGGAAGCGGTTCGCGGGTCGGGCTGTGCTTTTATGTTATATTATAACAATACAAATAAGCCAATCCCTCTTGCTCGCCGCGACGAAGGGCGCAATGCTGGTCACCTGCCTATGTTGAGAACCTCGATGAAATACCTGCTGTGCGCGCTGCTATTGGCAGTCGCCGGGCCTGCCTGCGCCCAGGCACCCAGCCTGTTGGCCAAGTGCACACGCAGCGCCAACCTGCTGGCGTGTGTGGACCCGTTGGGCAATGCCTATAGCGTGGCGACCGTCGGCAGCACCACCTACCTGCGCGGTTTCGAAGTGATCGGCAAACGCTATTGGGCGCAGACCAACAGCCGGTATGGGCAACTGACGTTCTTTACCGGGTTGGCATCGGATGGCGAGGCGTGGGTCGGCTACACGCGGCGCGTGGGCTGGACCACCATCAACCGGTTCTCCAGCTCAGGCGGCGCCAGCGCCAAGTTCACCTGCAGCCGAATGACCGGCTGTTAGGCCTGGCTGTTTTTCTGCGCCTGCACCCAGGCCATGTAGCTGTTCATGGGTGGGTTCTTCTGAAAGTAACGCTTGAGTCCTTCGAAAAGGCCATCCGCCACCGCCTGTTGATGACGCGCCGTGACAAGCCGCTGGGCATCGCGCGCGTTGGAAATGAACCCCGTCTCCACCAGGATCGACGGTACGTCCGGTGACTTCAGCACGGCGAACCCGGCCTGCTCCACACGTTTCTGATGCAGGCTGGTGATGTTTTGCAGGCTGCCCAATACCGAGCTGCCCAGCTGAAGGCTGGAGGCGATGGTCGCATTCATCGACATGTCGAGAATCACCCCAGCCAGCATCGGGTCCTTGTCCTTCAGATTGAGCAAGGTGGTGGCGCCCAGCAAGTCGGCGCCATTTTCGCGTTGGGCCATGAAACGAGCCGTAGCCGAAGTGGCGCCCCCTTCAGACAATGCATACACCGAGGCGCCCGACGCGGTCAGCCGTGGCGCGGCGTCGGCATGTACCGAGATAAACATATCGGCCTTGTGTTTACGGGCGATGTCCACGCGCTTGCGCAGCGGCACGAAGAAGTCATCGTTGCGCACCAGTTTTACGTCAAAACCCTTTTCGCGCTTCAAGCGTTTAGCCAACAACTGAGCAATCGACAGCACCACATCTTTTTCGCGCTGGCCTTTGGAGCCAATGGCACCTGGGTCTTTGCCGCCATGGCCAGGGTCGACCACCACGATGATGTCGCGCTTGGGATGCACCTTGTCTACCGGCGCCACCAAGGGTGCCGGCTCAGCGGCGATTTGACGGGGCGCACGGGTCGCGTTGGTCAAATCCAACACCAGGCGATGGCCTTGGCCCTCCTGGGGCGGCAGCACGAAACTGTTGAGCTGCATGGGCTCGACCAGGTCCAGCACGATGCGCGTATCGCTCTTGCCGAAATGCCCGGAACGGATCGAGGTAATCCCACTGTTCTTCAACGCCAACTGGGAAAAGTCGCCGCTGAGCCCAGCGCCACTCAAGTCGATGATCAAGCGGTCAGGTGAGGTCAGGGAAAAGGTCTTGTATTGCACCGGGCCGCTGAGGTCGAACACCAGGCGCAGCTTGTCCTCCGAGCGCCAGAGGCGTGCATTGCGGATCTGCGTGGCGTGAGCCCCCAAAGGCAAGGCAAACAAGGGGCTGACCAGCAGCAGGTTGAGGAGCTGACGTCGGTGCATGGCATATACCGCAGATAAAGGAGCGTCCCTACTCGATATGACTGAACAAAGGCTGGAGCAGAAAATTCATCGTAGCTCGTATTGTTATACTATAACATGTCGAATTATTTCCAACGATGGACCTGCTTATGAACGCGCTGACTCTGCCGGATATTGCCGCGCAGGCTTCACGCCAAGCCTTGCCACTCGACTGGGTGGGGATGTGCGGCATCGCCTTGCCGATCCTGATTGACGGTCAACACCTGGCCGCCACCGCTGATGCGGGCGTAAGCCTGGACGACGGCACGGCCCGTGGCATTCATATGTCACGCCTGTATCTGGCTCTGGAAATGCTCGATCAACAGCCGCTGACATCTGCACTGCTGCGTAATGTACTGCAGCGTTTTCTCGACACACATGAAGGTTTATCTAAGAACGCTTACCTGCGCATCCACACCCAGTTGCTGCTTAAACGCCCCGCCCTGGTCAGCCCGTTAGCCGGCTGGAAGACCTACCCGGTAAGCATCGAAGCGCGCCTGGAAAACCAGATGTTCCACGTGGAACTAAAAATCGACGTTACTTATTCCTCAACCTGCCCTTGCTCCGCCGCCCTCGCCAGGCAGTTGATTCAGCAGCAATTTGTGGATGATTTCGCCAACACGCCGTTACAGCATGAAGCGGTGCTGGCCTGGCTCGGCAGTGCCGACGGCATCGTCGCCACACCCCATAGCCAGCGCAGCAGCGCGCAGTTGCACGTCCACCTGCAAGGTACTGACCTGCCAATAGTCGACTTGATCAACGCTGCCGAAGCCGCGCTCGGCACCGCCGTACAAACTGCGGTGAAACGCGCAGACGAACAAGCCTTCGCCCTGGCCAACGGGCAGAACCTGATGTTCTGCGAAGACGCCGCACGCCGCCTGAACCTCGCCTTGAAACGCTCGGATGCCATCAAAGCCTTCCACCTCAAAGTGATCCACGCCGAAAGCCTGCACGCGCACGATGCCGTGGCTGAAAGCCGCTGGACGAGAGACTTTGCATGATCACCTGTAACTCTTTGCGCTGGGGTGTCCCCGGGCAACCGCTCACCCCGGCACTGGATTTGACCCTGGAAAAAGGCAGCCTCACCGGCATCATCGGCGCCAACGGCACAGGCAAGAGCAGCCTGCTCAAAGTCATCGCCGGCCTGCAAAAACCGCTGGAGGGAAAGGTCATTGTGGATGTTCCACGCCGTGGCGGCCTGGCCTTCCTGCCCCAGCAGCAACACTTGGACCGCCAGTTCCCCATCAGCCTGCAAGAGCTGGTCGCTGCCGGTTTCTGGGGCAACCGGCACACCGCGCAACAACGCAGCCAACGCCTGCAAGCAGTACTCGAAGACTGGTGCCTGACTGGCTTGGAACACCGACCGTTGATGGCGTTGTCCGGCGGCGAATTGCAGCGCGCCCTGCTGGCACGCATGAGCCTGGCCGACGCACCTGTCCTGCTGCTCGATGAACCTCACGCCGCCCTCGATGAGGACGGCCAGGCGCTGTGCTGGAAACACATCCATGCCTGGCACAACGAAGGCCGCACCCTGGTGATCGTCTGTCATGACCTGGCCTCCGTACGTCACCACACCCAGCACGTACTGCAGATCAAAAACACCGGCTGCGTATTCGGCCCCAGCAAAGAGCTGATCCGCCCGCAACCGCAGATGCAGGTGGCCTGAATGCACTTCACTGCCCACTTATGGATGCCGTTTCATGAGTTCGTCTTTATGCGCCGCGCACTCATCGGCGGTTTGGTACTGGCTTGCAGCACCGCGCCGCTAGGAGTGTTTCTGATCCTGCGGCGCATGAGCCTGATCGGTGATGCGGTGGCCCACGGCATCCTGCCCGGCGCCGCCCTGGGTTTCTGGTTCGCCGGGCTGAGCCTGCCCGCGCTGACCCTCGGCGGCCTGGGGGCGGGCCTGAGCATGGCCGGCTTGGCCGCGTGGATCACCCGCCGCACCGGCCTGCGCGAAGACGCCAGCCTCGCCGCCATCTACCCCATTTCTCTGGCCGCCGGCGTGCTGATCCTGGGTCTTGCCGGCAAGCGCCTGGACCTGCTGCATCTGCTGTTCGGCTCCGCCCTGGCCGTGGATCAAACCACCCTGACCTGCATGCTCTGGGTCTCGGGTTTCAGCCTGATCGCCATAGCGCTGATCTACAGACCGCTGCTGCTGGACACCCTCGACCCGCTGTTCCTGCAAACCGTCAGCCGCCTCGGCCCCCTCGCCCATGGCGTGTTCCTGACCCTGGTGGTGCTGAACCTGGTGATCGGCTTCCAGGCGATCGGCGCGTTGATGGTGGTCGGCTTGATGATGTTGCCGGCCATCGCCTCACGCTTCTGGAGTCGACGCCTTCCAGTGCTGATCGCGGTATCGGCGCTGCTGGGATGCCTGTCGGTGTGGTTGGGCCTACTGCTGTCGTTCTACTACTCACTGCCCAGCGGCCCGGCCATCGTGCTGGTGGCGGGCGCTGGGTATTTGTTGTCCGTGGTGTTCGGTCCGGTGCACGGTTTGTTGCGCCGCCCGCCTTTGCTTACATCCCAATGAGGTGTTTCCCGATGCGCGCTCTCCTCGTGCTGTTCAGTCTGCTGCTGCCGCTTTCGATGGCCCACGCCGCCGACAAACTCCAAGTGGTCACCAGCTTCAGTATTCTCGATGACATCACCCACCAGATCGGTGGCGAGCATATCCAGATCAGCAACATGGTCGGCCCGGATGCCGATGCCCATACCTATGAACCCACGCCGGACGACGCCAAGGCACTGCTCAAGGCCAAGGTCATCATCAAAAACGGCCTCGGTTTCGAGCCGTGGCTGGACCGCCTGGTCACCAGCACCGAAACCAAGGCAACGGTGGTCACCGCTAGCAAAGGTGTGATTTCCCACACCATGGACGAGGATGGCGAAACCATTCCCGACCCGCACGCCTGGCACAATCTGGCCAATGCCGAGATTTATGTGAGCAACATCACCAAGGCCCTGGTGGCCGCCGACCCTGCCAACAAAACCGCCTACCTGCGCAACAGCCAGGCCTACCTCAAGCAAATCCATAGCCTGCTGGACGAGGCCAAGGCCAAGTTCGGCGCCCTGCCACCGGGTAACCGCCGCATCGTCACTTCCCATGACGCTTTCGGTTACCTGGGCCAAGCCTATGGTATCCAGTTCCTCGCGCCCCAGGGCTTGTCCACCGAACGTGACCCTTCGGCCGCTGAAGTTGCCGCATTGATCACCCAGATTCGCAAGGACAAGGTCAAAGCCGTGTTCATGGAAAACATCAAAGACTCGCGCCTGCTCAAGCAGATCGCTGACGAAAGCGGCGCACAGATCGGTGGCACGCTGTACTCCGACGCCCTCGCCGCAGAAGGCCCGGCCAGCACATTCATCGGGCTGTTCGAATACAACCTCAACACCCTGTGCGCCGCACTGAGCCAGCCATGATCCGCAAAAATCCTTCGGGCGATCTACCGGTGATTGCCGAATCGGCCTACGTCGACAAGACCGCGATCATCTGCGGCAAAGTCATCATCGGCGAGAACGTATTCGTCGGCCCCTACGCAGTGATCCGCGCCGACGAAGTCGATGCCAGCGGCGCCATGGACCCGATCACCATCGGCGCCAACTCCAACATCCAGGACGGCGTGGTCATCCACTCCAAGTCCGGCGCAGCGGTGACCATCGGCGAATTCACCTCCATCGCTCACCGCTCCATCGTCCACGGCCCCTGCACAGTGGGCGACCGCGTGTTTATTGGCTTCAACAGCGTGCTGTTCAATTGCGCCGTGGGCGATGGGTGCGTGGTGCGCCACAACTCGGTGGTCGACGGCCGCGACCTGCCCGCCGCTTTCTACGTGCCCTCCACGACGCGTATCGGCCCCAACACCGACTTGTCGCAATTCCCGCCGGTGAGTGTCAGCGCCTCGGAGTTTTCCGAAGACGTGGCACGTACCAACGTCGACCTGGTGCGCGGCTACAAAGCCCTGCAAAACGAGTTCTGAACCATGAGCCGCCTGCTGATCCGCAACGCCCGCCTGGTCAACGAGGGCCAGGTATTCGACGCCGACGTACTGATCGCCAATGGTCGTATCGACAAGATTGCCGCCAGCATTCAAGGCGATAACGAACCGGTGGAAATCGATGCCAACGGCCAGTGGCTACTGCCAGGGATGATCGACGACCAGGTGCACTTTCGCGAACCCGGCGCGCCGGAAAAAGGCAGCTTCTACAGCGAATCCCGCGCGGCAGTGGCCGGCGGTATCACCAGCTTCATGGACATGCCCAACACCAGCCCGGCCACCCTGAACCTGAACGCCCTGGCCGATAAAAAGCGCCGCGCCGCACTGCACTCAGTGGCCAACTACGGCTTTCATTTCGGCGTGAGCAACGACAACCTCGACATCGTCGCGGCCCTCGCTCCTCGTGAAGTGGCGGGGGTCAAAGTGTTCATGGGCGCCTCCACCGGCAATATGCTGGTGGACGACCCGCGCATTCTGGAGCGCCTGTTTGCCGAGGTGCCAACCATTCTGCTCGCTCATTGCGAGCACACGCCGAGCATCCTGGCCAACGAGCAGCGCCTGCGCGAACGCTTCGGCGAGCATATTCCCGCCGTGGCTCATCCGCTGATCCGCGATGCCGAGGCCTGTTATCGCTCGTCATCGTTTGCCGTGGAATTGGCCAAACGCCATGGCACGCGTCTGCATGTGTTGCACCTGACCACCGCTCGCGAACTCGCGTTGTTCGAAGACAAGCCCCTGGCCGACAAGCACATCACCGCCGAGGTCTGCCTGCACCACCTGCTGTTCGATGACCGCGATTACCATCGCCTCGGTCACCAGATCAAATGCAACCCGGCGATCAAGACCCGGGCCGACCGCGACGCGCTGCGCCTGGCGTTATTGAGTGATCGTCTGGATGTGATTGGCACCGACCATGCGCCGCATACTTGGGCGCAAAAACAGTTGGGCTATCGGCAAGCGCCTTCGGGCTTGCCTTTGGTGCAGCATGCCCTGCCGGCGTTACTGGAGTTGGTGGCCGACGGGCATTTGCCCCTGACCACTTTGGTAGCCAAGACCAGCCACCGCGTGGCCGACCTGTTTGCCATTGCTGATCGCGGCTACGTGCGCGAAGGCTATTGGGCCGACCTGGTACTGATCAAACCGGAGCCTGCCGGCAAGCCGGTCAACAGCCAGCCTATTCTCGCCCGCTGCGGCTGGACACCCTTTGCAGAGCGCAGCTTTCGCCACAGCGTGAGTACCACACTGGTCAGCGGCCACCTGGCCTGGCACAACGGCCAGGTGGTCAACAGTTGCCAGGGCTTGCCCCTGCAGTTTGGGCGTTAAGCGCGGGGTTTGACCGAACCGCAATCGTTGCCCAGCCACTGGGCGTGGCTGTCCAGGCTACCCTTCTGCTGGATCCCGGTGGCATTGAAGGTACCGTTGACGCTGGTGGTGAATTCTTTCTGGCTCTGGAACGTTGCCACGCCAGTGCCTTGGGCTTTCGGGCAGCTGAAGCGGAACTTCCACTGGTTGCCGCTCTTGTCGGTGACCTCCTGTTTGCAGCCCGATTGAGGGTCGGTCAGGGGGATCGAATCGGAGGCCACCTGAGCCGGGGTCAGGCACACCTGTACGCCTTTACCGGCCATGTTGATGCCTTGTTTTTCGAGCATGGCGCGCTGTTCAGGGGTCATCTGTTGCTTGAGTTGACCGAGGATCAGCGACAAGTCCGGCAGGTCCTGGTTATCGACTTTCATATTGCTGGTGGTCAATTCCCACAAGCCCGGCGCCAGCATCTGCGCCTGCGCCGCCACAGGCAGCGACAAACCAACAACCATGGCCAAACCAAGCAGACGAGCATTCATCGGGTAACTCCTGGGTAATTGTGGGCGTTAGACGTCGTAAAGCAGCCAGTGTTGCATGGCAAATAAAATAGCGACATTCACAGCCGTTCATGGTCTGTTACGCACTGGACTGCCCGGAGTTACGTCGTTCATGGATTTCTTTGGCCCGCACTTGCTCGCCTACGTCATTGCCACGCTGCACTTTCTCGGAACGCTCGCCGCGATCCACGCAGTACTGACCGTGCGCACCGCACAAGGCTCGATCGCCTGGGCGTTGTCACTGATGTTCATGCCCTACCTGACGCTGATCCCCTACCTGATTTTCGGCCGCAGCACGTTCGACGCGTACATCCAGGCCCGTCGCCAGGCCAACCAGGAAATGCACACGGCCATCACCGAATTGAACTGGCGCCCGTGGGTGGAGGAAGCGCTCGCGGCGCGCAACTCCAGCGCCTACGCCTCCCTGCGCGCCATGCCCAAGCTGGGGCGCATGCCGTGCCTGGCCAACAATGAAGTGCGCCTGTTGATCAATGGCGATGCCACTTTCGGCGCGATCTTTGAGGCTATCCGTAACGCAAAGACCGCCGTGCTGTTCCAATTCTTCATCATTCACGATGATGAACTAGGCCGCCAATTGCAGGCTCTGCTGAAGGAAAAAGCCGCCCAGGGCGTGGCTATTTACGTGTTGTACGACCGCATCGGCAGCCACGCCCTGCCCCATCGTTATGTGCAAGCGCTGCGTGACGCTGGCGTGCAGGTCAAGGCATTCGCCACCCGCAGTGGCTGGCTTAATCGCTTCCAGGTCAACTTCCGTAACCATCGCAAGATCGTGGTGGTGGACGGCATCACCGGGTTTGTCGGCGGGCACAACGTGGGTGACGAATACCTGGGTAAAAAGCCGCCGTTGGCGCCATGGCGCGATACCCATGTGCAGGTCACAGGCCCAGTGGTGGCGTGCCTGCAGGAGTCGTTTGCCGAGGACTGGTTCTGGGCCGCACGGGAACTGCCGCCGCTGATCCTGCCGGACGCCTACCCGGAAGACGGCGTGCTCTGCCAGTTGCTCGCCAGTGGGCCAGCGGACCCTTATGAAACCTGCTCGCTGTTTTTCGTCGAGGCCATCCATGCCGCGACCGAGCGGGTGTGGATCACCAGCCCGTACTTCGTCCCCGACGAGGCGGTGTTTGCCGCCCTGCGCCTGGCGGTATTGCGCGGAGTCGATGTGCGCCTGCTGCTGCCGTCACGGCCCGACCACCGCATCGTATATGCCGCATCCAGCCTGTACGCCAACGAAGCGGTGCGAGCGGGCGTGCGGGTGTTTCGCTACACGCCAGGCTTTTTGCATCAGAAGGTGGTGTTGGTGGACAGCGAAATCAGCGCCATTGGCAGCGCCAACATGGACAACCGTTCGTTCCGGCTGAATTTTGAGGTAATGCTGCTGACGGTGGATGAAGCCTTCGCCAGCCAGGTTGAACAGATGTTGCTGGATGACTTTGCCCTGGCCCATGAAGTCAGCCAGCAAGAAAGTCGCGAGACCCGTCGCCTGCAACAACTGGGGATGCGCATTGCGCGCTTGATCTCCCCCATCCTCTAACCGCCAACACAAAATTAATGTAGGAGCGAGCTTGCTCGCGAAAAACTCACAAGCGCCGCGTTCATTCAGCAAGTACGCGTTATCGTTGACGTTTTTCGCGAGCAAGCTCGCTCCTACAGTTTTGAGCGTGATCAGCGGTAGAGATCTTCCCGCGTCCACGGCAGTTCATGCCCGCCATCGGCATGGGGTTTCACTGCCAGTATCTGGTGCAGGTTGATCCAGCCTCGGGCAAACGCATAAGCGCAACCGGCCAGGTACAGCCGCCAGATGCGTAGCGCCTGTTCCGGCACCATCTTCGCCGCTGCTTCCAGGTTGTCTTCCAGGCGTTCGCTCCAATGGTCCAATGTGCGGGCGTAATGCATACGCAGGCTTTCGACATCGACCACTTCCAGCCCTGCTTCACTGATCTGGGCGGTCATCATCGCCAGGTGCGGCAGTTCGCCGTTAGGGAACACGTAGCGCTCGATAAACTCGCCGGCGCCACGGCCTACGGGGCGGCCGTCGGTGTGCTTGGCGGTAATGCCATGGTTCATCACCAGGCCACCTTCACGCACTGCGCCGAACAGGGTCCGGCAGTACTGCGCCAGGTTGGCGTGGCCGACGTGTTCGAACATGCCCACGCTTACCACTTTGTCGAAACGGCCGTCCTGGGGCAGGTCGCGGTAGTCGAGTAATTGCAGGTCAACCTGGTCTTCCAGGCCTTCGGCTTTCACCCGCTCCTTGGCCAGCGCCAGTTGTTCCTTGCTCAAGGTGATACCGAACACCTTGACCCCGAACTCCCGCGCGGCATAGCGCGCCAGCCCGCCCCAGCCACAGCCCACATCGAGTAGATACTCACCCGGCTGCAGCCGCAACTTGCGGCACAGGTGGCGGAATTTGTCTTGTTGGGCCTGGTCGATCGACTCGCTGCCAGTTTCGAAATAACCGCAGGAGTAGGCCATGTCCTGGTCCAGCCATAGCTGGTAGAACTCGTTGGACAGGTCGTAATGGTAGGAGATGGCCGCGGCGTCAGTGGCCTTGTCGTGGATCGAGCGCACCGGACGACTCTCCTCGTCGTCATCGACCAAGGCGTGACTCAACTCGTCACATACCCTGATCACTTCGGTGATGGAGCCTTCCAGCTCCAGCTTACCCTCGACGAAGGCTTCGCCCAGTGAGTCGAGCGTTGGATGGGTCAGCCTAGATACAACCGTGGGGTCCTTGACCACGATGGTGACACTGGGCTCAGGGCCCAAGTTGAATTCATGGCCGTCCCAGAGTCGAAGACGCAGCGGTAGCTGAAGATTCTGTAAGGCCGGTGGAAGTTGCGCGAGCATGAGTAATCCCCCCTTGTTTCAGACGTCTGCTGTGAGGGTAGACCATGCCCAACAAAGTAGGAAGCTATCGAATGAATAACCTCCTTCTATGGCGCGCGGCGCTCGAGCAAACCATCCTGGATCCACTGTTTCAGCCAAGTGGCCGCTTGCAGCGACGCCCCCTCTGCATAAGTGACCGCGAGCTCAGTACACAGTTCTGAAAAATTCCAACCCATGGTCACCATGCCCGACAGTGCACAGGCTTCAGCAGCGTCCAGGCTGCGGTAGTGGCAGCGGTTCTCGTAGCGCCACACCAGGCAGATTTGCGCCGGGTCCAGCGCCTGGCTGCCGGGGAAGCCGGATTCATCCTTGCTGGCTCGCCAGATCGCCACCGTGTTGAAACGGCAAAGCAGTTGCTGCACCGAAGGCGCCAGCGCAACCCGCAAGGTCGGCCAGTCCTCAGGCGCCAGGTGCGCCATATCATTGAGGGTCAGCGGCTCCCCCTGAGGTGCGTCAAACGCCAAGGTAAACGCCCACTCCAGGCGTGCCAACTCAGCCAAAGGCGCACTTTGCGCAGCCATCAGATGCTCAACGATAAACATCGCAAAGCGCTCGCCCACCCAGCGCACGCTGTAATGGGCCGACGGATAACGGCGGATGTAGGACTCGGTCAGTGAGCAAAACTCCTCATCTCCAAGCCAATACCAGATGGCACCGAAGTCATGGCGCAGCACCTCTTGCAGTCGCGACAGGTAAGCGTTGTGGTAAATCGCCAGGCCGGTGTCCACATCCAATGTCGGCCCTCCCAGCAAGGTGGCGGCAAAGCCGCTGTTGGCCGCGGGCGCTTCGGATAATAGATGCTGTTCAAACGCCAACTGCCAGTCGATCAGGCGCATAACACTCTCCGGGCCAAGGCGCTGGCACCCAACTCACGGGCTTTGTTCAACTCGGTGAGCAACTCTTCGAAGGGCGGAAAATGGTCATCGCGTTCCAGCAAGGTCGACACCGGCCCCAAATGCTCCAAAGTTTGCTGATACAGCGCCCACACCGGGTCGCACACTGGATGGTCATGGGTATCGACCACATAGTCGCCATAGTCCATATGCCCCGCCAAATGCAGCTGACGAATGCTTTCGGGTGGCAGGTTGCGAATGAAGGTCCAGGCATCAAAACCATGGTTACGTGCGCTGACGTAGACGTTGTTGACGTCCAGCAGCAACTGGCAGCCGCTCAGGTGGGCCAAGGCGTTGAGGAACTCCCACTCGGTGAATTCATCCGCCTTGGAACGCACATAGCTGGAGACGTTTTCCAGCACCAGCGGGCGCTGCAACACGTCCTGCACCTGACGTACACGGTCGGCCACGTGGTAAAGGCTTTCTTCGGTGTAAGGCAGGGGCAACAAGTCATGTAGCTGGTGCGCACTACCGCGGCTCCAGCACAGGTGATCGGAAATCCATGCCGGCTGAATGCGCTCTGCGAGCTGTTTGATGTGGTTCAGGTAATCCATATCGAGGGCATGCGGCCCGCCGATGGACAACGACACACCGTGCATCACCAAGGGGTAACGTTCGGCTATCGCATCCAGGTAGTACAAGGCCTTGCCGCCCTGTACCAAGTAATTTTCGGAGATCACTTCGAACCAATCCACGGCCGGCGACTGTTCAAGGATCTGGTGGTAGTACTCACTGCGTAAACCCAGGCCGTAACCCAGACTTGGAAGGGACGCGGACATGACTCACTCCTGGGCAAAGTGTCCGCAGCGGTGGCAGGCAGCCGCCGCGGTTGCACTCGTTTGCCGGTTACTCGCCGACTTTACCGCCAGCGGCGTCGCAGGCCGATTGAGTCATGGCCTTGAAGCCCATCCCTTTGCACTCGCCCAGGCCCTTGCACGCGTGCTCCTTGGTTTTGCAGTCGTTCATGCCTTTGCAGGAGGTCACGCCGTAGCAGTGAACGGTGGCGTCTGCAGCTTGTACCTGAGTGGCCACACCTGCGAACAGAGAAGCAGCGGCCATTGCGAGGGCGGCACCAGCAGCAGCGGATTTAATGCTCATTGTTGTATTCCTCATGATCAGTAGTGGAGCCGGTCCGAACGGATTGTTCAGTCTCGACACAGCACTAGAGTGAGGCCCCCTATCGGCGTTACAGCCATGAGCAAATATTTCTGAAATTATTCGTCGAGCTTCAACAGCGGCTCCTGGAAGCGCAGCAAACGCCCAGCGTTACCCAGTACCAGCAGGGTACTGAGGTTGTGCAGCACCGCCGCGATCATCGCACCCGCCGCCCCCAACCAGCCAAATGCGGCGAACACCACAATGGCCAGCGTCCAGCCCAAGCCAATGATCACGTTGACCTGCAACGTCTGCCGACACTGGCGACTCAAGCGCACACAGGTACCCAGGCGGCGCAAGTCGCTGCCGATCAGCACCACGTCCGCCGAGGCCAGGGCGATGTCCGCACCGCCCGCGCCCATGGCCACACCGACCACACCGGCCTTGAGCGCCAGGGAGTCGTTGATGCCATCGCCCACCACCATTGGCCTGAAGCCACTGCTGATTTCGCCCAGCACGCGGTTGAGCTTGTCTTCCGGCAGCGCTTGGGCTTCGACATCACTGATGCCCACGTCCAGCGCCAGGCTGTCGGCCACGCTTTGGCGGTCGCCGGTCAGCAGCAGTTGGCGGCCCAGGCCCAAGTCACGCAGCTCTTGCAGGGCCTGGCGCGCTTCGGGTTTGACGCTGTCGGCCAACAGCAGCCAGGCGAGGAACTCGCCGTTCAACGCCAGCCCGGCAATCGGGCCATCATGGGTGGGCACGGCGGTGGTGACGATGCCCAACTGTTCAAATAACTCCGGCCGTCCCAGCGCCGCTTCGCCCTGCTCGGTCTGGGCGACCACGCCCAAGCCCTGACGCTCGCGGATGTCGCTAAGCACCAGCATCTGCTCCTGGGTCGCCAACCCTGCCAACGCTCGGCTGACCGGGTGACTGCTTGCCGAACCGAGGCTGGCCGCCAGGTTCAGCAGCTTTTGGCGATCCGGCGCGCGGGTCTCGATGGACTGCAAGCGCAGGGTGCCAAAGGTCAGGGTGCCGGTCTTGTCGACCACCAGCGATGTCAGGTCGGCCAGTTCTTCCAGGAACGCCGAGCTGCGAATCAGGATGCCATGGCGCGCCGCCACGGCGATCCCGGCAATCGCCGTGGCCGGTGCCGACAACACCAAGGCACAGGGGCACGCTGCCACCAGCACCGCGAGCATCGCCTGGGCGTCATTGGTGACAAACCAGGTGACGGCCGCCAGCAGCAACACCAGCACCATGTAGCTGCCGGCGTAGCGTTCCAGCAGCCGGGTGATCGGCGGCTTGGACCGCTCGGCGTTCTGCATCAGCGCAATGACTTTGCCCAACGTCGATTCGTTACCGGTGCGCGTGACTTCAAGGCGCAGCAGACCATCGAGGTTGATCGCCCCACCAAACACCTGCACGCCCACGCTGGCTTCCAACGGCACCGACTCGCCGGTGATCGGCGCCGTGTCCAGGCTCGCCTGGCCGGATAACACCACGCCATCGGCCGGCACGCGGTCACCGGCACGCACTTCGACGATATCGCCGGTGTTCAAGGAGCCGTTATCCACTTCGGTGATGGTCCCGTCTGCCTGCACCAGGCGTGCGTGGCTGCGGGTGAGTTTGCCCAGGGCATGGATCGCTTCCTGGGAGCCAATCACGCTGCGCTCTTCCAGCACATGGCCAAAGATCATGATGATCGGCAGCAACGCGGCGGTGAGCAGATCACCCGTGGCCCAGGCGCCGAGCATGGCCAGGGCGATCAATTGGTCGGTGATGCCGTGCAGGCTCGGAAAGCGCAGGCTGTACCAGGCTGAACGCATCACCGGCACCGCCACCAACAGCGAAGCCACGCCCAGCAGCAGCTGGCTGACGCCGCTCTGGTCCGGCGCGAGCCAGCGCCACACCAGGCCCAGCACGAGCAAGCCCAGGGCGAGCATCGCCAAGGTCAATTGCCGGGCAGCGCTGCGCTGTTCGGCAGAGGTCAGCATGGGTGCGCTCATTGCTCGGCTCCCTGGATGATCAAGCGGGAGTCGTCTTTGGGATCGACAGTGGTCACTGAACCGGCCTGGCCGAGAATCTTCGGCAGGCGTTCACGGTACAGGCGCAACAGCAAACCGGGGTCTTTGACCTGGGCCAGGCTGGCAACGGTAGCGGTCTGCGCCTGGGCATTGGCCAAGCGCTCGCTGGCCTGGGCATGGGCGACTTGCACCTGGCGGTCAGCCGCCTGGTTGGCGGTCTGGGTGAGTTTTTCCGCTTCAGTGCGGGCGTTGGCCACGGCTTTATCGGCTTGCTGGCTGGCGGTCAGTACCGCGTTGAACGCATTCACCGCAGGCCCTGGCAGGCTCGATTGCACATCGACGCGGGTGGCTTCGATACCCAGCCCCAAACCGCTGGCCGCCAACTCCGCCAGGCGTTTATTAATGCCCTGCACCAGGTCGCCGCGCAGCCGCTCACGGCGTTCGGCGGCGCCATTGTCGCTGCCGATCAGTTCCGGGCGGGCTACGAGGATGGTGTCCAGATCCCGCGCAGCGGTGAGGGCCACGGCGCTGCGCGTCACCAGTCGATCCAGGGCCGGCAGCACGTGGTCGCCCTGCAACACGAAGGCATAGGGCTCGGTCACCTTGTAGAACACCCGCACGTCCAACTGCACCACCCCGGCATCGCCCGTCAACAGGTAGCCGGAACCGGCCAGGGCATCGCTCAACGGCGTGGCGAAACTGGCCACGCGATCGGCCTGAAGCGCCGCATCGGAACGCAGCAGGTTTTCCACCCGGCGTTCGATCACCCGGTCGGCGGCTGGCAGCAGGACGACTTGTTCGAAAGGCTGCGGCCAGGCCAACAACAATCCGGCATTCTGAATGCGATCGAGGGCGCCGAAATGCAGGACCACCGCGCGATTCTGCGGGTCGATCTGGCGCACATTGGAAAAGGCCCAGGCCAACGCCGCCAATACGGTGACCGCGTAGAGTGCCAGGAACGTCAGGCGCCCGGCCTGGATCCACGGGCTGTCCGGGCTGTCAGGCTCGCTCATGGCTGCAGGTCCTTCGGCCCATCCACCAGGGCGCGAAAAGGCGCGGCGTCGGTGCGCAGGATGATCTTGGTCCCCGGCGTGACCACCGTGCCCAGGGTATCCAGCGAACGCAGCAGGTTGTACAGCTGCGGATTGCCAGCGTAGGCGCGGCCATAAATCTGCGCGGCTTCAACCCGCGACTGCGCTTCGATGTCGGCGGCTTTCACGGTGGCATCGGCCTGCATGATGCGCGCATCTCGCTCGGCAGCGGAGCGGATCTGCGCCGCTTCGCGCTTGCCCACGGCGGTGCGTTCGGTGGCGATGGTTTCACGCTCGGCGCGCATGCGGTCAACCGTGGCGGTGAGGGTCACCGAGGGCAACGTCAAGCGCTCGATGCCGACCTGCGCCACGCGCACGCCGTAGGTGGTGAGCAATTGTTGATCAATCTGCTGGCGCAACTGCGCTTCAAAATCGGCAATGCGCACTTGGCTGGCGTCGGTATTGATCAAGCTGGACAGGTCGAAACTGGCCGCCGTGGTTTCCAACGCCGAGCCGACAAAGGTGCGAATCTGTCGCGCCGCCTCATCCGGCTGGTTCTGCACTGCACGCATAAAGCGTTGCACGTTGTCGGCATCGCCCTGCACCTGCCACGCCACATAGGCCTGCACGATAATCCGCAAGCCATCGCGGGTGCCCACATCCTGCAGGCCGCTGGAGGTGGTGCGCAGGCGCAGGTCCACCGGGATCGCCGCTTCGAACGGTGCCGGCCAGCGCCAGCCCAGGCCCGGCGCCAGCAGCACGCGCGCGGGGTTGCCGAAGCGGGTAATCACCGTGGCCTCGCCGGAACGCACTTGCACCAGGCTTGCCGCTGCCACGGCAAACAGCACCAGCAACACCGCCCACGCCATGCGCCGCCAGGGAAAAGGCCCGGCCGCCTGCTCATCGCCGTGATGGTGATGATGGTGGCCGTGATGGTGGTGATGACCGTGATCATGATCGTGGGAATGAGCGCTCAACAGACAGACTCCTTATTGAACGGCTTTGCGCGGCGCCGACGGGTCGGCGGGCAAGGTAAAAGAACGCAGATCGATCGTCGGCGCACCGGAGCCGCCCAAACGATGATCCAGAATAAGCAGCTTGGCCTGGGCCAGGCCCTGGCTCAGTTGGCCCAGGTACTGTTCCAGCACGAAGGCTTGGCCCGCAGCGGCGTAGGCTTTTTGTTCGGCGGCAAAGCGCAGGTTCGCTGCTTGGGCGCCGGCATTCACTTCGCGGGCACTGGCCTGGGCCTGATCGCGAGCAGTGCTGGCTTTAAGCCGCGCCTGGTTGGTCTGCTCGCTGGCGGCACCGCGTTCACGGGCAATCAGCGCCTGGGCGCCAATCTGCGCGGCTTGCACACCGTGATAAGCGTTGGCGGCCCCAGCCGGCGGATGGATCGCTTCGACCACCGTGGCGAGGATTTCCACACCGCTGTCGAGGGTTTGCAGGTCGGCTTGCACACTGCGGCCAATCTCGTCGGCGAGGCTGGTGCGCTCTTCCCCGAGTAATTCATCCAGGGTGCGCGACGCGAAATCGTGCACCAGGATGCGGCTGGCGGTGCTGCGGATCAGGGTCGGGATATCCGCGCTGTTGTAGGTGGCGGCAAGCGCAGCCTGATCGGTGAGGCCGATGCGGTAGACAAAGCGCACGTCCATATTGACGATCTGGAAGCCCTGCTTGTCGCCGCTGCTGCTGGCAATGACCTGGGATTTGTCATTCACATGGCTGGCGTCCCACAGGCGGTTGGCGATCAACGGCGCCGGGCCTTCGGCTGCGGCCAGCTCCGGTGTGGCGGCGTCACTGACGCTGGTCGCCAGCTCATGCACCACACCTTTTTCAACATTCAGTACGCGGCCCAACGGCCACGGTAAGCCCGCATGCAGGCCGGGGCCGAACACCTCGACTGGTTTACCAAAGCGCTCATAAATCCCACGGCCTTGCAGGGGCACTTCATGCACACCGGTCAGCGCCCAACCTACTGCCAGCACCACCAGCAGCACCGGGAAAAACGCTCGGCGCATGTAGGTAAAGGCCCAAATCTGGCGCAGGTCGATGCCAAAGCGGTTGTGCAACTCATGCTGCAACGCCAGCAAGGGCTGCGGCGGCCAACGCAGCAGGCCAGCAATGAAACTCTGCGCCATCAAGCGCGGTTCGAGGCGCGGCTGGCGCGGGCTGAACAGCGAGAGCACGCCCCTGAGCAAAAATTCCAGCGCCACCAGCGCCGGCAGCAGCCCGATAAGTGTCGCCAGGCGCAGCGGCCAGACCGACTCCGCGTTGGCAAACAGCAGGCAGATCGCGCTGAGCACCAGGCAGATAATTGCCATCCGGCTCAACTGCGCCAACTGTGAGGCTTCCGGCCATTGGGCAGCGGTTTCCTGGGCCAGGCGGCGTTCGAATACCAGCAGGCCAAACGCCAGGGCCAAGGCGAGCGCTGCGCCAATACTTGCCGATTGCCCGATGGCAGCAGCGGGCAACCCCAGGTTCCAGAACTGGAGGATGCTGACCAGCGCCAGCAACGACCAGCCGCCCAACCACAGCACAGGTGCGCCAATCTGCGCCAACAGGCCGTTGCCGAACCGGTTGATCAGGCCCTTATGCCAGGGTGTGGGCTCGATGGATTGTTCGATCGCTTCACCGCTCGGCGCTTCCAGCGCCTGGGCACGCCAATCGGCCACCCACCAGGCCGACTGCAAGCCGGCCACCAGCAGCAGCAAGGCCGACGCGCAGTTGATCAATACCACCGGCCACATCGACAAGGGTGCAAACAACGCTACGAACAGCGCCAATATCCAACCACTGAGGGCCAGGGTTGTCAGGCCGATACCGGCCTGGCGCAATCGACGGGCGTGGAACAGCCCCTGCTGAAAACGCGCGAGGCCTTCAACCGAAGCCCCGTCAGCCTCTAGATCCACTTGCATCTGCTCAACGCCCACTTGCACACAATTCGTTACGATATAACACGAAGCGTGAAATTTTTGTTCGAAACACCCAATCCAAATGCACCGTAAATCCCTTGTGGGAGCGGGCTTGCTCGCGAATGCGGTTTGTCAGTAAAAGATATTCTGTCTGGCACACCGCATTCGCGAGCAAGCCCGCTCCCACATTCGACCGGCGCCGTGCTTAATACAGTGACTAACCCCCTATAAACACGAGCCATCACTGGTGTCGGCTGCGATTAGTCGGCACACTTCAGAACAGTTTTTCGCGGGTTCACGGACAAGGAAGCGCCACCCCCATGATTTCCATCTACCAACTCAAACCGCGTTTTCAAAACCTGCTGCGGCCTCTCGTGCAGCGCCTCTATGACAACGGCACCACCGCCAACCAGATCACCGTGCTGGCCGGGGTTGTTTCCCTGCTGGTGGGGCTGTTGATTGCGGGCTTTGCCCAACACCTCTGGCTGTTTGCGCTGATCCCGCTATGGATGATTGTGCGCATGGCCCTCAATGCGGTCGATGGCATGCTGGCCCGGGAATTCGGCCAACAGTCGCGCCTCGGTGCTTATCTCAATGAATTGTGCGACGTGATCGCCGACAGCGCGCTGATCCTGCCCTTTGCATTGATCCCCGATGTGAGCCTGGCACCGGTGCTGCTGGTGGCGCTGCTTGCGGTATTCAGCGAATACGCCGGGGTGCTGGGGCCGATGGTGGGCGCGTCGCGCCGTTATGACGGGCCCATGGGCAAGAGTGATCGGGCGTTCGTGCTCGGGGTGTTGGCCACTGGCGTGGCGCTGGGCTGGCTCGGCGCCGGTTGGGTGGAGGCGGTGATGTGGCTGGTCGCCGCCCTGCTCGCCTATACCTTGGTCAACCGGGTGCGTCAGGGCCTCAAAGAACAACAATCTCTCCCTTCTGCATAAGGATTTTGCGATGCGCGAACAGCAACAGCACACCTTCAGTACCCATGATGGCGTCGAGCTTTTCTATCGGCACTGGCCGGCCACGGCAGGTGCCGGGCCGCGCAAGGCGATCCTGTTGTTCCATCGCGGCCATGAGCACTCGGGGCGTATTGCCCACCTGGTGGATGAACTGGGCCTGCCTGAATTCGACTTCTTCGCCTGGGACGCCCGTGGCCACGGCCAATCCCCTGGCGAGCGCGGCGACAGCCCCAGCTTTGCCACCAGCGTCCGCGATGTGCAGACCTTCTGTGACCACATCACAGCCACTTATGAAATCGAAGAGGAACACCTCGCCGTTATCGCCCAAAGCGTCGGCGCGGTGATCGCGGCCACCTGGGTTCACGACTACGCGCCGAAAATCCGCGCCCTGGTGCTCGCCTCGCCAGCCTTCAAGGTCAAGCTGTACGTGCCCTTCGCCCGTCCAGGCCTGGCACTGATGCGCAAGTTTCGCGGCAACTTTTTCGTCAACAGCTACGTCAAGGCCAAGTTCCTCAGCCATGACCCCGAACGCGTGGCGTCCTACGACAGCGATCCGCTGATCACCAAGGCCATTTCGGTGAATGTGCTGCTGGGCCTGTACGAAGCGGCCGACCGGGTTGTCGCTGACGCCCAGGCGATCCAGGTGCCGACCCAACTGCTTATCTCGGGCTCCGACTTTGTGGTGCACCGTAAACCCCAGCAGCAGTTCTTCGACCGCCTCGGCAGCCTGAAGAAAGAGCTGCATATCCTCCAAGGCTTTTTCCACGACACCCTCGGCGAACGTGATCGCGCCGTGGCTGTGAGCAGCGCCAAACGCTTCATCCTGCAGAACTTCACACAACCGCTGGACCGCGCTTCTTTACTGGATGCAGACAAACTTGGCGCCACGTGCGCCGAATCTGAATCCCTCGCCGCGCCGTTGCCACGCAATTCCCTGCGCGACCTGTACTGGCGCATGACCCGCGCCAGCATGGGCCTTGGCAAGAACCTGTCGGACGGCGTGAAGCTGGGCTTCGACACCGGCTTCGATTCCGGCAGCACCCTGGACTACGTGTATCGCAATAAGCCTACCGGCAAGGGCGGGCTGGGGCGGATGATCGATACCAACTACCTCAATTCCATTGGCTGGCGCGGTATTCGCCAGCGCAAGCTGAACGTCGAGGAACTGCTGCGCCTGGCCATGGCCAAGCTGCGTGACGACCAGCGCGAAGTACGCATTGTCGACATCGCCGCCGGCCACGGCCGCTACATCCTGGAAGCCTTGCAAGGCGTCTCGCCGCTGCCGGAATCGATCCTGCTGCGCGACTACAGCGACATCAACGTGCGCGACGGTGGCGCGTTGATTCGCGAGAAGGGCTTGGGGGACATCGCCCAGTTCGTCAAAGGCGATGCGTTCGACCGCGCTGACCTGGCCGCCCTGGACCCCAAGCCGACCCTGGCCGTGGTGTCCGGCTTGTATGAATTGTTTGCCGATAACGCCATGGTCGGCGGTTCACTGGCCGGCCTGGCCGAAGCCGTGGAGCCAGGTGGTTACCTGGTCTACACCGGCCAACCGTGGCACCCGCAGTTGGAGCTGATTGCCCGCGCACTCACCAGCCACCGGCAGGGCCAGGCCTGGGTGATGCGCCGGCGCAGCCAGGCGGAAATGGACCAACTGGTCGAGGCGGCTGGCTTTCGCAAGGTCACCCAGCGCGTGGATGAGTGGGGCATTTTCACGGTGTCCCTGGCACAGAAGATCTGAACATGCGCGAACCCGGTTTATTGAAACCAGCGGTGCTCTGGCTGCTGCTGTTGGCACCGCTGTTTTTCAGCACCTACGGCTTTGCCACTTGGGTCACCAGCCAGCGCGGCGACGTCGGCACGCTGGTGTTCGGCTGGGAAAGCCACATGCCGTTCTGGGCCTGGACCATCGTGCCCTACTGGTCCATCGACCTGCTTTACGGCTTCTCGTTGCTGCTACCCAACACACGCCATGAGCTCAAACAGCATGCGCTGCGCCTGCTGAGTGCCCAGGTGATTGCCGTGAGTTGCTTTCTGATCTGGCCACTGCGTTTCACGTTTGAGCGGCCGGAACTGGACGGTGTGTTCGGTTGGTTGTTTGCGGTGCTGGCCGGTTTTGACAAGCCCTTCAACCAGGCGCCTTCGCTGCATATCGCGCTGCTGGTGATCCTGTGGGTGATGTACCAGCGGCACGCCCAGGGGTTATGGCGCTGGGTGGTGCATGGTTGGTTCGCGCTGATCGGCGTTTCGGTGCTGACCACTTATCAACATCACTTTATCGACTTACCCACAGGCGCCTTAGCGGGGTGGTTGTGCGTGTGGCTATGGCCAGTGGAACATCTAAGCCCATTGTTGAGTGCACGGTTGACGCGAGATGCCCAACGTTGGCGCCTGGCTGTGCGCTATGGGCTGGGCGCGCTATTACTGCTGGCGCTTGCCTTGGTGCTCCGCGGCGGCTGGCTGTGGCTGCTGTGGCCAGCGGTTTCCCTGGCCTTGATCGCGGCCAACTACCTTTTGATCGGCGCGTCGGGCTTTCAAAAATGTGCGAATGGCCGTCTTACGCCTGCCGCCCGCTGGTTGTATGCGCCTTATTTGGCGTGTGCGTGGATCAATTCGCGGCTGTGGACACGCAAACATCCACAGCCGGACCTGATTGTGGATAACGTCTGGCTTGGGCGTATTCCTACAGCCAGTGAGCAAGGCACGTTCAAGGCCATTGTCGATCTGTGCGCCGAGCTGTCCATTAATCCACTGGGCCGTGCTTATGTCTGCATACCGGTATTAGACCTCGTCACCCCAACAACCGACGAATGCCTGGAAGCCGCGCACGCCATTGAACGCCTGCAAGCGAGCGGCCCCCTGTTGGTGTGCTGTGCCCTCGGTTACTCACGCAGCGCCACCGTCGTCGCCGCCTGGTTGCTGAACACGGGCCGCGCCACCACGGTTGAGCAAGCGCTGGCTATTATTCGTACAGCGCGGGCCGATGTGGTCCTGCACCCCGCACACCGTCAAGCGTTGGAGGGTTTGCTAAATGCCTGCTGATATGG
Organism: Pseudomonas sp. AM4(2022); assembly: GCF_036346515.1. Lineage (NCBI taxonomy): Bacteria > Pseudomonadati > Pseudomonadota > Gammaproteobacteria > Pseudomonadales > Pseudomonadaceae > Pseudomonas > Pseudomonas sp. AM4(2022). The sequence continues at coordinate 368,232 of NZ_JAOTNW010000002.1, forward strand.
AACTCCAGGTGGTCGCCAGCCTGTTGCGCCGTGGCCGTTCCCTGGATCAGTTATCCACAGGGCTGACACTGCTCGGCGTACTGTTCGGCCTCGCCCAACTGTTGTTGGCCAGTATCTCGACGATCTGCCTGCTGCTCGCTCTGTGGATGATTGTGCTGGGCCTGCTGCAAAAGTACTGGGCGCTGCGGGTGGCCTTCGACGCCGACCTGTTCGCCTTGCTGGCCCGCGACGTGACCCGCACCCCAGACCTTGACCAGGCCCTGCAGACCCTTGGCCTGCAATCGTCCAAGCGAGCCGGTCGGCCGTGGACCGAACGCCGCCGTGGCGCCCTCAAACTGTTGCGTAAACAAGCCTGGTTGCTGGGCGCGCAAGCGTTACTGACCCTGGGCGTCATCCTTGCCAGCCCTTGGCTGCCTTTTGCCGGATAAGGAATCCTCATGTTCGAACCCGTGGTCGCCACGCTGATTACCTCCATGGCCCGCACCGTCACCGGCGCTCGCAGCCTGTGGCTGGGGTGCGCGCCAGTGCCGGTGCAACGCATCTATTTCGCCAACCACAGCAGCCACGGTGACTTCGTGCTGGTATGGGCATCGCTGCCGCAGAACCTGCGCAAATTCACGCGCCCGGTGGCCGGCAGTGATTACTGGAACAAGAGTGCTCTGCGCCGCTACATCATCAATCGTGTGTTCAATGGCGTGCTGATCGACCGTGAGCGCAAGGACCCTGTGGATAACCCATTGCAGCCCATGCTTGCGGCGTTGGAGGGTGGCGATTCGCTGATCATTTTTCCCGAAGGCACGCGCAATCTGGAGGATGGCTTGCTGCCGTTCAAAAGCGGTTTGTACCACCTGGCAAAAAGTTACCCACAGGCCGAGTTGGTTCCCGTGTGGATAGCCAACCTCAACCGGGTCATGCCCAAAGGGCGTGTGCTGCCACTGCCGTTGTTATGCACCACCAGCTTCGGTGCCCCCCTGCAACTGGAAGAAGGCGAAGAAAAAGCCGCCTTCCTTGCCCGCAGCCGCGACGCCCTGCTCGCCCTTGCCCCGGAGCATTCCTGAGATGGATAGCCAAACCCTGATGTTATTTGGCGGCATCGGCGCGATCCTGGTCATCGCCTCGCTGATCGGCCTGATCCTCAAGCTGCGCACCCGTGGCAGCCCGAATGCTGTGATCGACAACCTCAACGCCCGCATCAACGCGTGGTGGGTGATGGTGGTGGTAATCGGCATCGCCTTTTGGCTGGGCACCGGCGCGGTGATCCTGCTGTTCTACGCGGTGTCGTTCTACGCCCTGCGCGAATTCCTCACCCTCACACCCACCCGGCGCAGCGACTACCCGGCCCTGGTGGCCGCGTTCTACCTGGCCCTGCCGCTGCAATACCTGCTGATCTACGCCGACTGGTATGGGCTGTTCTCGATCTTCATCCCGGTGTACGTGTTCCTGCTGCTGCCGATCCTCGCATCCTTAGGCGGCGACAGTACGCACTTCCTGGAACGTGCATCGAAGGTGCAATGGGGGTTGATGATCGCCGTGTTCTGCGTGTCTTTCGTCCCGGCACTACTGACCTTGGACATACCGGGCTACGAAGGCCGCAACCTGCTGCTGATCGCCTATCTGGTAATCGTGGTGCAACTGTCGGACGTGTTGCAGTACGTGTGCGGCAAGCTGTTCGGCAAACACAAGATCGCGCCCAACCTGTCGCCGTCGAAAACCGTGGAAGGTTTTGTCGGCGGGATCCTGTTGTCGTCGCTGATCGGGGCAGCGCTGTGGTGGACCACACCGTTCAATCCCTGGCAGTCGTTCCTGATCGCGCTGCTGATCAACTTGCTCGGGTTTGCCGGCGGGATCGTGATGTCAGCGATCAAGCGTGACCGCGGCGTGAAAGACTGGGGACATATGATCGAAGGGCACGGCGGGATGCTGGATCGGCTCGATTCGGTGTGCTTTGCGGCGCCGATCTTCTTCCACCTTGTACGCTACTGGTGGACCTGAGCCACCCTTTCTCAAAACCAACGTAGATCAAAATGTGGGAGGGGGATTGCCCCCGATATAGGTGGGTCAGTCACTGGGAGTATTGGCTGATCCGCTACCACCAAAGGCACTTGCAACCAGTGCTTTCAACGCCCGCTGTTGGCTAATGGAAAAAGCCAAAGAGACGACGATCACGCTCAACCAGATCAAAAAGATCTTGAATGGATCGACCTCAAGCCCCACCAACGCCCAGGTCACACTGCCGCCACTGATCATCCCAACTAACCCCCAGGCAATGAGTATGGGCTGAACCAGCCTGTGGATATCTCTATAGAGAAACACTCGAGTAACACACATCACGGCGAAAACGATCCCAGCAACGCCAAACACCGCCACCAACGGCAAAGACCAAGCCTTTCGCTGATACAGTAAAGCCGCCCATTCGTAAAATGGCCCCAAGCCCGCCATCTGCTGAAATGTCTCGCGGCTGGGCAACTGCCACTGCGCCCATTGCACAGGGTCAATAGACAGCAGCAAAAGACTGAACAGGGCGACCACGGCAATGCCTAACCCCAAGGCGCGCCAGGCCGGCACAGCGATGCGATGGTTGTTCACATTACGCAGCCGCTCCACGCCGAACACCGTATCGGCTTGCTCGCCTCGGGCAATTAGCATTTTGCCGTTACGTTGCATCGCGGTGCCGATCACAACAACCTGCAAGCCTTCGCTGAGCAGAATCTCTCCTTGCTGGCGACCGGGACCCGCAGTGGGGCGGTACTCACCCAATTGCGGTACCTGGCCGGTGAACAACTCAATGCCCTCAGCAAAGATATCCACAGTCCCATGGGCATCCTTTAGAGCAAAGTCGTTGCACTGTGCGTCGCTGAACACTGTCCGCCACGCGTCCTTTTCGCCGCTATCACGGTAGCTTTCCTGAATTTGTATTGAGTAGCCGGCACAGTGCACACCGTCCACCGGGGATAAGCGCGGCTCCTTGAGTACCACGGTGCCACAGACTTTTACCAAGCCAGAGGTCAGCAAGTTCGTAGGGCTGAGGGGCAGGCGTTTGTCTGCACGGTAAAAACGTCTATTCATGTTTGTGCCGTCCCAGGTTAGTTATCTACCGTCAACTCAACGTAACTCGATTCGCCGCCCCCTGTCTGACCCGACAACCAGCCCCATACGAAGCTCAAGGTTGTGTGCCCTGCCTGATCGACACCTACCGTACCCCGCGACCAGCCGGCAAGCAGCTCCCCGTTTATGGTCATGCAGTGATAAAGCAGCTCAATGCTATCCACGCCGGTCACCCGCCCGACCTGCGTTCCCAGGCGAATCCGGCCGCCCTGGTAAGTGCTCGAAATCACCCCATCTTCGACTTTGTAATGAAACACGGTGCCGGTACCGGACAACCCTTGGGCGTTATTCGCGACCACGAACCGGCGATTGTGCAAACGGGCTTGGACAGTGGCAGAAGGGTTTTGCATCAATACGCCTCCTTGAATTGAGCGAATCCAAAACGAAAAAAAGGGCTGTTGAAAACAGCCCTTTTTGGGTACGTCAGTAAGGCTTACTCCACCGTCACCGACTTCGCCAGGTTACGCGGCTGGTCAACGTCGGTGCCCTTGAGCACGGCGACGTAGTACGACAGCAATTGCAGCGGGATGGTGTAGAGGATCGGCGACAGGGTGTCGTGAATGTGCGGCATGTTGATGACGTGGGTGCCTTCACCGTTAGTCATGCCGGCCTTCTCGTCAGCGAAGACGATCAGTTGGCCGCCACGGGCGCGTACTTCCTGCAGGTTGGACTTGAGCTTCTCCAGCAGTTCGTTGTTTGGTGCGACGGTAACCACCGGCATGTCGTCATCCACCAGGGCCAGCGGGCCGTGCTTCAGCTCACCGGCAGGGTACGCTTCGGCGTGGATGTACGAGATTTCCTTGAGTTTCAGCGAGCCTTCCATCGCCACCGGGTATTGCGCACCACGGCCTAGGAACAGGGTGTGGTTCTTGTCGGCGAACAGCTCGGCGACTTTTTCCACGGTGCTGTCCATGGCCAAGGCTTCGCCCAGGCGGGTCGGCAGGCGGCGCAGTTCTTCCACCAGGGTGGCTTCGACACCTTCAGCGAGGGTGCCGCGCACTTGGCCCAGGGACAGGGTCAGCAGCAACAGGCCCACCAGTTGGGTGGTGAAGGCTTTAGTGGAGGCGACGCCGATTTCACGACCGGCCTGGGTCAGCAGGGTCAGGTCGGATTCACGCACCAGGGAGCTGATGCTGACGTTACAGATCGCCAGGCTGCCGAGGAAACCCAGTTCCTTGGCATTGCGCAGGGCGGCCAGGGTGTCGGCGGTTTCGCCGGACTGGGAAATGGTCACGAACAGGGTGTCGGGCTGCACCACCACCTTGCGATAGCGGAACTCGCTGGCGACTTCGACCTGGCACGGGATGCCGGCCAGTTCTTCCAACCAGTAACGCGCCACCATACCGGCGTGGTAGCTGGTGCCACAGGCGACGATCTGCACATTGCGCACTTTGGCGAACAGTTCGGCGGCTTGCGGGCCGAAAGCGTTGACCAATACTTGGTTCTGGCTCAGGCGACCTTCCAGGGTGCGCTGTACCACGGACGGCTGCTCGTGGATCTCCTTGAGCATGAAGTGGCGGAACTCGCCTTTGTCAGCGGCTTCAGCGCCATCACGGTATTGCACGGCTTCGCGCTCGACGGACTGACCGTTCACGTCCCAGATCTGCACGCTTTCACGGCGGATGTCGGCAATGTCGCCTTCTTCCAGGTACATGAAGCGGTCGGTCACTTGGCGCAGGGCCAGTTGGTCGGACGCGAGGAAGTTCTCACCCAGGCCCAGGCCGATTACCAATGGGCTACCGCTGCGGGCCGCCACGACGCGGTCAGGCTGGCTGGCGCTGATCACGGCCAGGCCGTAGGCGCCGTGCAGCTCCTTGACCGTGGCCTTAAGGGCGGTGGTCAGATCGCTATGGTCCTTGAGCTTGTGGTTGAGCAAGTGGGCGATCACTTCGGTGTCGGTGTCCGAGGTGAAGACGTAGCCCAGGCCCTTGAGTTGTTCACGCAGCACTTCATGGTTTTCGATGATGCCGTTGTGCACCACCGCCAGGTCGCCAGAGAAGTGCGGGTGAGCGTTACGCTCGCACGGTGCACCGTGGGTGGCCCAACGGGTGTGGGCGATCCCTAAGCGACCTACCAGTGGCTCACCGGCCAGGGCCTGGTCCAACTCGCTGACCTTGCCCGGGCGGCGCATGCGCTCCAGCTTGCCGGCGTTAGTGAAGACGGCCACACCGGCGCTATCGTAGCCGCGGTATTCGAGGCGCTTGAGGCCTTCGATCAGGATGGCAGTAACGTTACGTTCGGCGACTGCGCCAACAATTCCACACATGGTGTTTCTCCTAGATGATTGCCGCGCATATCAGCGTAATGCCGCGGGCTTGGATCTGGTCGCGGGCCTCAAGCGGCAGGCGATCATCGGTAATAAGGGTATGGACGCTGCTCCAGGGCAGCTCCAGGTTGGGAATCTTGCGGCCGATCTTGTCGGATTCGACCATCACCACCACTTCACGGGCGACCTCGGCCATCACACGGCTCAAGCCCAGCAGTTCGTTGAAGGTGGTGGTGCCGCGCTGCAGATCAATGCCATCGGCGCCGATGAACAGTTGATCAAAGTCGTAAGAACGTAGGACCTGCTCGGCGACCTGCCCCTGGAAAGAGTCCGAATGCGGGTCCCAGGTGCCGCCGGTCATCAACAGCACCGGTTCATGTTCCAGTTCACTCAAGGCGCGGGCTACGTTCAGGGAGTTGGTCATCACCACCAGGCCAGGTTGATGGCCCAGTTCAGGAATCATCGCGGCGGTAGTGCTGCCGCTGTCGATGATGATGCGCGCATGCTCACGCAAACGCTTCACGGCCGCACGGGCGATGGCGCGCTTGTAGGCCGAAATGGGCTGGGCAGCGTCGCCCACCAGCTCTTGGGGCATGGTGATTGCGCCGCCATAGCGACGCAGGAGCAAGCCGTTACTTTCGAGGGCAGCAAGGTCCTTGCGGATGGTCACTTCCGAAGTTTCGAAATGCTTGGCCAACTCGTCCACGCTGACTTCGCCCTGTTCGTTGAGCAAGGTGAGGATATTGTGGCGTCGCTGAGGGGTGTTTCGTTTCGACATGGTAGTGATAAGTTTCGTTTCGAAAGATAACGAAGGCAATCAAAACCTATTAGCGAAAGATCGTCAAGCACTGGAAGCGAATTTTAAATCACCACCTATCAAATGTGGGAGCGGGCTTGCTCGCGAAGGCGGTGTATCAGGCACACCTTCAGTGACTGACATTGCGCATTCGCGAGCAAGCCCGCTCCCACATGGGTACCGTGTATTTCAAATACTGTGGATAACTCAGCTCTTTTTGATTTTAACCGGGCGTTTCCAGCCGTCGATGTTGCGTTGGCGAGCGCGGGCAACGGCCAGTTGTGACTTATCCACATCCTGGTTGATGGTCGAGCCCGCTGCGGTGTTGGAACCATCACCGATGGTTACAGGAGCAACCAGCGAGTTATTGGAGCCGATGAACACGTCTTCACCAATGGTGGTCTGGTGCTTGTTGGCACCGTCATAGTTGCAGGTGATGGTGCCGGCACCAATATTGGTGCGTGCGCCGATGGCGGCATCGCCCAGGTATGTCAGGTGGCCGACTTTGGCGCCTTCGCCCAGGTGAGCGTTTTTCAGTTCGACAAAGTTACCCACATGGGCCTTGGCTCCCAGCTCGCTACCCGGACGCAAGCGCGCAAACGGCCCGGCATCGCTGCCCTCGCCCATCACCGCACCGTCGATATGGCTGTTGGCCTTGACCACCACGCCTTTGCGCAAGGTGCTGTCCTTGATCACGCAGTTCGGGCCTATGACCACACCGTCTTCAATGATCACGCGGCCTTCGAGGATCACGTTGATATCAATCAGGATGTCGCGGCCCACTGTGACTTCGCCACGTACATCGAAACGCGCCGGGTCTCGCAGGGTCACGCCCTGGGCCATCAGGCGCAGGCCTTCGCGCAGTTGATAGTGACGTTCCAGCTCTGCCAGTTGCTTGCGGTCGTTGGCGCCCTGCACTTCCATCGGATGGTGGGGCTGCTCGGTGGCGACCAGCAGGCCATCGCTGACGGCCATCTCGATGACGTCGGTGAGGTAATACTCGCCCTGGGCGTTGTTGTTGGACAGGCGGCTCATCCAGTCGGCGAGCTTGTTGGCAGGCACCGCGAGAATGCCGGTGTTGCCTTCAGTAATCGCGCGCTGGGCTTCGCTGGCATCTTTGTGTTCAACGATGGCAGCCACCTTGCCGTCGGCGTTGCGCACAATGCGGCCGTAGCCCGTAGGGTCATCCAGCTCAACGGTCAGCAGGCCCATCTGGCCAGGCACCACGTGCTTGAGCAGGCGTTGCAAGGTTTCCACTTCAATCAGCGGTACATCGCCGTAGAGGATCAATACCGTGTCCGCGGTGATGAAAGGCACAGCCTGCGCGGTCGCGTGGCCGGTGCCCAGCTGCTTGTCTTGCAATACGAAATTCAGATCGTCCGCAGCCAGACGCTCACGGACCACGTCTGCACCGTGGCCAATCACCACATGAATACGTTGTGGGTCCAACTGGCGGGCGCTGTGGATAACATGACCCAGCATGGAGTTGCCCGCGACCGGGTGCAATACCTTGGGCAGGGCTGAACGCATGCGGGTGCCCTGGCCTGCGGCGAGAATAACGATTTCAAGAGACATGAATGGCTACCAATCCTGGGCGGTCCGGGTTCAGACCAAAGAAGTGTTTTGCAAAAAAGAAAAAGGGTAGCCGAGGCTACCCTTTTTAATCAATCACGCATCAAGCAAAACGGCGTGGCCGCTTACTTCTTGCGGATCTGCTGGAGAGTACGCAGCTGGGCTGCGGCCTCGGCCAGACGGACTGCAGCAGCGCTGTAGTCGAAGTCTGCGCCTTTTTCGTTCAGCGCCTTCTCGGCAGCCTTGACGGCTTCCTGAGCGGAGGCTTCATCCAGGTCGCCAGCACGTTGCACGGTGTCGGCAAGTACCTTGACCATGTTCGGCTGAACCTCGAGGAAACCACCGGAGATGTAAAACACCTCACGTTCCCCGCCTTGCTTGGTCAGAGTGATCGGACCTGGCTTCAAGCTTGTGATCAGCGGGGCGTGACCCATGGCGATACCAAGATCACCCAGGTCACCGTGCGCTGTTACAAACTCGACCAGACCGGAGAAAATTTCCCCTTCCGCGCTGACGATATCGCAATGGACTGTCATAGCCATCTGATTGCCTCAACCTGATGAGCGCCCGTTTCCGGGCGCCAGGATTACAGTTTCTTGGCTTTCTCGATCGCTTCTTCGATGCCGCCGACCATGTAGAACGCTTGTTCTGGCAGGTGGTCGTAGTCACCGTTGAGGATGCCTTTGAAGCCAGCAATGGTGTCTTTCAGGGAAACGTATTTACCCGAGGCACCGGTGAAGACTTCAGCCACGAAGAACGGCTGCGACAAGAAACGCTGGATCTTACGAGCACGGTTTACCAACTGCTTGTCGGCTTCCGACAGCTCGTCCATACCCAGGATCGCAATGATGTCCTTCAGTTCTTTGTAACGCTGCAGCACGTACTGAACGCCGCGAGCGGTGTCGTAGTGCTCCTGGCCGATCACGTTCGGGTCCAGCTGGCGCGACGTCGAGTCGAGTGGATCGACCGCTGGGTAGATACCCAGGGATGCGATGTCACGGGACAGAACGACGGTAGCGTCCAAGTGGGCGAAGGTGGTGGCTGGCGACGGGTCGGTCAAGTCATCCGCAGGTACGTATACCGCTTGGATCGAGGTGATCGAACCTTCCTTGGTCGAAGTGATACGTTCTTGCAGAACGCCCATCTCTTCAGCCAGGGTCGGCTGGTAACCTACTGCCGAAGGCATACGGCCCAGCAGTGCGGATACTTCAGTACCGGCCAGGGTGTAACGGTAGATGTTGTCGACGAACAGCAGAACGTCGTTACCTTCGTCACGGAACTTCTCGGCCATGGTCAGGCCAGTCAGGGCTACGCGCAGACGGTTTCCCGGCGGCTCGTTCATCTGACCGTAAACCAGTGCCACTTTGTCCAGAACGTTGGAGTCCTTCATCTCGTGGTAGAAGTCGTTACCCTCACGAGTACGCTCACCCACACCTGCGAACACGGAATAACCGCTGTGCTCGATGGCGATGTTACGGATCAGTTCCATCATGTTTACGGTCTTGCCTACACCGGCACCACCGAACAGACCGACTTTACCGCCCTTGGCGAACGGGCAAACCAGGTCGATAACCTTGATGCCGGTTTCCAGCAGGTCGTTGCCGCCTGCTTGTTCTGCGAACGAAGGTGCTGCGCGGTGAATGCCCCAGCGCTCTTCGGTAGCGATCGGGCCAGCTTCGTCGATCGGGTTGCCCAGTACGTCCATGATCCGGCCCAGGGTCGCTTTACCGACCGGTACGGAGATGGCAGCGCCAGTGTCGACAACGTCCAGACCGCGCTTCAAGCCTTCGGTGGAACCCATCGCAATGGTACGAACTACGCCGTCGCCCAGCTGCTGCTGAACTTCCAGGGTAGTTTCCGCGCCTTGTACTTTCAGCGCGTTGTAGATGCTCGGTACGCTGTCGCGTGGAAATTCCACGTCGATAACGGCGCCGATGATTTGAACGATACGTCCGCTACTCATAGCTGGATCCTCTGAATATTTGAACCGTTAAACCGCGGCAGCGCCGCCGACGATTTCCGAGATCTCTTGGGTGATCGCAGCCTGACGCGCCTTGTTGTAGATCAGCTGCAAATCGCTGATCAGATCACCGGCGTTATCGGTAGCGTTTTTCATCGCGATCATCCGCGCCGCTTGTTCAGCTGCGTTGTTCTCGACCACCGCCTGGTACACCTGCGACTCCACGTAGCGCACCATCAAGCCGTCAAGCAGCTCTTTGGCGTCTGGTTCGTAGAGGTAGTCCCAGTGGTGCTTGAGTTCCTGATCCGGGGTCGCCACCAGTGGAATCAATTGCTCCACGGTTGGCTGCTGGGTCATGGTGTTGATGAACTTGTTGGATACCACGGAGAGGCGGTCAATCCGGCCTTCCAGATACGCATCCAGCATCACCTTCACACTGCCGATCAAATCATTGATCGACGGCTCTTCACCCAGGTGGCTGATAGCTGCAACGACGTTACCGCCGAAGTTGCGGAAAAAGGCCGCACCCTTGCTACCAACAACACACAGATCGATCTCGACGCCGTTTTCGCGGTTTACCGCCATGTCCTTGACCAGGGCCTTGAACAGGTTGGTATTCAAACCACCGCACAAACCACGGTCACTGCTCACTACCACATAACCTGCACGCTTGACTGCGCGGTCGATCATGAACGGGTGGCGGTATTCCGGGTTGGCGTTGGCCAGATGCCCAATTACCTGGCGGATACGCTCCGCATAAGGACGGCTAGCAGCCATGCGCATTTGTGCCTTGCGCATTTTGCTGACCGCCACTTTTTCCATGGCGCTGGTAATTTTTTGCGTGCTTTTGATGCTCGCAATCTTACTGCGAATCTCTTTTGCGCCTGCCATGTAACACCTATCAGGTTAGCAAGCGGGAGCCTTGCGGCTCCCGCTGCGGCTTACCAGGTTTGGGTGGCCTTGAACTTCTCGATACCGGCTTTCATGCCAGCGTCGATATCGTCATTGAAGTCACCCTTCACGTTGATCTTCGCCATCAATTCGGCGTGATCGCGGTTGAAGTAAGCAATCAGCGCTTGTTCAAAGCTGCCGACCTTGGCGATTTCAACGTCGGTCAGGAACCCACGCTCAGCGGCATACAGCGACAACGCCATGTCAGCGATCGACATTGGGGCGTATTGCTTCTGCTTCATCAGCTCGGTAACGCGCTGACCATGCTCAAGTTGCTTACGGGTCGCTTCGTCCAGGTCAGAAGCGAACTGGGCAAATGCTGCCAGTTCACGGTACTGAGCCAGAGCGGTACGGATACCACCGGAGAGCTTCTTGATGATCTTGGTCTGAGCGGCACCACCCACACGGGATACCGAAACACCGGCGTTCACTGCAGGGCGGATGCCTGAGTTGAACATGGCCGATTCCAGGAAGATCTGACCGTCGGTGATGGAAATCACGTTGGTCGGAACGAACGCGGAAACGTCGCCAGCCTGGGTTTCGATGATCGGCAGTGCGGTCAGGGAACCGGTTTTGCCGGTCACTGCGCCATTGGTGAACTTCTCTACGTACTCTTCGGAAACGCGGGATGCGCGCTCAAGCAGACGGGAGTGGAGATAGAACACGTCGCCTGGGTAAGCTTCACGGCCTGGTGGACGGCGCAGCAGCAGGGAAATCTGGCGGTAAGCCACTGCTTGCTTGGACAGATCGTCATAAACGATCAGCGCGTCTTCACCGCGGTCGCGGAAGAATTCACCCATGGTGCAACCGGAGTACGGTGCCAGGAATTGCAGCGCAGGAGATTCCGAAGCACTGGCAGCCACGATGATCGTGTTGGCCAGGGCGCCGTTTTCTTCCAGCTTGCGAACCACGTTGGCGATAGTCGATTGCTTCTGACCGATCGCTACGTAGACGCAGAAAATGCCGCTGTCTTTCTGGTTGATGATCGCGTCGATCGCCAGAGCGGTCTTACCGATCTGACGGTCACCGATGATCAGCTCACGCTGGCCACGGCCGACTGGGATCATGGCGTCGACAGCCTTGTAGCCAGTCTGTACAGGCTGGTCTACCGACTTACGCCAGATCACGCCTGGAGCAACTTTCTCGACCGCGTCGGTCTCGGTGTTGCCCAGTGGACCTTTACCGTCAACAGGATTACCCAGTGCGTCGACTACGCGACCCAGCAGTTCCTTACCAACCGGAACTTCCAGGATGCGGCCTGTGCACTTGGCGCTCATGCCTTCAGCCAGACTGGTGTATGCGCCCAATACAACGGCACCTACGGAGTCTTGCTCCAGGTTGAGGGCCATACCGTAGACGCCGCCCGGAAACTCGATCATCTCGCCGTACATGACGTCGGCCAGACCGTGAATCCGCACGATGCCGTCAGATACGCTGACGACAGTGCCTTCGTTACGGGCTTGGGAGGTCACATCGAGCTTGTCGATGCGGCCCTTGATAATTTCACTTATTTCGGAAGGATTGAGTTGCTGCATTGCTCTGCTGCCCCTTCAAACTCAAGATTTCAATGCTTCGGCAAGTTTCGCGATTTTGCCGCGAATCGAGCCATCGATAACCAGGTCGCCGGCACGGATAACAACACCACCAATAAGCGATGCGTCCTCCGAAGCTTGCAGGCGCACTTCCCGATTGAGTCGTGCACTGAGAACCTTGGCGAGTTTGTCTTGCTGTTCTTGGTTCAATGCGAAAGCACTGGTCACTTCAACGTCTACCGATTTCTCTGCTTCGGCCTTGTACAGGTCGAACAGAGCGGCGATCTCCGGCAACAGCGGGAGACGGTCGTTTTCGGCAATGACGTGGATGAAGTTCTGCACCTTCACATCAAACTTGTCGCCGCACACTTCAATAAAAGTGGCGGCCTTGTCTGCGCTCGTCAGGCGCGGGGCCTTGAGCACGCGCTGCATGGTGTCGTCTTGCGACACTGCTGCAGCCAGGCCGAGCATGGCTGACCAAGAGGCCAGCTGCTGGTGGGCCTGGGCGTGCTCGAAGGCTGCCTTAGCGTAAGGTCGGGCCAACGTGGTCAGTTCTGCCATGATCGCCCTCGCTTAAATTTCAGCAGCCAGTTTGTTAACCAGCTCCGCGTGCGCGTTTTGATCGATTGTGGCACCGAGGATCTTCTCAGCACCGCCAACGGCCAGAGCACCCAGTTGGGCACGCAGCGCGTCTTTGACACCGTTCAGTTCCTGTTCGATCTCGGCATGAGCCGAAGCCTTCACACGGTCAGCTTCGACGCGGGCTTTTTCAACAGCCTCTTCGACGATCTGGTTACCGCGTTTCTTGGCTTGCTCAATGATCTCGGCTGCCTGTGCTTTAGCTTCGCGCAGTTGCTGACCCACTTTCTCGTGGGCCAACTCCAGGTCGCGAGCTGCACGGCTGGCAGCGTCCAAACCATCCGCGATCTTCTTCTGACGTTCGTGCAAAGCCGCGATGACCGGAGGCCACACGAACTTCATGCAAAACACTACAAAAATGAAGAACGCAACGGATTGGCCAATCAGGGTTGCATTAATGTTCACGCCAACACCTCGCTCATTCGTTGTCCATCACCCCAATCACTCGAAACGTCGAGTGATTAGCCAGCGAGTTGACCAACGAAGGGGTTCGCGAAGGTGAAGAACAGTGCGATACCAACGCCGATCATGGTCACGGCGTCGAGCAGGCCGGCGACGATGAACATTTTAACTTGCAGCATTGGGACCATTTCTGGCTGACGCGCTGCGCCTTCCAGGAATTTGCCGCCCAGCAGGCCGAAACCAATGGCAGTACCCAGGGCGCCCAGGCCGATCAACAGTGCAACAGCGATAGCGGTTAGACCAACTACAGTTTCCATCTTTCCTCCCGACTTTTACGTCGTATGGTTTAGGTTTTTTAGATTTTAAAGCGGTAAAACAAATCGTTTCATAGCCCTGTTGGGCCACCTTCCCGTTTGACCGGGAAGGACATCAGACTAGTCGAGACTGGTCTTAATGGTTCTCTTCGTGCGCCATCGACAGGTAGACGATGGTCAGCATCATGAAGATGAAGGCCTGCAGGGTAATGATCAGGATGTGGAACACAGCCCACGCCCACTGCAGAACTACGCCCAGGCCGCTAAGCCAGAGCAGGCCGCTGCCAAACATCACAGCGATCAGAATGAACACCAGCTCGCCGGCATACATGTTGCCGAACAGTCGCAGAGCCAGGGAAATCGGCTTGGCGATCAGGGTGACGAATTCCAGCAGGAAGTTCACCGGGATCAGCAGGGCTTGAACGAAGATGTTCTTGCTGCCGAACGGGTGCAGGGTCAGTTCGCCGATGAAGCCGCCGATGCCCTTGACCTTGATGCTGTAGAAAATGATCAGCGCGAATACCGACAGAGCCATGCCCAGTGTGGCGTTCGGGTCAGTGGTGGATACGGCGCGGAATGGAATGTGCGGGTCGCCGGAGATCGCCATGGCCAACTGAGGAATCCAGTCCACCGGAATCAGGTCGACGGCGTTCATCAGGAACACCCAGACGAAGATGGTCAGTGCCAGCGGTGCAATCACCGGGCTACGGCCATGGAAGCTGTCTTTCACGCTGCCATCGACGAATTCGACCAATACTTCAACGAAGTTCTGCAAAGCACCTGGCTGACCGGAAGTCGCCTTCTTTGCCGCCATGCGGAAAATCAGGACGAAGATCAGACCCAATGCGACCGACCAACCCAGAGTATCCAGGTGGAAAGCCCAGAAACCCATTTCTTTGGCTTCTGCTGCGGTGTGGGCAAAGCCCCAGCCGCCATTAGGAAGCTGACCGAAGGTCAGGTTCTGCAAGTGGTGCTGGATATAGCCCGAAGCGGTTGTTTCTGCCATGGTTGCCTCAAACGCCCTAAGGTTTCGAAAGTCTTGTTTTCATTAGCAGGGGAGCGAACCAGCTGACCAGTTGGGTCAACACGAAGACGCCGAATACAGCCAGCGGCGCCAATGGCTTCACACCTGCAAAGGTCAGTGCAAACAGCACTGCCGTCAAAATCAGTTTCCCCGCCTCACCGGCATAAAAAGACCGGACGATAGCCTGGGCTGCTCGGGCGCCGGAAAACCGAAAGGCCCTGTGAGCAAAATACATATTGGGCAGCAAGGCTATCAGGCCTCCGCAGAGTCCTGAATACCCGGCTACGACTCCATGCCAATACCAAAGCGCCAATGCGGCGATCAGCAAAATGACAAATTGAGCCAGTAAAACCGGAAAAACAGCCAAGCGATGGAACGGCAACGTGTTTGGCGTGCGGGTTTCCATCACTCTTGCTCCTCAATGGTCGGCTGCCGGAAATCAATAACTTGGCATAATTTGTGCCGACAAAATGCGCGCAGAGTATAGGGGCGGTTCAGCCCCTATTCAACTGTCGGGTAGTGATTTCCGATCACGCGCTACATAAGCAAATGTTTCAGCGGATGTGGGCAAGGACGCCTTGAAGCTCGTCAAGGGAGTTATATCCGATGACCAATTGCCCTTTGCCCTTCTTGCCGTGACGAATTTGCACCGCAGAGCCCAGGCGCTCGGCCAGGCGCTGCTCAAGTCGCGCGATATCCGGATCAGGTTTGGCGGTTTCGACCGGTGCAGGTTTGCCGCTCAGCCACTGGCGCACCAGCGCCTCGGTCTGACGTACGGTCAGGCCTCGTGCGACAACGTGTCGCGCCCCTTCAACCTGTTGATTTTCCGGCAAACCGAGCAACGCACGGGCATGGCCCATTTCCAGGTCGCCGTGGGACAACATGGTCTTGATCACTTCCGGCAGCGCGATCAAACGCAACAAGTTGGACACGGTGACGCGGGACTTGCCCACTGCCTCGGCCACTTGTTGCTGGGTGAGCTGGAATTCCTGCTGCAAACGCTGCAACGCAATCGCTTCTTCGATCGGGTTGAGGTCTTCACGCTGGATATTCTCGATCAACGCCATGGCGATCGCGGTTTCATCCGGCACATCGCGCACCATCGCCGGGATAGTCTCCTTGCCGGCCTGCTGGCTGGCACGCCAGCGGCGCTCCCCGGCGATGATCTCAAAGCGGCCGCCGCCAATGGGGCGCACCACGATGGGCTGCATCACGCCCTGGGCCTTGATCGAGTTGGACAGTTCTTCCAAGGCCTGGGGGTCCATGTCCCGACGTGGCTGGTATTTGCCGCGCTGGATCAGGTCCAGCGGCAAGTGCTGCAGCTCGCGCTCCTCGGCCTGCACCGCTTGTTCTTCAAGCGATGTGACGGTCGGACCACTCAACAGTGCATCCAGTCCACGTCCGAGACCTCGTTTCTTGACGGCCATGGGGATTCCTTAAGTTGGCTGGGCTGCAGCGGTGCGTGAATTGCGGCGTTGGCGGCGAACCATCTCGCCAGCCAACGCCAGGTAGGCAATGGCGCCGCGCGAGGATTTGTCGTACGCCAGCGCGGGCATGCCATAGCTTGGCGCTTCGGCCAGGCGGATGTTGCGTGGAATCACGGTGTCGTACAGCTGGTCACCGAAGTGTTCCTTGAGCTGCGCCGACACATCGTTCATCAGGCTCAGGCGCGGGTCATACATCGTACGCAGCAGGCCTTCGACTTTCAGGTTCGGGTTGAGCAACTCGGCGATCCGCTTGATGTTATCCACAAGGTCGCTCAAGCCTTCGAGAGCGAAGTACTCGCACTGCATAGGGATAATGACCCCATCGGCGGCCACCAGGGCGTTAAGCGTAAGCATCGACAGCGACGGTGGGCAGTCGATCAAAATGTAATCGTAGTTGTCGCGAATGGGCGCCAGGGCGCTGCGCAGACGGCTTTCTTTCATCTGCATTTCCAGCAGCACCACTTCCGCCGCGGTCAGATCGCGGTTAGCCGGCAGCAGTTGGTAACCGCCGTGCTCGGAATAGTGCATGGCCTGGGCCAGGTCGCATTCGCCAATCAGCAAATCGTAGACCGAGTTTTCCAGGCCGTGTTTATCCACACCGCTACCCATGGTGGCGTTGCCCTGTGGATCGAGATCGATCAGCAGCACCCGACGCTTTGTCGCGACCAGGGATGCTGCGAGGTTGATACAGGTGGTGGTTTTACCCACACCACCTTTCTGGTTCGCTATCGCGAATACCTTAGCCATTCTTGCTTGTGTTCCCAATCATGCCGTGCGGCGCAGTATCAGCAGATGGCGTTGGCCTTGGCAACCAGGTACGGCCAAGGCGTGTTCGCTATCGAGGTGGAAGTCTGCCGGCAATGCTAACAGCTCGTCGCTTGGATGAACGCCCTTCATTGCCAACCAGCGGGTATCACGGTCGCCCAGGTGGCGCGTCCAGTTGCTGAAGTTCTCCATGCTGCTGAACGCCCGGGACACAATCCCGTTGAAAGGCAGTTCAGGCGTGAATGCTTCGACACGACTGTGGATAACTTGCAGGTTATCCAGCTTGAGTTCGAGTTTGACCTGGGTCAGGAAGCGGGTTTTCTTGCCGTTGCTGTCCAGGCAGGTCACGTGGGACTCGGGAAACAGGATCGCCAACGGAATGCCAGGCATGCCGCCGCCGCTGCCCACATCGAGCCAACGGCCATTTTCGATAAACGGCATCACGCTGAGGCTGTCGAGCAAATGTCGCGACACCATCTCGTCTGGGTCACGTACTGCGGTCAGGTTGTAAGCCTTGTTCCACTTGATCAACAGGGCCAGGTAGCCCAGCAGTAGCTCATGCTGGGCTTCGGTCAGGGCCACGCCCAACTGGCGCGCTCCTGTGGATAACTCTTCGGCGTGTTGCGAGGTGACCAACGAACTCAAGCGCTTTGCTCCAACTGACGGCCCGCGCCGCGTTTTTTCAAATGAATCATCAACAGCGAGATGGCTGCCGGGGTGACGCCTGGGATACGTGAAGCCTGCCCGAGGGTTTCCGGCCGAGTTATCCCCAGCTTGCTTTGAATTTCTTTCGACAACCCGGAAATCCCGGTGTAGTCGATATCCACAGGCAGCTTGGTGTCTTCACTGGCGCGCAGCCGGGCGATCTCGTCCTGCTGGCGATCAATGTAGCCTGCGTATTTGGTCTTGATTTCAACCTGTTCGGCAACCTGTGGGTCTTCTGCGCCGTGGCCAGTCACTTGGACCAGACCAGCGTAGTCGATTTCCGGACGGGAAAGCAGGTTGAGCAAGTTGTACTCATGGGTCAACGGCGTGCCGAATTTTTCCGCAATGGCGTCGCCCTGCTCCGTGCCCGGGCGAACCCAGGTACTCTTCAGACGCTGTTCTTCGAGCGCAATGCTTTCGCGTTTTTTGCAGAAGGCCGCCCAGCGGGCGTCATCGACCAGGCCCAGTTCGCGACCTTTTTCGGTCAAGCGCAGGTCGGCGTTGTCTTCGCGCAGGATCAGACGGTATTCCGCCCGAGATGTGAACATGCGGTACGGTTCCTGGGTACCCAGGGTAATCAGGTCGTCGACCAACACGCCGATGTAGGCTTCATCACGACGCGGGCACCAGCTGTCTTTGCCCTGTGCACGCAATGCTGCGTTGGTCCCGGCCAGCAAACCTTGGGCGCCGGCTTCTTCATAACCGGTGGTGCCGTTGATTTGGCCGGCGAAGAACAGGCCGCCAATCACTTTGGTTTCCAGGCTGTATTTCAGGTCGCGCGGGTCGAAGTAGTCGTACTCGATGGCGTAGCCCGGACGCACGATGTGCGCGTTTTCCATACCGCGAATCGACTGCACGATCTGGATTTGCACGTCGAACGGCAGCGAAGTGGAAATTCCGTTCGGATACAGCTCGTGGGTGGTCAACCCTTCCGGCTCGATAAAGACCTGGTGGCTTTCCTTGTCGGCAAAGCGGTGGATCTTGTCTTCGATCGACGGGCAATAACGCGGGCCAATGCCTTCGATCACCCCGGAATACATCGGCGAACGATCAAGGTTCGCAGCAATGATTTCGTGGGTACGGGCGTTGGTGTGGGTGATCCAGCAACTGACCTGTTTCGGATGCTGTTCCTTGGAGCCCATGAACGACATGACCGGAATCGGCGTATCGCCGGCTTGTTCGGTCATCACCGAAAAATCCACAGAACGCCCGTCAATACGTGGCGGGGTCCCGGTTTTCAGGCGACCGACCCGCAGCGGCAATTCCCGCAGGCGTTTTGCCAGAGCAATCGACGGCGGATCGCCAGCGCGACCACCGGAATAGTTCTGCATACCGATGTGGATAAGCCCACCCAGGAAGGTGCCGGTGGTCAGTACTACGGATTCTGCGAAGAAACGCAGGCCCATTTGAGTGACAACACCGCGTACCTGGTCCTGTTCGACGATCAGGTCATCGGCTGCCTGCTGAAATATCCACAGGTTCGGCTGGTTTTCCAGGGTTTCCCGTACCGCTGCCTTGTACAGGATACGGTCGGCCTGGGCACGCGTTGCACGCACGGCCGGGCCTTTGCGGCTGTTGAGCACACGAAACTGAATACCACCTTTGTCGGTGGCCATGGCCATCACGCCGCCAAGGGCATCGATTTCCTTGACCAGATGGCTTTTGCCAATCCCGCCAATCGCGGGGTTGCAACTCATGGCTCCGAGGGTTTCCACGTTGTGCGTCAGCAACAGGGTTTTTACGCCCATGCGTGCTGACGCCAGTGCTGCCTCGGTACCGGCATGACCGCCGCCGATGACGATCACTTCAAAACGGGAAGGGAAATCCACCACGCACCTCGTGCCTGCTTATGTAGGTAATCAGGAATTGTTTGTTGAAAGGGTTTTAGAGCTTTGCGGGCAAGTATAGGGACTTAGGTCTTCCTAAAGAACCCTTTGCACAAAATTTAACCAGCTGTGGATGAATCACAGACAATAGAAATTAAAAGAGAGAAATTTATTAAATCTTTGTTTTTATGTTTATTTATACTGAGCAACATTTCTGTGGATAGATCTCTACAGCCCTTTATTTTCAAAGTGTACAGAGATTCAAAACGTTGTGGTCATCTGCCAATGAGGCCCTTGGATAAGTGCTTTAAGCCTGTGGATTAAACAGATGGTTATCCACAGACGGGTTTTTACTCAGGTTTCAGGCCCTGTTATCAACTGGGCACAGGCGCGGTTATTCACAGGGCTTAATCCACAAAAAAGTACCAGGCGAGGCGAATAGCGCGCACGGAAAAACACCGATTGCTCGGCGGGTCAGTAAAAAAATGGATTGGGTTACCCTGAATCGGGCTGAACAGACAGGCGCGAATGGCCTGTCTGTGGACAACGAAGGTCTATTTACCGATGCAGAAGCTGGAGAAGATCCTGCCCAGCAAATCGTCCGAGCTGAACGCGCCGGTAATTTCTCCCAGCAGTTGCTGTGCTTGACGTAAATCTTCAGCCAGCAGCTCCCCTGCCCCCGCCAAGGTCAGCTGGGCCCGCCCGTGCTCCAAGGCCGCGCTGGCATGACGCAGCGCTTCCAGGTGCCTGCGCCGTGCACTGAAGCTGCTTTCCGACGTCTGTTCGTAGCCCATGCAGGCTTTAAGGTGCTCGCGCAGCAACTCCAGACCCTCACCGGCCGATTTCGCGCTCAAGCTGATAGTGACGTGGCCATCTTCACTGGTTTCCAGGGCGATGGCTTCACCCGTAAGGTCGGCCTTGTTACGGATCAAGGTGACTTTGGCCGGGTCTGGCCGTTGTTCAAGGAATTCGGGCCACAAGGCAAAAGGATCCACAGCTTCCGGTGCAGTGGCATCCACCACCAGCAACACACGATCGGCTTCGCTGATCGCCTTGAGCGCACGTTCCACGCCGATCTTTTCCACCTGGTCGTCGGTGTCGCGCAAACCAGCGGTGTCCACCACGTGCAGCGGCATACCGTCGATGTGGATATGTTCACGCAAGATATCCCGGGTAGTGCCGGCGATCTCGGTGACGATGGCCGCCTCGCGCCCTGCCAGAGCATTGAGCAGGCTGGACTTGCCGGCATTGGGCCGGCCGGCAATCACCACCGTCATACCATCGCGCAGCAAGGCGCCCTGCCCGGCTTCACGCAGCACTGTGGATAACTCATCACGGACTTTATCCAACATCGCCAATACATGGCCATCCGCCAGGAAGTCGATTTCTTCTTCCGGAAAATCAATCGCGGCTTCGACGTAGATGCGCAGACTGATCAACTGCTCGGTCAAGTTATGCACACGCAGGGAAAAAGCCCCCTGCAATGAACGCAATGCGTTACGTGCAGCCTGTGCAGAACTGGCTTCGATCAAATCGGCGATGGCTTCGGCCTGGGCCAGGTCGAGCTTATCGTTCAAGAATGCGCGTTCGCTGAATTCCCCGGGTCTGGCCAGGCGGCAACCCAATTGCAAGCAGCGCTGCAGCAGCATATCCAACACCACAGGCCCACCGTGCCCTTGTAATTCAAGGACATCTTCACCGGTGAACGAGTTTGGCCCTGGAAAATAGATAGCCAGACCCTCATCCAATACGCTGTGGTCGGCATCCAGGAACTGGCCGTAATGGGCATAACGGGGTTTCAGCTCCCGGCCGCTGATAGCCTTGGCTGCCACGCCCGCCAATGGCCCGGAAATTCGAACGATACCGACGCCGCCCCGACCTTGAGCGGTGGCGACAGCAGCGATGGTTTCACGAGGAGCGCTCATCAGCAGGTTCCAGAACAAAAGTGACGGAAAGCAAAACGCCCCACTAGGGGGCGTCTTGAGTGGTTATCCACAGAGTAAATTACGCCTCGGCTTTCTTGGTAGCCGCTTCGATTTTACGTGTGATGTACCACTGTTGAGAGATCGACAACACGTTGTTGACCACCCAGTACAGCACCAAGCCAGCAGGGAACCACAGGAAGAAGAAGGTGAAGATGATTGGCATCATTTTCATTACCTTGGCCTGCATCGGATCCGGCGGGGTTGGGTTCAGACGCTGCTGGATAAACATGGTCGCGCCCATGATGATCGGCAGGATAAAGAACGGGTCTTTGATAGACAGGTCAGTTATCCACAGCATGAACGGCGCCTGGCGCATTTCCACGCTTTCCAGGAGTACCCAGTAAAGCGAGAGGAACACCGGCATCTGTACCAGAATCGGCAAGCATCCACCCAGCGGGTTGATCTTCTCTTTCTTGTACAGCTCCATCATGGCCTGTGACATTTTCTGCCGGTCATCACCATGTTGTTCTTTCAGCGCGGCCAGTTTCGGAGCCACGGCACGCATACGCGCCATCGACTTATAGCTGGCTGCCGACAGAGGGAAGAAAAGCCCTTTGATCAGCATGGTCAGGAAGATGATCGACCAGCCCCAGTTACCGACGATGCTGTGGATATGTTGCAACAGCCAGAAGATCGGCTGGGCAATGAACCACAGGAAGCCGTAATCCACAGTCAGTTCCAGACCGGGGGACAACTCTTTCAACACAGCCTGGCTTTTAGGACCGGCGTACAGGGTAGCGCTGGTTTCAGCCTTGGCACCTGGAGCGACGGTCAACGCCGGGCCAGTGAAGCCAATGATGTAGTTGCCCTGGCTGTCCTTGCGGGTTTGAACCAGGTTCGCGTCACCCTTGTTCGGAATCCAGGCTGTCACGAAATAGTGCTGCAGCCACGCTACCCAGCCACCTTGGACGGTTTCTTTCAGCGTGCCCTTGTCGATATCTTTCATCGACACTTTTTTGTACGGCTCGTTACTTGTCCACAGGGCGGCGCCCAGGTAAGTCGCGGTGCCAGTGGCAGTGCTGGAAGACGGATCGGAGCTGGCGTCACGCTTGAGCTGGGCAAACAGGTTGCCGCTCCAGGCTTTGTCGCTGGTGTTGTCGATCAGGTAAGTGACCTTCAAATCGTACAAACCGCGGGTAAAGCTGAAACGCTTGATGTAGTTGACGCCGTCGAGGCTGAATTTCAGGTCGACGTTCAACTGGTTCTGGCCGTCTGCCAGTTGATAAGTCTTCTGCTCGGTCGAATAAACCGGACGACCGGTAGCACGCGCATCCGGACCGTTGGTACCGGTCAGGCCGCTTTGCGCCAGATAAGTACGTTCACCACCGTTATCGAACAGTTGGAACGGCACATCCGGATGGTCTTGGCGACGTGGATAAAGCGGCAGCTTCAGCTGTGCGATATCACCGCCTTGTGGATCGATAGCCAGGTCGAGCACATCCGTTTTCACGTGGATGAGGTCTTTGTTGGTGACCACTGGCGTTTCTAACGGGGCACTTGTCTCGCCATTCGCGCTGGGAACATCGGCACTCGCGGACGCATTGTTACCCAGCGGGGTGTCCGGAATAGCCGGCGCAGCCTGATTGGTAGCAACATTCTGAGTCGGCAGGGCAGCCTGACCGTAGTCCTGGTTCCATTTAAGGACCATGACATAGGACACGATTGCCAGGGCGACGATCAGGATTGTGCGTTTAATATCCATGATTACTCGGCCATCGAAGAAGAACGGGAGGTAGGGATAGGTGGAACCGGGTCATAACCACCGGGATTCCACGGATGACAGCGACCTAAACGACGAAAGGTCAGCCAGCCACCGCGCAGAAGACCATGATTTTCTATGGCCTCTAACGCGTAGCAGGAACAACTGGGGTAGAAACGACAGTGACTGGCCATCAGAGGACTAATGGCATAGCGATAAAACTGGATCGGAACGATTGCCAGTTTACGCATCAAGGCTGTCTACCCCTACAGTTTCGGTGCTGACTGCTGGTGCTGGCTTGTGGGTACGCGCCAAACGTTTCCAGAGCTTGCCGAAATGCTGAATCAATTCGGGGTTTTCTACATCACCCAAGCCTTTGCGCGCGACGATAACAATATCCCAACCAACCAGAGTGTCCTGGTGGAGGCGAAACGATTCGCGCATCAGACGCTTGAGGCGATTGCGCTCAACGGAGAGCTTTACGCTCTTCTTGCCGATCACCAGCCCGAGACGGGGGTGATCAAGATCGTTGTTACGCGCAAGGAGCAGGAGATTTTTCCCCGGAACCTTGCCGGTGGGGGAGTCAAAGACTGCCTTGAAATGCCGGGGGGTTAGCAGACGCTTTTCCCGACTGAAGTCCTGACTCACCACCAGTACCGGATTATCAAACTGCCAGACGCGCACGACCTTTGGCGCGGCGACGCGACAGGACAGCACGGCCGTTCTTGGTAGCCATGCGAGCACGGAAGCCGTGAGTACGGGCGCGTTTGATGGTGCTTGGTTGGAAAGTACGTTTCATGGCGTTGTTACCTGGTTTGTCCACAACGGGCCGGAATGGCCCCCGTTTTAAGAGACCGGCGATTCTAGAGAAAGCAAGCCTCTAGGTCAATTTCCAACCAGCTTTTCCTTTAATTAGATGTCGAGGGGGTCGTGACGCCCTTCTCCACGTTTGGCTTCCATCCGCCATGCCATAGATATAAAAATAAAGAAGGAAGTTATTTAAAGCTTTTCTGTAAAGCTTATAAAAGCTAGGGGCGCAATCATCTGTGGATAACTACCTTTAGCCCTTGTTCTACGTGTTGTACAGAGAATGACAACACGGGGGAGAAGCGGTGGTCTGCCTGTGCTGCGCTATCGGATAAGCTGTGTGTGGAACAGCTAGTTATCCACAGGCTGGTTACCCACAGACTTTCGACCCCACTTGTACAACGAGCTTAGGTGGGTTTATCCACAGAGCTTATACACAGACCACTGGTCGCCTTTTTAGCGGTTAAGGCATTGATTTTGGGTGGCCTGTGAGCAACCTACATGTGGATAAGTGGACGGCTGGCCGCTACAATGGCGGCTGTTTTTGCCTCACCGGCTTTCAACTTAGGGGATATCCGTGTCAGTGGAACTTTGGCAGCAGTGCGTGGAGCTTTTGCGCGATGAGCTGCCTGCCCAGCAATTCAACACCTGGATCCGTCCGCTACAGGTCGAAGCCGAAGGCGACGAGTTGCGCGTCTATGCGCCCAATCGTTTTGTCCTCGACTGGGTCAACGAGAAGTACCTGGGCCGTGTTCTCGAATTGCTCGACGAACATGGCAACGGTCTGGCGCCTGCTCTCTCCTTATTAATAGGCAGCAAGCGCAGCTCAGCTCCCCGCGCCGCGCCGAATGCGCCATTGGCCGCCGCCGCGTCGCAAGCCCAGTCCGCAGTGGCGCCTGTCGCCACTGCACCTGCACCGACAGCTGCGCCGTCCAAGCCGTCGTCGCGCAAAAATGCGCCAGAGAATGAGGAGCCGTCCCGCGACAGCTTCGACCCGATGGCCGGTGCCAGCTCCCAGCAGGCGCCTGTGCGCTCCGAGCAGCGTACTGTGCAGGTAGAAGGCGCGCTAAAGCACACCAGTTACCTGAACCGCACGTTTACCTTCGAGAATTTTGTCGAAGGCAAGTCCAACCAGCTGGCCCGAGCGGCCGCCTGGCAGGTCGCCGATAACCCCAAGCATGGTTACAACCCGCTTTTCCTGTATGGCGGCGTGGGCTTGGGTAAGACGCACTTGATGCATGCCGTCGGTAACCACCTATTAAAGAAGAACCCGAATGCCAAGGTGGTTTACCTGCATTCGGAGCGCTTCGTGGCTGACATGGTCAAGGCCTTGCAGCTCAACGCCATCAACGAGTTCAAGCGTTTCTACCGCTCCGTTGATGCCTTGTTGATCGATGACATTCAGTTCTTCGCCCGTAAGGAACGTTCCCAGGAAGAGTTCTTCCACACCTTTAACGCCCTGCTCGAAGGTGGCCAGCAGGTCATCTTGACCAGTGACCGTTACCCGAAGGAAATCGAAGGCCTGGAAGAACGTCTGAAGTCGCGTTTCGGCTGGGGCCTGACCGTTGCAGTCGAGCCACCGGAGCTGGAAACCCGCGTTGCGATCCTGATGAAGAAGGCCGATCAGGCTAAAGTCGATCTGCCGCACGATGCTGCGTTCTTCATCGCCCAACGCATCCGTTCCAACGTGCGTGAGCTGGAAGGCGCGCTCAAGCGGGTCATCGCTCACTCGCACTTCATGGGCCGCGATATCACCATCGAGCTGATTCGCGAGTCCTTGAAAGACTTGTTGGCCTTGCAGGACAAGCTGGTGAGTGTGGATAACATCCAGCGCACCGTGGCCGAGTACTACAAGATCAAGATTTCCGACCTGCTCTCCAAGCGCCGTTCGCGCTCGGTCGCACGTCCACGCCAGGTTGCCATGGCCCTCTCCAAGGAGTTGACCAACCACAGCCTGCCGGAAATCGGTGATGTGTTTGGCGGACGCGACCACACCACGGTCTTGCACGCATGCCGCAAGATCAATGAACTTAAGGAATCCGACGCGGATATTCGCGAGGACTACAAGAACCTGCTGCGTACACTGACTACGTGATGACACCAGCGCAGCTTATTAAGGCAAGGGACTAGACCATGCATTTCACCATTCAACGCGAAGCCCTGTTGAAACCCCTGCAACTGGTCGCAGGCGTCGTCGAGCGCCGACAGACCTTGCCGGTGCTTTCCAACGTATTACTGGTGGTCGAGGGCCAACAGTTGTCCTTGACCGGTACCGACCTGGAAGTCGAACTGGTGGGTCGCGTCCAGCTCGAAGAGCCCGCCGAACCGGGCGAGATCACCGTGCCAGCGCGCAAGCTGATGGATATCTGCAAAAGCCTGCCTAACGATGCGCTGGTCGACATCAAGGTGGATGAGCAGAAGTTGGTGGTCAAGGCAGGCCGCAGCCGTTTCACCCTGTCGACCTTGCCGGCCAATGATTTCCCTACCGTGGAAGAAGGCCCGGGCTCGCTGACATGCAGCCTGGAGCAAAGCAAGCTGCGTCGTTTGATCGAGCGCACCAGCTTCGCCATGGCCCAGCAGGACGTGCGTTACTACCTCAACGGTATGTTGCTGGAAGTATCGGAAGGCATCATCCGCGCCGTCGCCACCGACGGTCACCGTCTGGCGATGTGCTCGATGCGTGCCGATATCGGTCAGCCGGATCGTCACCAGGTGATCGTTCCACGCAAAGGTATCCTTGAACTGGCGCGCTTGCTCACCGAGCCGGACGGCAACGTCAGCATCGTGTTGGGCCAGCACCACATTCGCGCGACCACCGGCGAGTTCACTTTCACCTCCAAGCTGGTCGACGGCAAGTTCCCGGACTACGAGCGTGTATTGCCCAAGGGTGGCGACAAGTTGGTGGTCGGTGATCGTCAGGCTCTGCGTGAAGCTTTTAGCCGTACCGCGATTCTGTCCAACGAAAAGTACCGTGGTATTCGCCTGCAGCTGGCCAACGGCCAACTGAAAATCCAGGCCAACAACCCGGAACAGGAAGAGGCGGAAGAAGAAGTGGGTGTCGACTACAACGGCGCATCGCTGGAAATCGGCTTTAACGTGAGCTACCTGTTGGACGTGCTGGGTGTTATGACCACCGAACAGGTTCGTCTGATCCTGTCGGACTCCAACAGCAGCGCCCTGGTGCAAGAATCCGACAACGACGACTCGGCTTACGTTGTCATGCCGATGCGCCTGTAATCATGCTCAGCAGAAGCTAGATGTCCCTCAGTCGTGTCTCAGTCACCGCGGTGCGCAATCTGCACCCGGTGACCTTCTCCCCTTCTCCCCGCATCAATATCCTCCATGGCGCCAACGGCAGTGGCAAAACCAGTGTGCTGGAAGCCATCCATCTGCTGGGGCTTGCGCGTTCCTTCCGCAGTGCCCGTTTGTTACCCGTGATTCAGTACGAACAATTGGCCTGTACCGTATTTGGCCAAGTGGAACTG
Organism: Pseudomonas sp. AM4(2022); assembly: GCF_036346515.1. Lineage (NCBI taxonomy): Bacteria > Pseudomonadati > Pseudomonadota > Gammaproteobacteria > Pseudomonadales > Pseudomonadaceae > Pseudomonas > Pseudomonas sp. AM4(2022). The sequence goes on from NZ_JAOTNW010000002.1 coordinate 395,552, forward strand.
GCTGAGGGCGGTCATAGCAGCCTGGGGATATCGCGTGATCGGGGTGGGGAATTTCAGATCCGAATCGACGGGCAAAATGCGCGCAGCGCAGCGCAACTGGCAGAGATCCTGCCGTTGCAACTGATCAACCCCGACAGCTTTCGATTGTTGGAGGGGGCCCCGAAAATCCGTCGGCAATTCCTCGACTGGGGCGTGTTCCACGTGGAACCACGTTTCATGGCCACTTGGCAACGCCTGCAGAAGGCCCTGCGGCAGCGGAACTCATGGCTGCGGCATGGTACACTTGACGCCGCTTCGCAAGCAGCCTGGGACCGTGAACTGTGCCTGGCCAGCGACGAAATAGATGAATACCGCCGCGCCTATATCAAAGCCTTGAAACCAGTCTTTGAGCAGACCTTGAGCGAGTTATTGGACCTCGAGGGGCTTACGCTGAGTTATTACCGGGGTTGGGACAAAGAACGTGAGCTGAGTGCAGTGCTTGCAACGTCCTTGCAACGGGATCAGCAAATCGGACACACCCAGGCCGGCCCCCAGCGCGCTGATTTGCGCCTTAGATTAGGTGCACACAATGCTGCGGATATCTTGTCCCGCGGCCAGCAGAAGTTGGTGGTCTGTGCGTTGCGTATCGCGCAAGGTCACTTGGTTAGCCAAGCTCGGCGCGGTCAGTGTATTTATTTGGTGGATGACTTGCCGTCGGAACTCGACGAGCAGCACCGCCGCTCGCTATGCCGCTTGTTGGAAGACTTACGCTGCCAGGTGTTTATCACCTGTGTAGACCACGAATTATTGAGGGAAGGCTGGCAGACGGAAACGCCAGTCGCTTTGTTCCACGTGGAACAAGGCCGTATCACCCAGACCCACGACCATCGGGAGTGAAGGCATGAGCGAAGAAAACACGTACGACTCGACCAGCATTAAAGTGCTGAAAGGTTTGGATGCCGTACGCAAACGTCCCGGTATGTACATTGGCGACACCGATGATGGTAGCGGTCTGCACCACATGGTGTTTGAGGTGGTCGATAACTCCATCGACGAAGCTCTGGCCGGTCACTGCGACGACATCAGCATTATCATCCACCCGGATGAGTCCATTACCGTGCGTGACAACGGTCGTGGCATCCCGGTAGACGTACACAAAGAAGAAGGCGTTTCGGCGGCAGAGGTCATCATGACCGTGCTCCACGCCGGCGGTAAATTCGACGACAACTCCTATAAAGTATCCGGCGGTTTGCACGGTGTAGGTGTGTCGGTGGTGAACGCTCTGTCCGAAGAGTTGATTCTCACCGTTCGCCGTAGCGGCAAGATCTGGGAACAGACTTACGTCCACGGTGTGCCACAGGAACCGATGAAAATCGTTGGTGACAGTGAAACCACCGGTACCCAGATCCACTTCAAGCCATCGGCTGAGACCTTCAAAAATATCCACTTCAGCTGGGACATCCTGGCCAAGCGGATTCGCGAACTGTCTTTCCTTAACTCCGGTGTTGGCATCGTCCTCAAGGATGAGCGCAGCGGCAAGGAAGAGTTGTTCAAGTACGAAGGCGGCCTGCGTGCTTTTGTTGAATACCTGAACACCAACAAGACTGCGGTCAACCAGGTGTTCCACTTCAACATCCAGCGTGAAGACGGCATCGGCGTGGAAATCGCCCTGCAGTGGAACGACAGCTTCAACGAAAACTTGCTGTGCTTTACCAACAACATTCCACAACGCGATGGCGGTACTCACTTGGTGGGTTTCCGCTCCGCGCTGACGCGTAACCTGAACACCTACATCGAAGCCGAAGGCTTGGCGAAGAAACATAAAGTCGCCACCACCGGTGACGATGCCCGTGAAGGCCTGACGGCGATCATCTCGGTCAAGGTTCCGGATCCGAAGTTCAGCTCCCAGACCAAAGACAAGCTGGTGTCTTCCGAAGTGAAGACCGCGGTTGAACAGGAAATGGGTAAGTACTTCTCCGACTTCCTGTTGGAAAACCCGAACGAAGCCAAGCTGGTTGTCGGCAAGATGATCGATGCTGCACGTGCTCGTGAAGCCGCACGTAAGGCCCGTGAGATGACCCGTCGTAAAGGCGCGCTGGATATTGCCGGTTTGCCTGGCAAACTGGCTGACTGCCAGGAGAAGGACCCTGCCCTCTCCGAACTGTACCTGGTGGAAGGTGACTCCGCTGGCGGTTCTGCCAAGCAGGGTCGTAACCGTCGCACCCAGGCCATCCTGCCGTTGAAGGGCAAGATCCTCAACGTTGAGAAGGCGCGCTTCGACAAGATGATTTCCTCTCAGGAAGTCGGCACCTTGATCACGGCATTGGGCTGCGGTATTGGCCGCGATGAGTACAACATCGACAAGCTGCGTTACCACAACATCATCATCATGACCGATGCTGACGTCGACGGTTCGCACATCCGTACCCTGCTGCTGACCTTCTTCTTCCGTCAGTTGCCGGAGCTGATCGAGCGTGGCTATATCTACATCGCCCAGCCGCCGTTGTACAAAGTGAAAAAGGGCAAGCAAGAGCAATACATCAAAGACGACGACGCCATGGAAGAGTACATGACGCAGTCGGCCCTGGAAGATGCCAGCCTGCACTTGAATGACGAAGCGCCGGGTATCTCGGGTGAGTCGCTGGAGCGCCTGGTCAACGACTTCCGTATGGTCATGAAGACGCTCAAGCGCTTGTCGCGCCTGTACCCTCAGGAGCTGACCGAGCACTTCATCTACCTGCCGGCCGTGAGCCTGGAGCAGTTGGGCGATCACGCCGCCATGCAGGATTGGCTGGCCCAATACGAAGTGCGTCTGCGTACTGTGGAGAAGTCTGGCCTGGTGTACAAAGCTAGCCTGCGTGAAGACCGCGAACGTAACGTATGGCTGCCAGAGGTCGAACTGATCTCCCACGGCCTGTCCAATTACGTCACCTTTAACCGCGACTTCTTCGGCAGCAACGACTACAAGACCGTAGTCACCCTCGGCGCGCAACTGAGCACCCTGCTGGACGACGGTGCTTACATCCAGCGTGGCGAACGCAAGAAGCAGGTCAAGGAGTTCAAAGAAGCCTTGGACTGGTTGATGGCGGAAAGCACCAAGCGTCATACCATCCAGCGCTATAAAGGTCTGGGCGAGATGAACCCGGATCAGCTGTGGGAAACTACCATGGACCCTGCTCAGCGCCGCATGCTGCGCGTGACCATCGAAGACGCCATTGGCGCAGACCAGATCTTCAACACCCTGATGGGTGATGCGGTCGAGCCTCGTCGTGACTTCATCGAGAGCAATGCCTTGGCGGTGTCTAACCTGGACTTCTGATCAGGTACATCTGCTAAAAACAAAAGGCCAACGCTTAGCGTTGGCCTTTTTTGTTGGTCTTGTCTCGTCCTGAATAAGGTTTACACCTTCTGACCTATCCTCAGGAGGAACCAATGGAATCAGGAAAAAGGCGCAGTCAGCGTGATTACACACTGGGCTTTAAATTGGCAGTCGTCGATCAAGTTGAAAAGGGCGAACTGAGTTATAAAGAGGCTCAACGGCGTTATGGGATTCAGGGCCGGTCGACTGTGTTGGTGTGGTTACGCAAGCATGGACGGCAGGACTGGAGCCAAGGCGCCTCCATTCGTGCCCAGAGGAACCGACCGATGGCCGAGCCAAATTTGCCGCTGACACCAGAGCAGCGAATCAAGGAGCTGGAAGAAAAGCTGGCCCTTGCCAACCAGAAAGCCCAATTTTTTGAAGCTGTCGTTGACGTGCTGAAGAACGATTACGGTGTTTCTGTCGTAAAAAAGCGATCCGGCAAGTCCTCAACCAAGGGCAAATCGAAGGCCTGAGTGTTACCAGGGCTTGCCAGTTTCTGGGCATCTCACGGCAGGCGTATTACAAGCGCAATCGAGCTTACGACGCGCAAGCTAGCCACGCGCAAAAGGTGCTGGGGTTTGTGCTGGAGACACGCCTTGAAATGCCCCGATTGGGCACCCGCAAGCTGCATAGCCTGATGCAATCCGAACCTGAACTGACGCAAACGGTAGGCCGAGATCGTTTGTTCGACATTTTGCGGGATCATCGCCAACTGGTCCCACGCAAACGCGCTTATCACAAGACTACCGACAGTCATCATCGCTTCCGTCGACATCCGAATCGGCTCAAGCCCGGCCCTGACCAGGTCACTGCCACCGGCCCGGAACAGGTCTGGGTGGCGGATATAACCTATTTACCGACCGAGCAAAGCGTCGCTTACGTAAGTCTGGTCACTGATGTGTTCTCGCGCAAAATAGTCGGCCATCATGTGCATGAAAGCCTGCATACCGAGTCAGTCATCCGGGCGATGACGAAAGCTCTTCGACACCGAAGAACCAATCAGCCGCTGGTACATCACTCCGATCGGGGCTCGCAATACTGCTCTGATCTCTACCAAAAGCTACATGCCAAGCATGGCGTCAGGTGTTCGATGACTGATGGCTACGACTGCTACCAGAATGCTCTAGCGGAACGAGTGAATGGGATTTTGAAAACAGAATTCCTTTTACACCGTCCCAAAGACCTTGCCCAAGCCAAGCGCATGGTTGAGGAGTCGATAGAAATCTATAACCGTAAGCGACCTCATTTGTCCCTGAAATACAAAACGCCCGATGCGGTGCATCGGGCGTTTTGAGACTGTAACAGGTGTAAACCTATTTCAGGACTAGACATCTGCAGTCCCGCATTTTTAAATGCTCCACGTGGAACATCGGCATATCTAACTTTCCACAGCGGGTGTCACACTTTCCAATCGATACCCGTAACCGTAGATCGTCAGCAGCTGCCAACCGCGATCCGCGGTCAGCCCTAGCTTGTTACGCAGGCGGTAGATATGCGTGTCCAGCGGCCGCGACGAGACCATTTCTTCGTGGCTCCAGAACCGCTCATACAGGTACTCGCGAGACAACGGCCGGGCCAGGTTGGCAAATAGACAACTTGCCAGGCGGTATTCCCGTTCTGTGAGGTTGATGGGTTTACCTGCGCGGGTGACGGTCAGTTCTGCATCGTCGAATGTCAGATCGTTAAAGCTCTGCACTTCCTGCGTATTCGACTTCTGCAAACCGTGGCGCCGCAGGACGGCGCTGACTCGGGCTTTGAGTTCGTTGGGCCGAAACGGCTTGCTGACATAGTCGTCCGCCCCGCTGTTCAACGCCGTCACGATGTCGCTTTCGGCATCGCGACTGGTGAGCATGATAACGGCGGGAGGCGACTCCATGTGCTCGCGGGTCCAGCGCAATAACGCTATCCCGGAGATATCCGGCAGTTGCCAGTCGAGGATCAGCAGGTCAAAGGTTTCCCGACGTAGCTGGCGCAGCAGGTCTTCGCCCCGTTCAAAAAAATGCAGGGACCAGGGCTGTTCAGCCGGACCGGGAATCTGTCGCAGTGTCTGTTCCACCCGTCGCAATTCTGCGGGTTCGTCATCCAGTATTGCGACACGCATGGGCGGGGTCCTTCCTACAAAAATACGAGAGCTTGAATGGGGGGCACATGCTGTACAAATGCCGGCCGATGAATCTGAATAATTATGGACGGATTCTACAGTGCCTGGATCTCTCGATACGCTGAAAGCGCCGTAAACTCAATCCACTACGAACCTCAAAGAAGATACCGGCTCCTGTCGTTCCGGAAAAGGGTCGGTGCCGATCGCCTCGCCGGGGCGTTATGCCCGCTCCAATGTGCGGTATCGTTCATTGCGCGGTCGTGGGAAGTCCTCCAATGAGACCGAAATAAGCTTCACTGGTTTCAGAACACCGCATGCACTTCATCGCAACCCCATGGAGAGGGATCCTGGGCTTATGACATTTTTACTTAACGACCATCAATGCCTTGGCCCCCTCGTGGCGGTAGCCCTGTGAAGCTTTGGCGCAAAGCCGAGAAACGCCAACCTACCCAGGCCCAGCTTTTGTTCCATGGGTTGGTTCGTGAATGGCTGCTGATCGGTTTGGTACTCCTACCCTTTACGGCTTACTTATCCTTGAGCGCTGGCTTAGCGCTCAATAATCCGCTCTATGACAGCCTGCGCCGCCTCACGCCCTTACCGGTAGATCCACGCATCGTTCTGGTGACCATCGACGCGCCCAGCCTGGAAGCACTTGGCCCATGGCCTTGGCCGCGCAGCGTACATGCCGAGTTGATTGAACGCCTGAACGCCGCACAGCCGGCGGGCATTTTGTTTGATGTGATCTTCAGTGAGACCGGCAACAGTAATGACGACCAACGACTGGCCGATGCCGTATGCAAAGCCGGCAATGTATTGCTGCCCATTGCCGGGGACAGTAGCGTCAGCCCCAAGACTCCTGTAGCGCCGTTATCGCCACTGCTCAAGTGCGCCAAGGGCGTCGGGCATATTAACGTCGAAGCGGATAACGACGGTGTGGTGCGCAGCGTGTATCTACGTGAAGGCCCTCCGGGCAGCACACTCCCTCAGTTGGCCTGGTTGGCATTCACCATGAGCGAGCATGCCGAGACAATGCCGGGCCTGCCGCAGAAGCCTACTGGAGGGCACTGGCACCAGGAACATGAGATTCGTGTGCCGTTCACTTCGGAACCAGAACATTTTCCCAATGTGTCTTACGTCAGCGTATTGCGCGGCGAGGTACTTCCCGAGTCGCTGCGGGGTCGCCTGGTTCTGATCGGCGCCTCAGCCTATGGCATGGCCGATCGTTTTGTGACGCCGCTCTCTTCCACCGTGGGTACCACCGCAGGGGTGGAGATCCAGGCGGATGTACTGAATGGCTTGTTGCAGGGCCGCAGCATTGTCGATCTGCCCGGCTGGCTGGCGGCGTTGCTGGCAACGTCCCTGGTGGCCCTGCTGTTGGGCCTTCTGCTTGTGCGCCCACGCTACGCCCTGTGGATGACCTTGGCAGGCATGGCTGTGGCTTTGCTGGGCTCATGGGCCTTATTGCGCCTGGGCCACTGGTGGAGCCCCTCAGCGTGCCTGATCGGTTTGTTGCTGAGTTACCTGATCTGGAATTGGCGACGCCTGAGCGTAATCCTCGCCTACTTTGGCTGGGAACTGGCACGCCTGGACAACGAACCCAAGGTGCTTCCGGAACGTCGTCGCGCGCCCGCCAGTAAGGGCGATGTGCTGCAAGGGCGGATCTTTGCTCTTGAACAAGCCGTCAGTCGTACACGCGATACGCGGCGCTTTATGGCTGACGGACTGGAGTGCCTGCCGGTAGCAACGCTGATCACCGATCCCCAGGGCAGCATCCTGTTGGCCAACCGCGTGGCCCGTGAAGTATTCGGCAATGACCTGGTCGGCGAAAACCTCGTCGAACAGCTCGCCGACCTGGGTTATCCCCCGCTGCACAATGGTGTACGCCCTGCCCTGTCGGCGCTGGAACTGGTCGAGTTTCGCGATATCCACCAACGTAGTTTGCGCATGGAACTGGCACCTTTGCTGCCTGCCGAAGGGGATTTCGCCCTCGGCTGGTTGTTGAGCCTGACAGACCTGAGCAAGGAGCGTGAAGCCCAGCAGCACCGCGAGACGATGCTGCGTTTCCTTTCCCACGACCTGCGTGCACCGCATTCAGCGATCCTCGCCCTGCTGGACGTGCACAACGGGGAGTCCCCGGTGTTTACCCAGATCGAACAGCAGGTACGGCGAGCCTTGAGCCTGACCGAATCCTTTGTGCAATTGGCCAAGGCTGAAGCGGACGGTTACCAGTTCCAGCCCACCCTGTTTGCCATGCTGGTGATGGACGCCTTTGATCAAGTGGCGGTGATTGCGCAGTTGAAGGGCATCCATTTGGTCCACGACCTGGATGAGGCGGATGAGGCTATGGTCTATGCCGACCAATCGCTGCTCACCCGGGCGTTGTTCAATGTGCTGGAGAACGCGATCAAATACTCCCCGTCCGGCACAACCGTCAGGTTGAGGCATGGCAGTGCGCAAGGTTGGTTGGAATGCAGGATAAGCGACCAGGGACCGGGGATTGCGTCTGAGGATCTACCGGAGTTGTTCAACCAATACCGACGTTTCGATTCGGCCCAGGGCAGCGAAGGTCTTGGGTTGGGCCTGACCATGGTCAAGGCGGTAGTAGAACGGCACGGTGGGCGCATCGTGTGTGAAAGTGAGCTGGGCAAGGGCTCGACGTTTATCCTGCTGCTGCCGCTATTGGAGGACTGAAAAAGCGGCTTTCCTGCTGTGCATAAAAAACCGGTCACAAGGACCGGTTTTTTTATGAAGAAAAAACTTATGCACGTTTTTCTGAATTTTATGAGCTTCAGAAATATGTAATTAAATCAGCTTGTTATGAGGCAAAAAAGCCAATTCGCCAACAAAGCGTGCACAGGTTATCCACAGATGCTCAAACGGCCGGTGTCTCCACCACCACCGGTTCCGGAGGCAGGGAACCCATGGCCCGTTGCTGCGCCTCATTCCACGCCGCAGCGCGGTCGTTCAGGGCGGCGATGGCACGTGGACCTTCGCCTTCTGCGTACATCGGTTCGCCGATCACTACGGTGATAGTGCCTGGGCGTTTAGCCCAGCCAGTCTTGGGCCAGAACTTGCCGGCGTTATGCGCAATCGGCAGCACAGGCAGGTTGGCGTTGACCGCCAGGGCGGTGCCACCGCGTGAGAACTTGCCCACTGTGCCGTAGGGGACCCGCGTGCCCTCAGGAAAGATCAGCACCCAGACGCCGTCCTTGAGCAACTCATCGCCCTTCTTGGCGACATGCTTGAGCGCAGCCTTGGGGTTGTCCCGATCGATGGCGATCGGACGCAACATGGCCATGGCCCAGCCGAAGAATGGCACGTACAGCAGCTCGCGCTTGAGCACCTGGCTCAACGGCGAGAAGTACGCCGAGAGGAAGAACGTCTCCCAGGTGCTCTGATGGTTCGAGAGAATCACGCACGGCTGATCAGGGACGTTTTCAGCGCCCTTGACCTCGAAACGAATATTCAGGAACACCTTGCTCAGCCACAACGCGCAGCGGCACCAGTAGACGTTGATGAAGCGATAGCGCGCCTTGAAGGGCAGGAACGGTGCAATAAAAAAGCTCAGGGTGCACCAGAGAAACGAACTGGTGCCCAGCAGCAGGTAAAAGAAAAAGGTTCTGATGGCCTGCAAGATCGACATGGCGGCATTTACCGTTGCGGGACACGGCCCGCCTGTTAAAAGCGCACTCCCGAACAGTCCTTGGTCAGGAAGTCGAGGGCGGCTAGTTGTTGATAAGTTCTGCGGCAACGGCCGCCAGATCGTCAAAAATCAAGGTGCCTACCGGCAGGTTTTTAGCCTGGGTCTTTTCGCCTTTCCCGGTTTTAACCAAAACTGGCTGAGAGTCGACGGCTTTGGCCGCCTCCAGGTCACCGAGGCTGTCCCCGACGAACCATATCCCAGCCAAGGGCACCTTGTAATGTTCTGCAATAATTTTCAACATGCCGGGCTTGGGCTTGCGGCAATCGCAGCCCTCGTCCGGCCCGTGGGGGCAGTACACCACCAGCCCCACCTCGCCGCCCTGCTCGGCCACTAACGTGCGCAAACGCGCATGCATGGCCTCCAGGGTCGCGATGTCGTAGTAACCGCGGGCGATGCCGGACTGGTTGGTGGCGATGGCCACCGTCCAGCCGGCTTTGCTCAACTGCGCGATGGCCTCGATCGAACCGGGCAGCGGGATCCACTCCTCCACCGACTTGATGTAAGCGTCGGAGTCGTGGTTGATCACCCCGTCCCGATCGAGAATCAGCAGTTTCAACATGGTCAGCCCAGTACGGAGATGTCGGCGATATTGATGAACAAACCACGCAGGCGCGCGAGCATGGCGTAGCGGTTTTTGCGTACGCCGGCATCGTCGGCATTGATCATCACCGCTTCGAAGAACGCATCCACCGGCTCACGCAACGACGCCAGGCGCGCCAGCGCTTGCGCGTAGTCACGCTCGGCGATCAGCGGCTTCACGGCGTTCTCGGCCTTGGCGATGGCTGAGTTCAGCGAGAACTCCTTGGCATCGGCGAACAGGCCTGGGTCGACTTCAGCAGTGCCGAGGTTGTCGGCCTTGCTCAGCAGGTTCGACACGCGCTTGTTCACGGCGGCCAAGGCATCGGCTTCCGGCAGCTTGCGGAACGCTTGCACGGCTTGTACACGCTGGTCGAAGTCCAGTGCCGAGCCCGGTTGAAGGGCACGTACCGACAGGTAGACGGAAACGTCCACGCCTTCGTCTTCATAACGCGCACGCAGGCGGTCGAACACGAACTCCAGCACTTGCTCGGCCAGGCCGGCTTGCTTGACCTTGGTGCCGAACTGGCCGACGGCAAATACCACGGCCTGGGTCAGGTCGAGGTCCAGCTTTTTGTCGATCAGGATACGCAGCACGCCCAAGGCCGCACGGCGCAGGGCATACGGGTCTTTGCTGCCGGTGGGCAGCATGCCGATACCGAAGATACCAACGAGGGTGTCCAGCTTGTCGGCAATGGCCACGGCTGCACCGGTCAGGGTGCTCGGCAGTTCTGCACCGGCACCGCGCGGCATGTACTGCTCGTTCAGGGCCAGGGCGACATCATCCGGCTCGCCGTCGTTGAGGGCGTAGTAGTAACCGGCCACGCCTTGCATCTCTGGGAACTCGCCGACCATCTCGGTGGCCAGGTCGCACTTGGACAGCAAGCCGGCACGGGCGGCCCAGGCTGCGTCGCCGCCGATACGTGGGGCAATGTAGGCCGCCAGCTTGGAAACCCGCACGGCTTTGTCGTAGACGCTGCCGAGTTTTTCCTGGAACACCACGTTTTGCAGGCGCAGGTTGAAGTCTTCCAGCTTCTGCTTCTTGTCTTGCTTGAAGAAGAACTCGGCGTCGGTCAGGCGCGGGCGCACGACTTTTTCGTTACCGGCGATGATCTGCTGTGGGTCTTTGCTTTCGATGTTGGCCACGGTGATAAAACGCGGCAACAACTTACCGTCCACGTCCAGCAGGCAGAAGTACTTCTGGTTGTCCTGCATGGTGGTGATCAAGGCTTCTTGCGGCACGTCGAGGAAACGCTCTTCGAACGAGCACACCAGCGGCACCGGCCACTCCACCAGGGCGGTCACTTCGTCCAGCAGGCTTGGCGGCACGATGGCGGTGCCTTCCTGCAGGCGGGCCAGCTCTTCGGTGCGCTTGCTGATCAGCTCGCGACGCTCATTGGCGTCGGCCAGCACGTAAGCAGCGCGCAGGTCGTTGAGGTAGTTGGCCGGCGAAGTGATGCGCACGCTTTCTGGATGATGGAAGCGGTGACCACGGGAGTCACGACCGGCCTTCTGAGCGAGGATGGTGCAATCGATGACCTGGTCACCGAGCAGCATCACCAGCCATTGGGTCGGACGCACGAACTCTTCCTTGCGTGCACCCCAGCGCATGCGCTTGGGGATAGGCAGGTCGTTCAGGGAATCTTCAACGATGGTTGGCAACAGGCTGGCGGTCGGCTTGCCGGTGATGACCTGGCTGAAACGCAGCTTCGGGCCGCTCTGGTCGATCTCGCTCAGCTCTACGCCACATTTTTTGGCAAAGCCAAGGGCGGCTTGTGTCGGGTTGCCGTCGGCATCGAAAGCTGCCTGGCGCGGTGGGCCGTCCAGGTTGATGCTGCGGTCCGGCTGCTGGGTTTCCAGCGCGGTCAGCAGCACAGCCAGGCGGCGCGGCGCGGCGTAGACTTTTTTGGCTTCAAACTTCAGGCCGGCAGTCTGCAGACCTTTTTCGATACCGGCCAGGAATGCATCGGCCAGAGTATTGAGGGCCTTGGGTGGCAGCTCTTCGGTGCCCAGTTCAACCAGGAAATCTTGAGCACTCATTGTGCAGCCTCCAGCTTAGCCAACACTTCATCACGCAAATCCGGGGTTGCCATCGGGAAGCCCAGCTTGGCGCGAGCCAGCAAATAGGCTTGGGCGACGGAACGCGCCAGGGTGCGCACACGCAGGATGTATTGCTGGCGCGCAGTTACCGAGATGGCACGGCGGGCATCCAGCAGGTTGAAGGTATGGGAGGCCTTCAACACCATTTCATAGCTTGGCAACGGCAGCGGCTGGTCGAGTTCGATCAGGCGCTTGGCTTCGCTTTCATAGAAGTCGAACAGTTCGAACAGCTTGTCGACGTTGGCGTGTTCGAAGTTGTAGGTGGACTGCTCCACTTCGTTCTGGTGGAACACATCGCCGTAGGTCACCTTGCCGAACGGGCCATCAGCCCATACCAGGTCGTAGACCGAATCCACGCCTTGCAGGTACATGGCCAGGCGTTCCAGGCCATAGGTGATCTCGCCGGTGACCGGGTAGCACTCGATGCCGCCGGCTTGCTGGAAGTAAGTGAACTGCGTCACTTCCATGCCATTGAGCCAGACTTCCCAGCCCAGGCCCCAGGCGCCCAGGGTTGGCGATTCCCAGTTGTCTTCGACGAAACGGATATCGTGCACCAGTGGGTCCAGGCCCACATGCTTGAGCGAGCCCAGGTACAGTTCCTGGAAGTTGTCCGGGTTGGGCTTCAATACCACCTGGAACTGGTAGTAGTGCTGCAGACGGTTCGGGTTTTCGCCGTAGCGGCCGTCAGTCGGGCGGCGACTGGGCTGTACATAAGCGGCGTTCCAGGTTTCCGGGCCGATGGCCCGCAGGAATGTAGCGGTGTGGAAAGTGCCGGCGCCTACTTCCATATCGTAGGGCTGAAGTACCACACAACCTTGCTCGGCCCAGTATTGCTGGAGGGCGAGGATCAAGTCTTGGAAGGTACGCACGGCTGGCGTAGGCTGGCTCACGAAATTCACCTGTTACTTGGGCTGCGATTTAAAGAGCGGGAGTATACCCGATTCGGCCCCGCCACCACTCCCTGGAGCCTTATGCCACGCTGCTTTTGGTGTTCTGAAGATCCGCTGTACATGGCTTATCACGATCAAGAGTGGGGAACGCCGCTGCGCGATGCGCAGGGTTTGTTCGAGTTGCTTTTGCTCGAAGGGTTCCAGGCAGGCCTGTCCTGGATCACCGTTTTACGCAAACGCGAGCATTATCGAAAGGTGTTGTTCGGCTTTGACGCGCAACGTCTGGCGCAATTGAGCGATGAAGAAATCGAGGTGCTGATGCAGGACCCGGGCATCGTGCGCAATCGCTTGAAGCTCAATGCCACCCGGCGCAACGCCGCGGCCTGGCTGGCGCTGGAAGATCCGGTGGGGTTGCTGTGGTCGTTTGTCGGCGGCAAACCCAAGGTCAACCACTTCAAGGATCGCAGCGACGTCCCGGCGATTACGCCCGAAGCCGAAGCCATGAGCAAAGCCTTGAAAAAGGCCGGATTCACCTTCGTCGGGCCGACCATTTGCTACGCCTTCATGCAGGCCTCGGGCATGGTCATGGACCACACTCAGGACTGCGACCGTTACGCGGACTTGGTCAACGCCGGTTAGAATGCCGGCTTTGCGCACCACACACGATCAGGAGTGACCTGTGGAAAAGTTTAAAGGCGCCTTGCTGGTAGGCGCTCTTCGGTTGTTTGCCCTGCTGCCCTGGCGCGCTGTACAAGCCGTCGGCACAGGGATCGGCTGGATCATGTGGAAAACCCCCAACCGTTCCCGCGATACGGTGCGGATCAACCTCTCCAAATGCTTCCCGGACATGGACCCGGCAGAGCGCGAGCGCCTGGTGGGCCGCAGCCTGATGGACATCGGCAAGTCCCTCACCGAAAGCGCCTGTGCGTGGATCTGGCCGGCGCAGCGCTCTATCGATCTGGTCCGCGAAGTCGAGGGCCTGGAAGTGCTGCACGAGGCCCTGGCTTCTGGCAAAGGCGTGGTGGGCATCACCAGCCACCTGGGCAACTGGGAAGTGTTGAATCACTTCTACTGCAGCCAGTGCAAACCGATCATTTTCTATCGCCCGCCCAAGCTCAAGGCCGTGGACGAATTACTGCGCAAGCAGCGCGTGCAGCTGGGCAACCGCGTGGCGGCTTCCACCAAGGAAGGCATTCTCAGCGTGATCAAGGAAGTGCGCAAAGGCGGCCAGGTGGGCATTCCTGCCGACCCGGAGCCGGCTGAGTCCGCCGGAATCTTCGTACCGTTTTTTGCCACCCAGGCGCTTACCAGCAAGTTCGTGCCGAACATGCTTGCGGGCCACAAGGCGGTGGGTGTGTTCCTGCATGCCCTGCGGCTGCCGGACGGCTCGGGCTACAAGGTGATCCTGGAAGCGGCGCCGGAAGACATGTACAGCACCGACACCGCGACGTCCTGTGCGGCGATGAGCAAGGTAGTTGAGCGCTATGTAGGTGCTTACCCAAGCCAGTACATGTGGAGCATGAAGCGCTTCAAGAAACGCCCGCCGGGTGAGGCGCGGTGGTACTGACTCACCGCTGACCTCCAGCCCAATGGAGATCAAATGTGGGAGCTGGCTTGCCTGCGATAGCATCACCTCGGAGTGCCTGATATACCGAGGTGTCTGCATCGCAGGCAAGCCAGCTCCCACAGGTGATCACCTCAGGTTTGGCGATCAAGTTTCTTCAGGAACACCGTCATTTCTTTTTCGGCCTGTTTGTCGCCATGGGCCTGGGCGGCTTCGATGCCCTTCTCCCATGCCAGGTGTGCTGCCGCGCGATCTTCCAATCCCAGCCGCGCCTTGCCCAATAGCTTCCACGCCGCCGAATACTTCGGATCGAACTCGACGCATCGCTGCAAATGCTCGGCCGCCTTGGCGTTGTCCTTCAGGTCCAGGTAACCCTTGCCCAGACCAAAGCGCAGCAATGAATTATCCACACCCTTGGCGAGCATTTTTTCCAGGGATTCGAGCATGGCTGTGCGTCCTTTAGCTACATAGCGGTTTAGATATCGTCATCGCGGGCAAGCCCGCTCCCACACTTGAAACGCGATCACATGTGGGAGCGGGCTTGCCCGCGATGGCGGCGGCAGGCTCACTCAATTTTTTAATCAGAAAAAACTCAGCCCCACGTGGAACAGCTTCTCCACATCGCGGATATGTTTCTTATCCACAAGGAACAAAATCACATGGTCACCCGTGGCGATCACCGTATCGTCATGGGCAATGATCACTTCTTCATCGCGAATGATCGCGCCAATGGTGGTACCCGGCGGCAGGCCGATATCGCGAATCGCCTTGCCAATCACTTTGCTGGACTTGGAGTCACCGTGGGCAATCGCCTCGATGGCTTCCGCTGCGCCACGGCGCAACGAGTGCACGCTGACAATGTCGCCACGGCGCACGTGGGCGAGCAAGGTGCCGATAGTCGCCAGTTGCGGGCTGATGGCGATGTCGATATCGCCGCCCTGGATCAGGTCGACATAGGCCGGGTTGTTGATGATCGTCATCACCTTCTTCGCCCCCAGCCGTTTGGCCAGCAGCGACGACATGATGTTGGCTTCGTCATCGTTGGTCAGGGCCAGGAAGATGTCGGCGTCGGCGATGTTCTCTTCCATCAGCAGGTCACGGTCCGAGGCGCTGCCTTGCAGTACGACAGTGCTGTCGAGGGTGTCGGACAAATGCCGGCACCGCGTCGGGCTCATCTCGATGATCTTCACCTGGTAGCGGCTTTCGATGGCTTCGGCCAAACGCTCGCCGATCTGCCCACCGCCGGCGATGACGATGCGTTTGTAGCTTTCGTCAAGCCTGCGCATTTCGCTCATGACTGCGCGAATGTTCGCCTTGGCGGCGATGAAAAACACTTCATCGTCAGCCTCGATCACTGTATCGCCCTGGGGCAGGATCGGCCGGTCACGGCGGAAAATCGCGGCGACGCGGGTTTCCACATTCGGCATGTGCTCACGTAGCTGGCGCAATTGCTGGCCAACCAGCGGCCCGCCGTAATAGGCCTTCACTGCCACCAGCTGCGCTTTGCCTTCGGCGAAGTCGATGACCTGCAGCGCACCTGGAATTTCGATCAGGCGCTTGATGTAGTGGGTCACCACCTGTTCCGGGCTGATCAGTACGTCTACCGGGATGGCGTCATTATCGAACAGCCCGGCGCGGGTCAGGTAGGCCGCTTCGCGCACCCGAGCGATCTTGGTCGGGGTATGGAACAGGGTGTGGGCGACCTGGCAGGCGACCATGTTGGTCTCGTCGCTGTTGGTGACCGCGACAAGCATGTCGGCATCGTCGGCACCGGCCTGGCGCAGCACCGTCGGAAACGACGCGCGGCCTTGCACCGTACGAATGTCCAGGCGGTCGCCCAGGTTGCGCAGGCGCTCGGCATCGGTGTCGACCACGGTGATGTCGTTGGCTTCACCGGCCAAATGTTCGGCCAGCGTGCCACCAACTTGCCCTGCTCCAAGGATGATGATTTTCATCCGGTCACTCCCTTAAAACCATTCAGCCGCGCGCGGCGGCAATCTTGATCAGTTTGGCGTAGTAGAAGCCATCGTGCCCGCCTTCCTGCGCGAGCAGTTGGCGACCGTGGGGCTGCTTGATGCCGGCCGTGGTAGCGAGGTCCAGTTCACGCGCGCCGCTGGTGCGGGCGAGGAAGGCTTGGATGACCTCGGTATTTTCGGTGGGTAAGGTGGAGCAGGTGGCGTAAAGCAGGATGCCGCCGACTTCCAAGGTCGGCCACAGCGCGTCGAGCAGTTCGCCTTGCAGCACCGCCAGGGCGGCGATGTCGTCGGGCTGGCGGGTCAGCTTGATGTCCGGGTGACGGCGGATCACGCCGGTGGCCGAGCAGGGAGCGTCCAGCAGGATGCGCTGGAATGGCTTGCCGTCCCACCAAGTGGCGGTGTCGCGGCCATCCGCGGCGATCAGTTCAGCGCTCAAGCCCAGGCGTGCGAGGTTTTCCCGCACGCGCACCAGGCGCTTGGCTTCAAGGTCCACCGCGACTACACCAGCCAGGTCTTTTTCCACTTCAAGGATGTGACAGGTCTTACCGCCGGGCGCGCAGCAGGCATCGAGTACGCGCTGGCCGGGGGCGAGGTCGAGCAAGTCGGCGGCCAACTGCGCGGCTTCGTCCTGCACACTGATCCAGCCTTCGGCAAAGCCCGGCAGGCTACGCACATCGGTGGCGGCCTCCAGCACGATGCCGTCCGTGCTGTACACACATGGCGTGGCGTTGATGCCAGCGTCCGCCAGTAACTGCAAATACGCGTCACGGCTGTGGTGACGACGGTTGACCCGTAGGATCATCGGCGGATGCGCATTGTTGGCCGCGCAGATGGCTTCCCATTGCTCAGGCCAAAAGGCCTTCAGGGATTTTTGCAGCCAACGCGGGTGGGCGGTGCGCACCACGGGATCATGTTCCAGCTCGGCCAGCAGGGCTTCGCTTTCGCGCTGGGCGCGGCGCAGCACGGCATTGAGCAGGGCCTTGGCCCAGGGCTTTTTCAGCTTGTCGGCGCAACCGACGGTTTCACCGATGGCGGCGTGGGCAGGCACACGGGTGTAGAGCAACTGGTAGAGACCTACCAGCAACAGCGCCTCGACATCCGCGTCCGCCGCTTTGAACGGTTTTTGCAGCAGCTTGGCCGCCAGTGCAGACAACCTTGGCTGCCAACGGGCGGTGCCAAAGGCCAGGTCCTGGGTGAAACCGCGATCCCGGTCTTCGACCTTATCCAGTTGTGTCGGCAATGAACTGTTCAGCGAAGCCTTGCCGTTGAGGACGGCGGCGAGAGCCTTGGCGGCGGCCAGACGTGGGTTCATTGAGTGACCACTCCAAGCGTGGTACCCATGGCGAATTTATCACGACGACTGTTGAACAAATCGCTGAAGTTCAGCGCCTTGCCGCCGGGCAATTGCAGACGCGTCAGGCACAGCGCCTGTTCACCGCAAGCCACCAACAGGCCGTCTTTGCTGGCGCCGATGATCGCGCCGGGAGCGCCTGTGCCATCGGCCAGGGTCGCGGCCAACACTTTCAACGCTTCGCCGTTCAGGGTGCTGTGGCAGATCGGCCATGGGTTAAAGGCACGTACCAGGCGCTCCAGCTCCACGGCCGGGCGGCTCCAGTCAATGCGCGCTTCGTCCTTGTTCAGCTTGTGGGCGTAGGTGGCGAGGCTGTCGTCTTGGATTTCACCTTGCAGGGTGCCGGCAGCCAGGCCGGCGATGGCCTGGATCACGGCGGGTGGCCCCAGCTCAGCGAGGCGGTCGTGCAGGCTGCCGCCGGTGTCCTGGGCGGTGATCGGTGTAGTGACCTTGAGCAGCATCGGCCCAGTGTCCAGGCCGGCTTCCATGCGCATCACGGTCACGCCGCTCTCGCTGTCGCCTGCTTCAACGGCACGTTGAATCGGCGCCGCACCGCGCCAGCGTGGCAGCAGTGAAGCATGACTGTTGATGCAACCCAGGCGCGGGATATCCAGTACAGCCTGAGGCAGGATCAAACCGTAAGCCACCACTACCAGCAGGTCCGGCTTCAGCGCGGCCAGTTCGGCCTGGGCGTCGGCGTTACGCAGGGTCGGCGGCTGCAGCACAGGAATATTGTACTCCAGCGCCAACTGCTTGACCGGGCTCGGCATCAGTTTTTGCCCGCGACCGGCCGGGCGATCCGGCTGGGTGTACACCGCGACGATGTCATAAGGGCTGGCAAGCAGCGCCTTGAGGTGTTCGGCGGCAAATTCAGGAGTGCCGGCAAAAACAATGCGCAATGGCTCGGTCATGGGAGTTCTCGGTTAAAAACAGTCACAAAAGAAAAAGGCTTGCCGCAGCAAGCCTTTGGAAGAAGGGCATCAAGCTTGCTGGCGATGCTTTTTTTCCAGCTTCTTCTTGATCCGGTCCCGCTTGAGCGTGGACAGGTAATCGACAAACAGCTTGCCGTTAAGGTGGTCGCATTCATGTTGGATGCACACTGCCAACAGACCTTCGGCAATCAGCTCAAACGGCTTGCCGTCACGGTCCAGCGCCTTGATCTTCACGCGCAGCGGGCGCTCCACATTCTCGTAGAACTCCGGCACCGACAGGCAGCCTTCCTGGTATTCGCCCATCTCTTCGGTCAGCGGTTCGAACTCAGGGTTGATGTACACCCGAGGTTCGCTGCGATCTTCCGACAGGTCCATGACCACGACACGCAGGTGCACGTTGACCTGGGTAGCGGCGAGGCCGATGCCCGGGGCTTCATACATTGTTTCAAACATGTCATCGACCAACTGACGAACCTTGTCGTCCACTACGGCCACCGGCTTGGCGATCGTGCGCAGGCGCGAGTCGGGAAATTCGAGGATGTTCAAAATAGCCATAAGCGTAATTGCTGCACATGTGAGGAAGAGACAAATCGGCGGTGGGATGGACCCATACGGCCGGTGTGAAACGCTCGGAAGCCGCGAAGGCCATGGCATTTCACGCGAACGCACATAATAAAGGAGATTCACCCCATGAGGAAATCGCTACTCGTCTTGCTGCTGTGGGCCCCATTCGCCACGGCATTGATTGCGCAGCCCACTGAGCGCCTGGATCAGGCAGCGCAACAGGCCATCCAGCACTTTTTACTGCACAACCGTATTTTTGACTCGCCCCAGGACCTGGACAACGCGCCTTACATTATTGCGGCGCAAGGCGGGCGCGTGCTGGGTGCCAACGACGAGCGTGTGCATGCGCGCGGGCATCTGGACCCGGCCCAGCCGAGCTACGGGATCTTTCGGCGAGGCAAGGCCTACACCGACCCCGATACCCAGGAATTACTCGGCATCAATGCCGACGACATCGGCACTGCGCGCTTTGTGCTTGCCGACAGCCTCACCACCCTCGCAGTGCAACGGGTGACCCGGGAAATTCGCCCAGGCGACCGTTTGTTGCGCGCCGAGCCTCCCGTTGCTTTTGCCAACCTGGAACCCTGCAAACCTGCACCCTTGATTACAGGGCACATCATCGACATCCCCAAGGGCGTCACGCAGATTGGCGTGCTCGACGCTGTGACCCTGAACAAGGGCCGCCGCGATGGCTTGGTGGAAGGCCAACTGCTGACGGTGATCAAGGCTGGCGCCATCGTGCGAGACGCCCTCACCGGCACGCCCACACCACTCCCGGATGAGCGAGCCGGCACCCTGCTGGTGTTTCGTACCTATGAAAAGCTCAGCTATGCCCTGGTGCTCAGTGCTTCACGGTCGCTGGCCGTGCAAGACCGTTTCGAGACGGCTGATCAAGCGCAATAAATAGCCTGCTAAATAAGTTACCAACAGAGTTATCCACAGCTTGTTCCGGTCAAGGATGATCATATGAATCCGATAAACAGCAGCAATATTTCCCCGGCAGAGCTGGAAGCCCGGCTACGCTTGCACAGGCTGCCAGAACTGGGGCCCAAGCGTTTTCACGTATTGATCGAAGCCTTTGGTTGCGCTTCCAAGGCCCTGAGTGCTCCCGCCAGCGCCTGGCGTTCGCTCGGTTTGCCCGCCGTCAGTGCCGAGGCGCGACGTAGCCCCAAAGTCCGTGACGGTGCCAGTGAGGCGTTGGCCTGGCTGGCGCGCCCGGCCCAGCATTTGCTGATGTGGGACCAACCTGAGTACCCGGCGTTGCTCGCGCAGATCGGTGATGCGCCGCCGCTGTTATTCGTTGCGGGCGACCCCGGTATTCTGGAAAAACCACAGTTGGCCATGGTCGGAAGCCGGCGTGCCTCTCGCCCGGGCATGGACACGGCAGCGGCCTTTTCCCGCAGCCTGGCGAGCGCCGGTTTTGTCATCACCAGTGGGCTGGCGGTGGGCATTGACGGCGCGGCGCACCAGGCGGCATTGGACGTAGGCGGCCATACCATCGGCGTGCTCGGCACTGGCCTGGAAAATTTTTATCCACAGCGCCATCGCAGGCTCGCCGCCGCGATGATTGCCCAAGGCAGCGCCGTGGTTTCCGAGTTTCCGCTGGATGCAGCGCCCCAGGCCGGTAATTTCCCACGGCGCAACCGGATTATCAGCGGGTTGTCGTTAGGCGTGCTGGTGGTGGAGGCCAGTATGGCCAGCGGCTCGCTGATCACCGCACGCCTGGCCGCGGAGCAAGGGCGCGAGGTGTACGCGATTCCGGGTTCCATCCACCACCCCGCCGCCAAGGGCTGTCATCAATTGATCCGTGATGGCGCGGTGTTGGTGGAAACCATCGAGCACATTCTTGAAAGCCTGCGCGGTTGGCAGCGGTTGGCCCATGCTGCGCCGGTGCCCGTGACCCATCCGCTGGTGGCGCTGCTGCACGCGGCACCGCATAGCAGCGAAGCCTTGGCGATTGCCAGCGGTCGGCCGTTATCCCAAGTACTGGCCACCCTGACGGAGCTGGAGTTGGAGGGCCAGGTGATTTGCGAAAGCGGGCGCTGGCTGGCGCGGTGTCCGCTTTTGTAGTGGCCCGTTTTTGGCGCTAGGTTTTGTAACGAAGATCGGTAAACTGCCCAGAGCTTTAGTCCGGAGAGTAAACAATGGTCAACAGGTGGCGTGTGCTGGAAGCCGCACGGGAAATTCGCGCAGGCGCAGTGATCGCCTATCCGACCGAAGCGGTCTGGGGCCTGGGTTGCGATCCGTGGAATGAAGAGGCCGTGGATCGGCTGCTGGCGATCAAGAACCGCTCGGTCGATAAAGGCCTGATCCTGGTGGCGGACAATATTCGTCAGTTCGACTTTCTGTTTGAAGATTTCCCGCAAACGTGGATCGAACGCATGGCCAGCACCTGGCCAGGGCCGAATACCTGGCTGGTGCCCCATCAAGACTTGCTGCCCGAATGGGTCACGGGTGTGCATGAAACCGTTGCGCTGCGGGTCAGTGATCATCCGCTGGTTAGGGATCTGTGCGCCCAGGTCGGCCCGTTGATTTCCACCTCGGCCAACCCTCAGGGCCGCCCGGCGGCCCGCACGCGGCTTCGCGTGGAGCAGTATTTTCGCGGGCAAGTGGACCTGGTGCTGGGCGGTGCCCTGGGTGGGCGCAAGAACCCGAGCCTGATTCGGGACCTGGTGACAGGTGATGTGGTGCGCCCCTCCTGAGACCGCAGTGCACCCATCGCAGGCAAGCCAGCTCCCACATTTGACGGCGAACACTGATCAAATGTGGGAGCTGGCTTGCCTGCGATGAGGCCCTTAAGGCAGCAGAATGGTTGAGCCAGTCGTGCGCCGCCCCGACAGCTCCGTCTGCGCTTTGGCCGCCTCCGCCAGCGGGTAGCGCTGATTGATATCAATGCGCACCTTGCCACTTTTGATCATCGAAAACAGATCGTCCGCCATCGCCTGCAAGTTTGCCGCATTGTTGGCGTAGGTCGCCAACGTTGGCCGGGTTACGTACAGCGAACCCTTCGCCGACAGAATCCCCAGGTTCACCCCATCCACCGCACCCGACGCGTTGCCGAAGCTCACCACCAAACCCCGTGGCGCCACGCTGTCCAGGGAGGTCAGCCAGGTGTCCTTGCCGACGCCGTCGTACACCACCGGGCACTTCTTGCCGTCAGTCAGTTCCAGTACGCGTTGTGCGACATCTTCCTTGCTGTAGTCGATGGTTTCCCAGGCGCCGAGGGATTTGGCCAGGGCGGCTTTTTCCGGCGAGCTGACCGTGCCGATCAACTTCACCCCCAGGGCCTTGGCCCATTGGCAGGCCAGGGAACCCACGCCACCGGCGGCGGCGTGGAACAAAATGGTTTCACCGCCTTTGAGCTCATAGGTCTGGCGCAACAGGTATTGCACGGTCAGGCCTTTGAGCATGGCACCGGCGGCCTGTTCAAAGCTGATCTCATCCGGCAGGTGCACCAGGTTGGCGGCGGGCAACACATGCAGCTCGCTGTAGGCACCCAGCGGGCCGCTGCCGTAGGCCACGCGGTCGCCGACTTTGAATTGGCTGACCTCACTGCCCACCGCATCCACCACGCCAGCGCCTTCCGCACCCAGGCCCGATGGCAGGGCGGGCGGCGCGTAGAGACCACTACGGAAATAGGTGTCGATGAAGTTCAGGCCGATGGCCTCGTTGCGCACCCGAACCTGCTGTGGGCCAGGCTCCGCTGGCGTGTAGTCCACATATTCAAGTACTTCGGGGCCGCCATGGGCGCTGAACTGGATACGTTTGGCCATCTGCACTTCTCCTTGGGTTCGAATCTGCGTAGCCCCCTATCGGACTCCTAAGCTTGATCCTCGTCAACTGCTGCGCACCTAAGTGCAGTGGCATGTAGGCGCAGTGGTATCCTGTGCGCCCATTTGCCGCCGACGCCCCATGGGCCTCGCGTAGCTTTGCCCGATTCAAGGTGATGCCATGACTACCCGCACCGAGGCCGTTAAAGCCTACCTGCTTGACCTGCAAGACCGCATTTGCAGCGCCCTGGAAACCTTCGAGACGGACACTCGCTTTATCGAAGACGCCTGGACCCGGCCAGCCGGCGGTGGCGGTCGTACTCGTGTGATGGAAAACGGTTCGGTGATCGAAAAAGGCGGTGTCAACTTTTCCCACGTGTTCGGCAGCGGTTTGCCACCGTCTGCCAGTGCCCATCGCCCTGAACTGGCGGGCCGTGGGTTTGAGGCCCTGGGTGTGTCGCTGGTGATCCATCCGCATAACCCGCATGTACCGACTTCCCACGCCAATGTGCGGTTTTTCATCGCTGAAAAAGAAGGTGAAGAACCGGTGTGGTGGTTCGGTGGTGGCTTCGATCTCACCCCGTATTACGGCAATGAAGAAGACTGCATTCACTGGCACCGCGTGGCCGAGCAGGCCTGTGCACCGTTTGGCCCGGACGTGTACTCCCGCTACAAGGCCTGGTGTGACACCTACTTCCATATCAAGCACCGCAATGAGCCCCGTGGCATCGGTGGGCTGTTCTTCGATGACTTGAACGAGTGGGGCTTTGACACCTGCTTCGCCTTCATCCGCGCCATCGGCGATGCCTACATCGACGCCTACCTGCCGATTGTGCAGCGTCGCAAGGCCATGGCGTACACCGAGCAACAGCGCCAGTTCCAGGAGTTCCGCCGGGGCCGCTACGTTGAGTTCAACCTGGTCTATGACCGTGGCACCCTGTTCGGCCTGCAATCGGGCGGGCGTACGGAGTCGATCCTGATGTCGCTGCCACCTCAGGTACGCTGGAGCTACGACTGGAAGGCCGAAGCCGGCAGCGAAGAGGCGCGCCTCACCGATTACTTCCTGCAAGACCGTGACTGGCTCGGCGTTGCCGCGCCCAAGGCGGCGGTGTGATGGACCGTTATGTCGTGTTCGGTAACCCCATCGGCCACAGCAAGTCGCCGTTGATTCACCGTCTGTTCGCCGCCCAGACCGGCGAGCAACTGGACTACAGCACGATGCTCGCGCCATTGGAGGACTTCACCGCCTGTGCCCGTGAGTTTTTCCAACACGGCCGTGGCGCCAACGTCACCGTGCCGTTCAAGGAAGAGGCCTATCGTTTGGCCAATACGCTGACCGAACGGGCCCAGCGCGCCGGCGCCGTGAACACCTTGAGCAAACTGGCTGACGGCACGTTGTTGGGCGACAACACCGATGGCGCGGGCCTGGTGCGCGACTTGACGGCCAATGCCGGGCTGAGCCTGCAAGGCAAACGTATCCTGTTGTTGGGCGCCGGTGGCGCGGTGCGCGGTGCGCTGGAGCCATTGCTGGCGCAGCAACCCTCGTCGTTGATCATCGCCAACCGCACCGTGGGAAAAGCCGAGCGGCTGGCTGAACTGTTCGATGACCTGGGCCCGGTGTCTGCCAGTGGTTTCGATTGGTTGCGTGAGCCGGTGGACGTGATCATCAATGCCACGTCGGCCAGCCTGTCAGGCGATGTACCACCGATTGCCGGCAGCCTGATTGAGCCGGGCAAGACCTTCTGCTACGACATGATGTACGCCAAGGAACCCACCGCATTCTGCCGCTGGGCGAGCGAGCAAGGCGCGGCGGTGGCGATGGATGGCCTGGGCATGCTGGTGGAGCAAGCGGCGGAAGCCTTCTTGCTGTGGCGCGGTGTGCGTCCGGATTCGGCGCCCGTACTGGCCGAACTGCGCCGCCAATTGGCCTGATTCCATGCTCTGATGTGGGCACAGTTGATCGGGTTTAGTCTTCGAAATGGAGGGGGCAGTTATCCGGCCCCTCCAGCTTCATTAACTCCTCAACCACCTGCGGTCTGGCCCCACGCAACGTCAAGCTACGG
Source organism: Pseudomonas sp. AM4(2022) (assembly GCF_036346515.1). Lineage (NCBI taxonomy): Bacteria > Pseudomonadati > Pseudomonadota > Gammaproteobacteria > Pseudomonadales > Pseudomonadaceae > Pseudomonas > Pseudomonas sp. AM4(2022). Next base: position 420,482 of record NZ_JAOTNW010000002.1, read on the forward strand.
CCCAACCCCGCCAGCCGCCGGGCCTCCTGGTGCAGCATCTCCACCCCGGAATAGTCGATAAAGTTGATCTGCTGCGCCTCGATCACCACCCGCTCACCCTGCAGACGTTGCAGGCGCACTTGCAGGTAATGGCTGGCGCCAAAAAAGATCGAGCCGCCCACCCGCAATACATCCGCTTCACCGTCGCGCCAGTGTTGCACCCGTGGCTGGGAGGTGCGCTTGAGGTAGAAAAACAGCGACGCCAGCACCCCGGCATAAATCGCCGTTTGCAGCTCCAACAACAAGGTGGCGACACAGGTCAGGCTCATCACCACAAATTCGGCGCGGCTGACCCGGAACAGCGCGCGAATGCCGCGGTGGTCCACCAGGCCCCAGCAGATCAGCAGGATGCTCGCCGCCATGCTCGGGATCGGAATATGCGCGATCAACGCTGCGCCAAATAACGCGAATAACGCCACCCACAGGGCCGAAAACACCCCCGCCAATGGCGAACAGGCACCCGCCTCATAACTGAGGCCCGAGCGGGTGAACGATCCGGCTGACAGGTAGCCGGAAAAAAATCCGCCCACGATGTTGGATAAACCCTGGGCGCGTACTTCCTGGTTGGCGTCGAGCAGTTGTTGCGAGCGGGCGGACAGCGAACGGGCAATCGACAGGCTGGTCACCAACCCCAGCATCCCCACCGCCACGGCACTGGGCAGCAGGCGCAGCACCAGATCCAGATCCATTGGTAACGGGCTCAACGGCGGCAGTTTGCCAATAAACGAACTGACCCGTGCCACATGCCCGAACATCGCCGGCCACAGCCATGCCGCCAGGCTGCCCAACACCAAGGCGATCAACAGTGTCGGCCAGCGTGGCACCAGGTACTTGAGCAGTATGCCTGCCAGCAACGTACCCAGCCCAAGGGCCAGGGACGCGTGGTCCCACTCGCCACGATGGTCGATCAGCGCCAGCAGGCCATTGATAGCCGTGGCCTGGCTCGGTAAATCCAAGCCGAGCAGGTTGGGCAGTTGCCCCAGGGCAATCACCACGGCGGCGCCCAGGGTGAAACCCAGCACTACCGAATGGGAGACAAAGTTCACCAACGCGCCGAAGCGCAGTAGGCCGAGCAACCATTGGAACACCCCGGCGAGAAAGGTCAGCAACAGGATGAGGGTGATGTAGTCCTGGGAGCCTGGCACGGCCAATGGGCTGATGCTGGCGTAAAGCACGATGGAGATGGCGGCCGTGGGCCCGCAGATCAGGTGCCAGGACGAGCCCCACAGGCAGGCGATCAATACCGGGATGATGGCGGCGTAGAGCCCATACTCGGGTGGGAGACCGGCGATCAATGCGTAGGCAATCGACTGCGGCAGCGCAAGCACCGCACCGCTGAGGCCGACGACGGCATCCCGGCCGACGCTGGCGCGGGTTTGGCGCGGCAGCCAGCGCAGGAAGGGCAAGAGTGTATGGCGGTTGGGCCGGGGCATCGCAGGCTCGGGTAGAGGGTTTTGGCAAGAGTATCAATATGCATGGGTACTTGTGGGAGCTGGCTTGCCTGCGATGCTGACGCCTCGGTGTGACAGGCATACCGGGCTGATGCTATCGCAGGCAAGCCAGCTCCCACAGGGGTCAGCGGCAAGCGTCAGAGTTTGGCTTTTACCGCCGGCAACGCCTCCTGGCCATCCAGGGTCTTCACGCCCTCCAGCCACTGGTCCAGCACCGCCGGGTTGGCCTTGATCCACGCTTTCGCCGCTTGCGCATTGCTGAGCTTGTTGTTCGCCACGTCAGCCATGATGCTGTTCTCCATGGCCTGGGTGAAACTCAGGTTGGTCAGCAGTTTGCCGACATTGGGGCACGCTTGTGCGTAACCCTTACGGGTCAAGGTATAGACGCTGCCGGTGGCACCAAAGTACTGCTCGCCGCCCTTGAGGTAGTGCATGTTCAGTTGCACGTTCATCGGGTGCGGGGTCCAGCCGAGAAAGGTGATGAAACGCTGTTTCTTCACCGCTCGCGAGACCTCTGCGAGCATCGCCTGTTCGCTGGACTCGATCAGCTTCCATTGCCCAAGGTCGAAATCATTTTTCTTGATGATCTCCTGCAGCGAGATATTGGCTGGCGCGCCGGAGCCGATGCCGTAGATCCTCTTGTCGAACTTGTCGGCAAATGTGTTCAGGTCGGCAAAGTCATGCACCCCGGCGTCCCACACATAGTCCGGCACGGCGAGGGTGAACTCGGTGCCCTCCAGGTTCTTCGCCAGTTGCACCACATCGCCGTTGGCCACGAACTTGTCGTAGAAGCCTTGTTGCGCCGGCATCCAGTTGCCGAGGAACACATCCACCTGGCCGTCCTTGAGCCCGCCGAAGGTAATCGGCACCGCCAGGGTGTCGACCTTGGGTTGATAGCCCATGCCCGTCAGCAAGAAACTGGTGATAGCGTTGGTGGCGGCAATATCGCTCCAGCCTGGATCGGCCATCTTTACCGTTTCGCAGCGAGTGTCTGCGTACACCTGGGCGCTGCTGAGCATCACCAAACTCAGTACCACGGTCAACTTTTGCATGGCCTTCCCTCTGTCTACTTATTGGTTTTGGCAGGGTTGTGGAAAACGTGCCTTGCGCTCCAGGTCATCAAGGTCGATATGGTTGCGCATGTACTGCTGACTGGCGTCTACCAGTGGCTGGTGATCCCAGCTCTTGAGCTTGCCTTGGGTCAGCGCTTCAAACACCAGGCGGCGACGGCGTTGGCTGGCGAGCACCTGTTGATGGATCGCCGGGATGTCCCATTTAGCCCGTGCTTCACGCAAGAACGCCTCGAACAACGGCCGATGTTCAGCTGACTGGCTGAGGTTTTCCTGCTCGCTCGGGTCGTTGTGCACATCGAACAATAGGCAAGGATCCTCCTCGCTGTAGATGAATTTGTAGGCGCCCCGGCGAATCATCATCAAGGGGCTGACGGTGCCTTCGGCCATGTATTCGCCAAACACTTCGTCATGCCCGCCCTGCCCCTGCAAGTGCGGGACCAGTGAGCGGCCGTCCAGCGGCAAATGCGGGTCCAGTTCGCCGCCGGCCAATTCCACCAGGGTCGGCAACAAGTCGGCGGTCGACACGGCCTGGGTGACGCGGCCAGCGGCGAACTGCCCCGGCGCACTGACCAGCAGCGGCACGCGGGCGGCCATTTCAAACCAGTGCATTTTGTACCAGAGGCCGCGCTCGCCAAGCATGTCGCCGTGGTCGCCAGAGAAAATGATCAGGGTGTCGTCGGCCAGGCCGGTGTCTTCCAGGGTCTGCAGAAGCTTGCCGACGTTGCTGTCGATGTAGCTGCAGGCACCGAAGTAGGCGCGGCGGGCGTCGCGGATCTTATCCACCGGCAGCGGTTTGTCCCACAAGTCATAGACCTTGAGCAGCCGCTGGGAATGCGGGTCAAGGTCGGCCTGGGGCGGCGTCGCGGGCATTGGGATCTCGGTGTCGGCGTACAGGTCCCAGAACGGCTTGGGAATGGTGTAAGGATCATGAGGATGGGTCATCGACACGGTCAGGCAGAACGGCTGGTCGCCCGGCTCGCGGATGTGGTCGAACAGGTATTGTTGGGCCTTGAACACCACCTCTTCGTCGAAATCCAGCTGGTTGGTGCGCACGCACGGGCCGGCTTGCAGCACCGAGGACATGTTGTGATACCAGGTAGGTCGTACGTCTGGCTCATCCCAGTTCACCGCCCAGCCGTAGTCGGCGGGATAGATGTCGCTGGTCAGGCGTTCCTCATAGCCGTGCAACTGGTCGGGGCCACAGAAGTGCATCTTGCCCGACAGCGCGGTGCGGTAGCCGAGGCGGCGCAAGTAGTGGGCATAGGTCGGCACATCGGCGGGGAAATCAGCGGCATTGTCGTAGGCGCCGATCTTGCTCGGCAACTGGCCACTCACCAAGGTGAAGCGCGACGGTGCGCACAACGGGCTGTTGCAATAGGCGGCGTCGAACACCACGCCTTGTGCCGCCAGGCGGCTGAGGTTGGGCAGCTTGATTGGGGAAGGCCCGTAGAACGGCAGCATCGGCGCGGCCATCTGATCGGCCATGATGAAAAGAATGTTCTTGCGCTTCATGGTTTCTCGGCATTCCATAGGCAGTGTTTATGCCAATGAGCATGCGGTCCATAAAATATGGGGTAAAGCCCATGCGCAGCAATGACTAGGATAAGTTGAGCTTATGTATGAAGCGCTGGGTCACCTCTCTCTCGATTTGCTGCGCGCCTTTGAGGCGGCGGCGCGCCATCGCAGTTTCACCGCGGCCGCGATGGAGCTGGGGACAACCCAACCGGCGGTCAGCCAGCAAATCAAACGCCTTGAAGAGCAACTGGCGATCCGCCTGTTTGACCGCATTTATCGCGGCATCGAACTGACCGACGCCGGCGCCCTGCTGTTCGAGCATGTGCAAGGCGGCCTGCAGAATATCAACCAGGGACTTGGTGTCATCACTCAACAAGGCCAGCATGAGGTGCTGCAAGTTGCCACCGACTTTGCCTTCGCTGCTTATTGGCTGATGCCGCGCCTGCATCGCTTCCACCAAGCCAACCCGCAGGTGGATGTCAGTCTGGTGACCAGTGAGCGCAACCACGCCACCCTGCGCAGCGATATTGATGTGGCGGTGCTGTTCGGCGATGGCCGTTTCAAGCAGGGCGAGAGCCTGTGGTTGTTCAATGAGGAGGTGTTCCCGGTGTGCAGCCCGCAGTGGCTTAAGGAACAAACCGCGCCCCTGACGGTGCACACCTTGCAAGACTGCCCGTTGCTGCACCTGCGCCAGGAAAACAACAGCCGGTGGTTCGACTGGAACGGCGTGTTCCGGGAATTGGGTATCGCGGCTGCGCCGACTCCTGGGCAATTGCGCTTCGACAACTACACCTTGCTGATCCAGGCCGCGATTGCCGGCCAGGGCGTCGCCATCGGCTGGCGTCACCTGGTGGATAACCTGCTGGAGCAGAATTGGCTGTGTCGACCGATCAGCCACACGGTGATCTCGCGCTTGGGTTATTACGTGGTGCAGCCCCAGCGCAAACGCCGCGGGCAGTTGGTGGACCGTTTTGTCGAGTGGCTGGTGGCGGAACAGGCCAGCAGTGCGCAGTCGTTGACCGGGCTGGCCCTGCCGTCGATTGCGGTCTAGGATCGGCACACAGTGGAACCGGAGTCTGTCATGCAACGTATCAAGGGCTACCACGCCCATATCTACTTCGACGCCAGCACGATCAAGCAGGCGCGCACGCTCTGTGAAGACGCCGCCAAATTATTCCCGCTGCGCATGGGCCGCGTGCATGAGCGGCCCGTAGGCCCGCACCCGGACTGGAGTTGCCAGCTGGCGTTCGAGCCGGAATATATCGGCGTGGTGTTACCGTGGCTGGCGCTGCACCGCAATGGTCTGGTGGTGTTCCTGCACCCTGAAACCGGTGATGACCTCAAGGACCACACCGATTACGCCATCTGGATGGGCGCGATGCGCGAACTGGACCTGTCTATTTTTTAGCCTTCCCTACCCGATAGCCCCGCGTCTTTCCCTAAGTAAAAACAGGAAGGGTTGTAGGATTTATCTTGTTCGGTCTCACTATATGGGATTGATATTTATATATTGAGATATTCCGCGCCCTAGGTTTATATTCGCCCATCTGCTTTTTTCAGCACCCACTCATTTCAGGTGAAGCGATGCAGGCGCAATTGATCGCGCTCGATTGGGGGACCAGCTCCCTTCGTGCTTACAAACTCGGCCCCGCGGGCGTTGTGCTGGAACAGCGCTCGCAAGCCTGGGGCATCATGCATTTGCCCACAGAGCGCCGGGAAATAGCCGGTGTGCTGTGCACTGACGGCTTTGAACTGGCGTTCGATAGCGCCTGTGGCGATTGGCTTGATGCCCAGCCCGGGCTACCGGTGATCGCTTGCGGCATGGTCGGCAGCGCACAGGGTTGGAGCGAGGCGGCCTATCGCAGCACGCCCGTGGATGTCGCCAGCCTCGGCCAGGCGTTGCATGGCATACGCACCCTGCGCGGGGTGCAGGTGCATATCGTGCCGGGGGTGATCGAGCAAGTGGGTCTGCCCAATGTCATGCGCGGCGAAGAAACCCAAGTGCTCGGTGTACTGCAAGGGCTTGGGCCCCAGGTGTTGATTGGCCTGCCCGGCAGCCATTCCAAGTGGGTCGAGGTGGTGGAAGGCCGCATTACCCATTTCGATACTTTCATGACTGGCGAAGTGTTTGCGGTGTTGAGCAAGCACAGCATCCTGGGGCGCACCCAACAGGCGAGCGAGCACTTCCAGGCCGAGGCGTTTGATCAAGGCGTGCGCGTGGCGCTGTCCAACGATGGCCAGCGTGGCGTGCTCTCGACCCTGTTCAGTGCCCGTACCCTTGGGCTCACCGCGCAGCTGGCGCCCGACCAGCAACCCGATTACCTGTCTGGCCTGCTCATCGGCCATGAACTCGCCGGCTTGCCAGATTCGGCCAAACATCAGCCGATCATTCTGGTCGGCGCTGCTGCACTTTGCGCCCGCTATCAACGCGCCCTCGCCCTTTGCGGCTTTGTCCACGTCAGCCTGGCGCAAGAAGCCACCGAGCGTGGCCTGTGGCAACTGGCGCAAGCCGCCGGGCTCATTCGACCTGTACTGGAGGCCTGACATGCTCAAGCAAGCACTCGCACAAAACGGTTTGATCGCCATCCTGCGCGGCCTACGCCCCGACGAAGCCCAGGCGGTCGGCCAGGTGCTGTACGACGCGGGTTTTCGCGTGATCGAAGTGCCGCTCAACTCGCCAGACCCTTACACCAGCATTCGCACCCTGCGCGACAGCTTGCCCGCCGATTGCCTGATCGGTGCCGGCACGGTGTTGACGCCCGAGCAGGTCGACCAGGTCAAGGCGGCCGGAGGCCAGGTGATCGTCATGCCCCACAGCGATGCCAAGGTGCTGCGTGCCGCCAAAGCGGCGGGCCTGTACTTGTCGCCTGGGGTAGCCACGCCTACCGAAGCCTTTGCCGCACTGGCCGAAGGCGCCGATGTGTTGAAGCTGTTCCCGGCCGAGCAGATGGGCCCTTCAGTGATCAAGGCGTGGCTGGCGGTATTGCCGGCGGGCACGTTGCTGCTGCCGGTGGGCGGCATCACCCCGGACGACATGCAGGTGTTTACCGACGCCGGCGCCAAGGGCTTCGGGTTGGGTTCCGGGCTGTTCAAGCCGGGCATGACAGTGGATCAGGTTGCGAGCCGTGCCCAGGCTTATGTCGCCGCCTGGAAAGCCCTGAGCTGAGAGCCTATTCCGCGCCCACAGGCGCTGCATCTATAAGAGAGACAAGAGATGAAAATCACCAAACTGACGACCTTTATCGTTCCGCCGCGCTGGTGCTTCCTCAAGGTCGAAACCGACCAGGGTGTGACCGGCTGGGGTGAGCCTGTGGTCGAGGGCCGCGCTCACACGGTGGCCGCCGCCGTCGAAGAACTGTCCGACTACCTGATCGGCAAAGACCCACGCAATATCGAAGATATCTGGACCGTGCTCTATCGCGGCGGCTTCTACCGAGGCGGCGCGGTGCACATGAGCGCCCTCGCCGGTATCGACCAGGCGTTGTGGGACATCAAGGGCAAGGCTCTCGGTGTGTCGGTCAGCGATCTGCTGGGCGGCCAGGTGCGTGACAAGATCCGCGTGTACTCATGGATCGGCGGTGACCGCCCCGCCGACACCGCCCGTGCTGCCAAAGAGGCCGTGGCGCGTGGCTTCACGGCGGTAAAAATGAACGGCACCGAAGAATTGCAGTTCGTCGACAGCTTTGAAAAAGTCGACCTGGCCCTGGCCAACGTCGCTGCCGTACGCGATGCGGTCGGCCCTAACGTGGGTATCGGCGTCGACTTCCATGGCCGCGTGCACAAGCCGATGGCCAAGGTGCTGATGAAAGAGCTCGACCCGTACAAACTGATGTTCATTGAAGAGCCGGTGCTCAGCGAAAACTACGAAGCGTTGAAAGAACTGGCACCGCTGACTAGTACGCCGATCGCCCTGGGTGAGCGCCTGTTCTCGCGTTGGGATTTCAAGCGGGTGCTCAGCGAAGGCTACGTCGACATCATCCAGCCGGACGCTTCCCACGCGGGAGGTATCACCGAAACCCGCAAGATCGCCAACATGGCCGAAGCCTACGACGTGGCCCTGGCCCTGCACTGCCCGCTGGGCCCGATTGCCTTGGCGGCATGCCTGCAACTGGATGCGGTTTGCTACAACGCGTTTATCCAGGAGCAGAGCCTGGGCATTCACTACAATGAAAGCAACGATCTGCTCGACTATGTGCGAGACCCGGGCGTGTTCGACTATGACCAGGGCTTTGTGAAGATCCCCAACGGCCCGGGTTTGGGCATTGAGATCAACGAGGAGTATGTGGTTGAGCGCGCGGCCATCGGCCATCGCTGGCGCAACCCGATCTGGCGCCATGCCGATGGCAGTTTTGCCGAGTGGTGATTTCCACCTGATTGAAACGCGCTAAAAAGGTGGGAGCTGGCTTGCCTGCGATGGCGGTGGGCCAGTCACCTCAGCGGTGCCAGTCATGCCGCCATCGCAGGCAAGCCAGCTCCCACATTGAGCGCGTTCCTTCCTCAACAAATATAAAAAGAGGCACCCCCCATGCACCCTGAATCCCTCACCGGGCAGGCTCCCTTAGTCACGCCCAGCAGAAAGCGCTTTTTCATCATGGTGCTGCTGTTCATCACCGTGGTCATCAACTACCTCGACCGCAGCAACCTGTCGATTGCCGCGCCGGCGCTGACCAGCGAGCTGGGGATCGACCCGGTGCAAGTCGGGCTGATTTTCTCTGCCTTCGGCTGGACCTACGCCGCCATGCAAATCCCGGGTGGCTGGCTGGTAGACCGGGTGCCGCCGCGCATTCTCTACACGGCGGCCCTGCTGCTGTGGTCGATTGCCACCGTGATGCTCGGTTTCGCCGCCAGCTTTATCGCGCTGTTCGTGCTGCGCATGGCCGTGGGCGCGTTGGAGGCACCGGCTTATCCCATCAACAGCCGCGTGGTCACCACCTGGTTTCCCGAGCGCGAGCGCGCCACGGCCATCGGCGTCTACACCTCCGGGCAATTCGTCGGCCTGGCGTTCCTCACCCCGGTACTGGCGTGGCTGCAGCACCAGTACGGCTGGCACATGGTGTTTGTGGTGACTGGTGGCGTCGGCATCCTGTGGGCCGCGATCTGGTATGCGGTGTATCGCGAGCCCAAGGATTTCAAAGGCGCCAACGAAGCTGAAATCCAACTGATCCGCGACGGTGGCGGGCTGGTGGACATGCAGGCTAAAACCGTCAAGGCACCCTTCAGTTGGACCGACCTCGGCATCGTGCTGAGCAAACGCAAGCTGTGGGGCATCTACCTGGGCCAGTTTTGCCTGAACTCCACGCTGTGGTTCTTCCTGACCTGGTTCCCGACGTACCTGGTGAAATATCGCGGCATGGACTTTATCCAGTCTGGCTTGTTGGCCTCCTTGCCGTTCCTGGCCGCGTTTGTGGGCGTGCTGTGTTCGGGGGTGTTTTCCGATTGGCTGATTCGCCGTGGGGCGTCGGTGGGCTTTGCGCGCAAGTTGCCAATCATCAGCGGGCTGCTGATTTCCACGGCGATCATCGGGGCCAACTATGTGGACTCGACGGGGTGGGTCATCGCGTTTCTGGCGGTGGCGTTTTTCGGCAATGGCCTGGCATCGATCACCTGGTCGTTGGTGTCGACCTTGGCGCCTGCCCGTTTGCTGGGGCTGACCGGGGGCGTGTTCAACTTCATTGGCAACCTGGCGGCGATTGCCACGCCTATCGTGATTGGTTTTCTGGCCAGTGGCTCATCGTTTGCGCCGGCCATTACCTACATTGCAGTACTGGCGTTGCTTGGCGCGCTTTCCTACATCTTGCTGGTTGGCAAAGTCGAGCGGATCGAGTTGTAAAAAGGGGCGACCTGCGGGTCGCCCTTTTTTCGTTCTACGGCACCGACATCTCGTTGCGAAATACATTGTGCGGGTCCCAGCGCTGTTTGGTACGGCGCAAGCGGCTTTCGATCATCAGGTCGGGAAAGAATATTTTGTACCACTGGGGGTTTTTGCCGTTGGCCGGATTACCCCCTGCGTAAGTCATGTCGAGGTCGGGGTAATTGATGTAGCAGCCTTCGAACGCGTTGTTGAGCGGTACACCTTGAGCATCGGCAAACGCGTTGAAGTACAGCCCTCGGATCCAGTCAGCATGGGCTTGGTCCGCGGCGGCGCTGTCGCCGTGCCAATAACATTGGGGCTGCCACTTGAGGAAGGACGAACGCTGGGCGGCCGACGACTCCTTGCGCACGGGCGCGCTGGCGGCGTTGATCTGGCCGCCGAAGGACTGAATCTGGATCAGGCTTTGTGTCAGGTGGTTGTCAGGGTCTGGCCAGGTCAAGGTCCGCCAGATGGCCCCTAGTACGAGAGGGCTGAACTCACCTTTCTGATAGGCCGATTTATAGCGCCCACGCTGATTGTCTCCCGAACCATTCAATGTTTGCTGGCACACCAGCCAATCCAGGCGCCGCGCCGCAGCCTGGGCAGATGACACTGAGTCGATGGGGCGCCCGCGGGCTGTGCCAGGCGGCAAATGGACCACATGAAACGGCACCAGCGACTCGGTGGCAGGCAAGCCGATGGCCGTGAGCATATTGTCGACAAAATCATCGAAGGGCGCACGGTCGTTCAGCTCACCATCCTTGTCCACATAATGGATGCCCAGGGTGATATTGCCTGTGTGCTCGTGGCGCATTTCCAGTTTGGTTGCCAGTCCCCAGGTGTCCGGGTTGTTCTGATGGGTGGCAAACCATAGCTGGTAAGCCACCAGCAGATTGTTTAGTGCATCCTGGGTCAGTACTGACCAATCCCATTCCAACGCCAGCCACAGTACTTCTTTGGGGGCCGGTGGCAGGTCCTTGAAGTAATAGCTGGTGATAATGCCGAATTGACCACCCCCCGCACCGCAGCAAGCGGCGAACAGGTCCAATTCGTCCTGTTGTGTGCTGTCCCTGCTGACATGGCGCGGTTCGAGCCCTTTACCTTGACTATCAGGCACCAGGATATCGACCCCGCTGAGCCAGTCACACACCAGTCCATACTTGCGCGACAGCAGCCCGTAGCCGCCACCGCAAATGTGTCCGCCCAGGCCCACGCTATAGCATGAGCCGCCGGGCAAGGTTTTGTTGGCCAGCTTGTACAACGCGCCATAGGCGTCCCAGTTCTGGCCGCCGGCCTCCAGGCGAAAGCGGTAGCGAAAGGGCTGCGTGGGGTTCAGCTCGGAACCGATCTGGCCGCTGGCATCGTAGACCACTCGGTTCAGCGCGCTGATATCCAGGATCGACAGCACCTCATCCGGGCTGTCGGGCATCTTGTTGGCGACAAACCCTTCGTAACAATGACCGCCGCTGCGTACGGTGATGCGTCCATTGGGCAGGGCCAATGCCTGGGCGGCGGCCTCCATGATGTCTTGCGGGCTGCGGCAAAGGTAAATCAGGTTGGCGCCATTGGGCGAAGACTGGCCCTGCACATTGCCCAAGGGCCAGCGCAGATTGAAACCCTTTTGCAGGGTGGAGTGGCGACGGTCTGAAACGGTGATGAGATCAAATGCCATGATGTACTCCTAAGAGCCAAGAATGACTTCTGATGCGGCTAACTTAACGACCGAGGGGCAAGGACTGCGGGGCTTGCGAAGGTGGTTAGACGGCAAAGGGCACGAAGTGCGTTAAAAAAGGAGGTGGGCGACATGCCCACCTCCTTTGAAGCCTAGCGTATAAGCAGCGGTTGTTGCGACGTGCAGCTTACTTGCGTGCGTTGCGTACACCTTCCGACAGTGCCGCGCACAGGGTCAGCACGCCATCAATGGCTTGCTGGTCGTTCTTGGCCGTGGCGATGTGATCGATCAGCGCCGAACCCACGACCACCCCGTCAGCCAGGCGTGCGATGGCCGCGGCTTGGTCCGGCGTGCGGATACCAAAGCCGATGCTGATCGGCAGGTCGGTATGGCGGCGCAGGCGGGTCACGGCTTCTTCGACGTGTTCCAGGGTGGCGGCACCCGCCCCGGTGACACCGGCGACCGACACGTAATACACAAACCCGGAGCTGCCATTGAGCACAGTAGGCAGGCGCACGTCATCGGTGGTCGGCGTGGTCAGGCGGATAAAGTCGATGCCTGCGGCCTGGGCCGGGTCGCACAGCTCGCCGTTGTGCTCGGGGGGCATGTCCACCACGATCAGGCCGTCGACGCCAGCTGCCTTGGCATCGGCAATGAACTGCGACACGCCATATTTATGGATCGGGTTGAAATAGCCCATCAACACCAGCGGCGTGTCGTTGTTGTCCTGGCGGAACTCGCGAACCATCTGCAGGGTTTTCAACAGGTTCTGCTTGGCGGCCAGCGCGCGGATATTGGCCAGTTGAATGGCCGGGCCGTCGGCCATCGGGTCGGTGAAGGGCATGCCCAGTTCGATCACGTCGGCGCCAGCGGCCGGCAAGCCCTTGAGGATCGCCAGCGAGGTGTCATAGCCGGGGTCGCCAGCGGTGACGAAGGTCACCAGGGCGGCGCGGTTTTGTTCCTTGAGTTGCGCAAAGCGGGTTTGCAGGCGGCTCATCAGTGTTTCTCCTGCTTGGACTGTTCCATATGGTGCATCACGGTCTGCATGTCTTTGTCGCCACGGCCCGAGAGGTTGACCACCATCAGGTGATCCTTGGGCAAGTTTGGCGCGCGCTTGAATACTTCAGCCAGGGCGTGGGCGCTTTCCAGTGCCGGAATGATCCCTTCTAGGCGGCAGCATTTGTGGAAGGCTTCCAGGGCTTCATCGTCCGTTACCGAGGTGTACTGGACGCGGCCGATGTCATGCAACCAGGCGTGTTCCGGGCCAATGCCGGGGTAGTCCAGGCCTGCGGAAATCGAGTGGGCGTCGATGATCTGGCCGTCGTCGTCCTGCAGCAGGAAGGTGCGGTTGCCGTGCAGCACGCCCGGGACGCCGCCGTTGAGGCTGGCGGCGTGCTTGCCGGTTTCGATGCCATGGCCGGCGGCTTCAACGCCGATGATCTCGACGCTGGTGTCATCCAGGAATGGGTGGAACAAGCCCATGGCGTTGGAGCCGCCGCCGATGCACGCCACCAGGCTGTCCGGCAGGCGGCCTTCCTGGGCTTGCAACTGGGTGCAGGTTTCCTTGCCGATCACGGCCTGGAAGTCGCGCACCATCGCCGGATATGGGTGTGGGCCGGCCACGGTGCCGATCAGGTAGAAGGTGCTGTCGACGTTGGTTACCCAATCGCGCAGCGCTTCGTTCATCGCGTCTTTGAGGGTGCCGGTGCCGGCGACCACGGGGATGACCTCGGCGCCCAGCAGCTTCATGCGAAACACGTTGGCCTGCTGGCGCTCGATGTCGGTGGTGCCCATGTAGATCACGCATTGCAGGCCAAAGCGCGCCGCCACGGTCGCGGTGGCCACGCCGTGCATGCCAGCGCCGGTCTCGGCGATGATGCGTTTCTTGCCCATGCGCCGGGCCAGCAGGATCTGGCCGATGCAGTTGTTGATCTTGTGCGCGCCGGTGTGGTTGAGCTCTTCGCGCTTGAGGTAGATCTTGGCGCCGCCGCAGAACTCGGTGAGGCGTTCGGCAAAGTACAGCGGGCTTGGGCGTCCGACATAATCGCGCTGGAAGTAGGCCAATTCTTCATTGAACGCCGGATCTACCTTGGCCGCTTCGTATTCACGGGCCAGGTCGAGGATCAACGGCATCAGAGTTTCAGCGACGTAGCGGCCGCCGAACGCACCAAACAGGCCGTTGGCGTCAGGGCCGTTGCGTAGATCGGTCTGGGACTGAGTCATGGGACGCTCCAGGAAATAATGTGTTTAAAGGCAATGACGGTCACTCTACTCGTGACGCCTTGGCGTGAAAACCGATAAGATCGCCGTAACCTGTCAGGAAAACTCACAGATGAGCCGCGACCTCCCTCCCCTCAATGCCTTGCGCGCTTTTGAAGCCACCGCCCGCTTTAACAGCGTCAGCCAGGCTGCGGAGCTATTACATGTGACGCACGGCGCGGTCAGCCGACAGTTGAAAGTGCTGGAGGAGCACTTGGGTGTGAGCCTGTTCGTCAAGGATGGGCGCGGCCTTAAACTCACAGATGCGGGTATAAGGCTTCGCGACGCGAGCGCGGAAGCTTTCGAGCGTTTGCGCGACGTGTGCGCCGAACTGACCCAGCGCGGCGCCGATGCACCCTTCGTGCTCGGGTGTTCGGGAAGTTTGCTGGCGCGTTGGTTTATCCCTCGGCTGGGGCGGTTGAATGCCGACTTGCCGGATTTGCGCCTGCACCTGTCGGCGGGCGAAGGCGATCTGGACCCGCGCCGCCCGGGGCTGGATGCCTTGCTGGTATTCGCTGAGCCGCCGTGGCCGGCGGATATGCAGGTGTATGAGCTGGCCAGCGAGCGTATCGGCCCGGTCTTGAGCCCACGCTTTGCCGGTTTTGAGCAACTGCGTCAGGCTCCAGCGTCGGATCTGCTGGAGCACGCCTTGCTCCACACCACCTCAAGGCCGCAAGCCTGGCCCAGTTGGGCACGGCAACACGGCATCGAGCCCGGCGCGCTGAAGCTCGGCCAGGGGTTTGAGCATTTGTATTATTTGCTGGAAGCGGCCGTTGCCGGCTTGGGGGTGGCGATTGCGCCAGAACCGCTGGTGGCAGAGGACCTGCGAGCGGGTCGCCTGGTGGCGCCGTGGGGGTTCAGTGAAACCCCGGCGCACCTGGCGTTGTGGCTACCCAAGCGCGCCGCAGACGGGCGCGCCGGGCAGTTGGCGCAATGGCTCAAGGCTGAGCTGTTGCGTCAACCGGTGTAACCGGTCAATCAGTCACCGCGTTTGCACAGCAGGTAAGCCGCCAGCAGGCCCAGCGCGCCCACGGCGACGCCAGCGGTCGTCCATGGGTGCTCTTGAGCGTAGTCGCGGGTAGCCGCACTGGTTTCGCGGATTTTGACTTTGCTTTCTTCGTAGGCGTCGCTGATCAGGTGGCGAGAGTGCTTGAGCGCGTTCTCGGCATTGCTTTTCAAGGCCTTCAGCGTTTTGCGCGACTCATCGGACGCGTCGTCCTTGAGGCTCTCCAGAGATTTGAGCAGGCTCGAAATCTCGGCTTCCATGCTTTCCAGCGACGCTTTGCGTAAAGAAGTGTTGGCCATGTGGACATCTCCTGAAGTGATTGAGTGGCGTGTGTAGATACCGACTGCGCCGGTTTCAGAAAGTGCAGTAATTCTGAACTTTCGTCTCCCGACGGTCGCCTGAAGCAGTACGCACATTCGCTGCTAGTCTTGATTGACGACCTAAAGGAGAAACGCCATGAGTGATCATCACACGTACAAGAAAGTCGAACTGGTAGGCTCTTCCACCACCAGCATCGAAGACGCGATCAACAATGCCCTGGCCGAAGCCAACAAGAGCATCAAGCATCTGGAATGGTTTGAGGTGACCGAAACCCGTGGTCACATCAAGGATGGCAAGGCTGCACACTTCCAGGTCACGCTCAAAGTGGGATTCCGTATTGCCAGTAGTTGATCGGCAGAGTTGAACTTTGCCCGCTGGCCGATTGCCATAACCTGCGCTACAAACAACGGGTGCCGACGTGATGAGCGTCGGCACGCTCTTTTTGATCAGCGCAAGGAAAGTAACGGATGAAGAAGTTTCTGTTAGCGGTAGGGTTGTTGAGCATTGCGGGTACCGCTATGGCTGCGGGCAAGCCTTGTGAAGAGCTGAAAAGCGAAATCGCAGCGAAAATCGATGCCAAGGGCGCTTCGGGGTATTCGCTGGAAGTGGTGGACAAAGGCGCTACGCCAAGTGACCACACAGTGGTTGGCACCTGCGAAGGTGGCACCAAGGAAATCGCCTACAAGCGCGGCTAACCCCGTGCGTAAGACCTACGCATCTGTGGCGAGGGAGCTTGCTCCCGCTGGGCTGCGTAGCGGCCCAAAAAAAAATGGGAGCGCTGCGCACTCCAGCGGGAGCAAGCTCCCTCGCCACAGGTATATCGTTTTACCATTCAGCCCTTCATCACTTGTGCGAGCAGCTCGTAGGAATGAATCCGGTCGGCGTGCTCATACAGGTCACTGGTAAAAATCAGCTCATCAGCGCCGGTCTGCTCGATCAACACCTCCAACTTGCCGCGAATCTTCGCCGGGCTGCCCACCATGGCCAGGCCGAGGAAGCTGCCCACCGCGTCTTTTTCGTGAGGCAACCACAGGCCGTCCATGGTTTTTACTGGAGGGCGCTGCACCAGGCTCTGGCCGCGCATCAACGCGAGAATACGCTGGTACACCGAGGTGGCCAGGTAATCGGCCTGCTCATCGGTGTCTGCCGCCACCAGCGGAATGCCGAGCATCACGTAGGGCTTGTCCAGCACCGCCGAAGGCTTGAAGTGATTGCGGTACACGCGAATCGCTTCGTGCATCAGGCGCGGCGCGAAATGGGAGGCGAAGGCGTAAGGCAAGCCACGCTCACCGGCCAATTGCGCGCTGAACAGGCTTGAACCCAACAGCCACACTGGCACGTTGGTGCCGGTGCCCGGCACGGCGATTACCCGTTGGTCGGGGGTACGCGGGCCCAGGTAGGCCATCAGCTCGGCCACATCTTCGGGGAAGTCATCGGCACTGCCGGAGCGTTCACGGCGCAAGGCGCGGGCGGTCATCTGGTCGGAACCGGGCGCACGCCCCAAGCCCAGGTCAATACGGCCAGGGTAGAGGCTCTCCAGAGTGCCGAACTGCTCGGCGATCACCAGTGGCGCGTGGTTAGGCAGCATCACGCCGCCGGAACCCACGCGAATGGTCGAGGTGCCGCCCGCCAGGTAACCGAGTAGTACCGAGGTGGCCGAACTGGCGATGCCGTCCATATTGTGGTGCTCGGCTACCCAGAAACGGTGATAGCCGAACTTTTCCACATGCTGGGCCAGGTCCAGGGAGTTGCGCAGCGACTGCGCCGGGCTGCCGTTGGCGCGTACGGGCACGAGGTCGAGGGTCGAGAACTTTACGTCGGACAGCGATTTCATAAGCCTGCTTCTCCAATGGGGGCGCAGGCTTTCTAGACGAACCAAAACCTGCCGCTTCATGTGCATGCTCTATGCAATGAGGGCATATACCCGAGATTCAATAGGTGGCTCTGAAATTTCCTACTGGATTGCTAGGTTTCTCTTACGAATGAACTTTATTTTGACGTCTATCCTCAGAACCCTTACTGACGCAAAACCACCGTTCGAGGAGAAAGCTATGAGTATCGTTAAAAAGGCATCCGCGCATTGGGAAGGCGACCTGAAGACTGGCCTGGGCTCCATTTCCACGGAAACCGGCGTGCTGCGCGAAGCGCCCTACGGCTTCAAGGCCCGCTTCGAGGGCGGCAAGGGTACTAACCCTGAAGAATTGATCGGCGCGGCTCACGCCGGCTGTTTCTCCATGGCGTTTTCCATGATTCTCGGCGACGCCGGGCTCAAGGCTGACAGCATCGACACCCAGGCCGAAGTGACTCTGGACCAGGTCGAGGGCGGCTTTGCGATTACAGCAGTGCATCTGATCCTGAAGGCCAAAATCCCAGGCGCGAGCCAGGCACAGTTCGATGAACTGAGCAAAAAAGCCAAGGAAGGGTGCCCGGTATCCAAGGTACTGAATGCAACCATCACCTTGGATGCCACGCTGGTCAACTGACACAGCAGTCATCTTATGTGGGAGCGGGCTCGCTCGCGAATGCGGTGGATCAGCCGATATCTTCGGTGGCTGACACTCGGTATTCGCGAGCGAGCCCGCTCCCACATTTTTAGTTCTGCGTTAAATCAGAACTCGTATTTGCAAAATGTGGTCGAATAGCCCATGCAGCCTAGGCGCACACTCGTGCGCAGCGCATTCAGGGAGCTACACACATGAAACGTTTTGCCTTGGCAATCATCTGCGGTGTATTGGCCACTTCGGCCGTGGCCGCGCCAAAAGATTGTGAAGAGCTCAGGAAAGAAATCGAAGTGAACATCCAGGCCAAGGCGATTCCGTCCTACACCCTGGAAATCATCACCGCCGAAGAAGCCAAGAACCATGACGAAGCCATGATTGTTGGTTCTTGCGAAAACGGCACCAAGCGCATCATCTACCAAAAGAACAACGACTGACTCAGATGCAGTTCACGCTGCGCTCTTCGGCCAATAACTGGCGGGTTGAGTCGTACAGCCGGATGTTGGGCGTGAACGCCAGTGATCGCCCTTCCAGCACATAGCGCTGGCCGGCCTGAAAGTGGTCGTACTGCAGCGTCATGAAGCAGGTGCGATACATCATCTGGCTGAGGCCACCCAGGCCGCCGCCGGCGGGCACTTCAAAGTCAAAGCGCACCATCAGCTCGTGAGGGCCGGGAGGCATTTGAAAAAAGCGCCCGTCGTCGAGGTTTTTCCCGTCCAGGCGCTGAGCCATTACCAACTTGGAACCCGGGGTGGGCGTGGTGAAATCGACCCAGGCCTGCTGCGGGTCCACGGGGGGGATGGGGGTCGAGGTGCAAGCGCTGAGCAACAGGGCGGCGACGGGGAACAGGAACGGACGCATGGTAGGTACTCAGCACGAAGAGAGGCTTGAGTATAAACACGCCACGCCGTGGAAAAATCCCCTGCAAGCGCGATAGTCTGGCGAACCAATCACCCAGGAGCAGTCAGTGCATGATCAGGCGTTTTCTTCCAGGGCTGATGGTTGTGCTGCTTAGCGGCTGTTCCAGTGTCGGTTATTACGGCCAGTTGGCGAGCGGCCAGTGGCACCTGTTGCGGGCGCGGGAACCGGTAGCCGAGGTCATCGCCGACCCTGCCCGCCCGTCAGTGCTGCGCGAGCATCTGGCTCAATCGCAGAAAGCCCGAACCTTTGCCAGTGAACACCTGCATCTGCCTGACAACCAAAGTTACCGGCTCTATGCCGATATCGGCCGACCCTATGTGGTCTGGAATGTCTTCGCCACGCAGGAATTTTCTCTGTCACCACAGAACCATTGCTTTCCCATCGCCGGTTGCGTCGCCTATCGCGGCTACTACAACCAAGGCGCGGCACGGGGCGAGGCGGCGCTGTTGCGGCAACAGGGCATGGATGTGTCGATCGGTGGCGTGGAGGCCTATTCCACCCTGGGCTGGTTCAACGACCCGATCATGAGTTCGATGATGAGCTGGGGCGATGAGCGCCTCGCTACGCTGATTTTCCATGAGCTGGCCCACCAGCGCTTCTACGTGAAGGATGACACCGAGTTCAACGAGTCCTATGCCAGTTTTGTCGAGCAGGAAGGCACCCGACAATGGCGTGCGGCGCGGGGCCTGGCGCCTGTCGGCGATGCGGCGTTGAAGCAACGCGATCAATTTATCCGGCTGATTCTCGATACCCGCAAACGTCTGGAGGCGTTGTACGCACAGCCGTTGGCAGCGGACGCGATGCGCCGGGCCAAAGCGGCGCAATTCGAGCAGTTGCGCAGCGAATACCGGCACCTGCGTGATAGCCAATGGGGTGGTGACAAGCGTTATGACGCCTGGATCAACCAGCCGATGAATAACGCTCGGCTTTTGCCGTTTGGGTTGTATGACCAGTGGGTACCGGCGTTTGCGGCGTTGTTTGCGCGAGAAGGAGGGGATTGGGTGAGGTTTTATGCGGCGGTGGAGAAGTTGGGTGAGCTGCCGGTGGAGCAGCGTAAAGCGGCGTTGAGGCAGTTGGAGACGGTTGGCCGTTAGGGCCTTATCGCAGGCAAGCCAGCTCCCACAGTTGACCGCATTCTCATGTTGAAAATCGGTCAACTGTGGGAGCTGGCTTGCCTGCGAAAGCGCTCTTAAGAGCGCTGCAAAAACGCCTGGTGCATCTGCGCCAACGTCTCGAAATGCCAGGTCGGCGCCTCGGCATTCAGCTCTTCAAAACTACCAAACCCATACCCCACGGCGGCCGAATCCAGCCCATTACTGCGTGCCCCGATCAGGTCATGCTTGCGATCACCGATCATCAAGGTGGTGGCCGGGTCCAGCCGTTCCTCACGCATCAAATGTGCGATCAACTCGACCTTGTTGGTGCGTGTGCCGTCCAATTCGCTGCCGTAGATCACCTTGAAGTGCTTGGCAAAGTCGAAATGCCGCGCAATCTCGCGGGCAAACTCCCACGGTTTGGAGGTGGCGACGTACAGCTGGCGTCCTTGGCTGTTCAGCTCTTCCAATAACGGCATGACGCCGTCGAACACACGGTTTTCGTACAGGCCGGTAACCTTGAAGCGCTCACGGTAGAAATTCACCGCCTCCCATGCCTTGGCCTCGTCGAAGGCGTAAAACTGCATGAACGCCTGCAGCAAGGGCGGGCCGATGAAGTGCTCGAGCTTGGTCAGGTCGGGCTCATCAATGCCCAGCTTGGCCAGGGCGTACTGGATCGAACGGGTGATGCCCTCGCGTGGGTCGGTGAGGGTGCCGTCCAGGTCGAACAGAACGGTGGGGTGATGCAGGGTCATTGATCGAATCCTTCAGCCAGGTGCAGGTCTTTGAGCTTCACGTAGTTCGCGGCGCTGTAGGTGAAAAAGGCGCGTTCTTTGTCAGTCAATGCGCGAACCTGTTTAACCGGGCTGCCCACATACAAAAAACCACTGTCGAGTTTCTTGCCTGGCGGCACCAGGCTGCCGGCGCCGATGATCACGTCGTCTTCGACCACGGCGCCATCCATCACGATACTGCCCATGCCGATCAGGACGCGGCTACCCACGGTGCAGCCATGCAGCATGACCTTGTGGGCGATGGTCACGTCGTCGCCGATCAGCAACGGGAAACCCTGCGGATTGAACGGCCCGGCATGGGTAATGTGCAGCACGCAGCCGTCTTGCACGCTGGTGCGCGCACCGATGCGGATGCGGTGCATGTCGCCGCGGATCACTGTCAGCGGCCAAACCGAGCTGTCAGTGCCGATTTCGACATCGCCGATCACCACCGCTGAAATATCGACAAACGCCCCGGCGCCGAGGGTTGGCGTGTGGTTCTGATAGGTGCGAAGGGTCACGATAGCCTCTCTCTCTTCTGCTGATAGCTGCGGTGGGTGTTGATTGTAATTAAGATGGCCCCATCTTTGTTCTACATGTTTCTTCAGCCAAGGTGCCCACCGTGAGCGCGAACAACCCTCTTTTGCAGCCCTACGACCTGCCGCCGTTCTCGGCGATCCGTGCCGAGCACGTGCAGCCGGCCATCGAACAGATCCTCGCCGACAACCGCGTGGCAATCGCAGAGATCCTGCAAAGCCAGGGTAAAAACCCGACGTGGGCCGGCCTGGTCCTCGCCATGGATGAACTCAATGATCGCCTCGGCGCCGCCTGGAGCCCGGTCAGCCACCTCAATGCCGTGTGCAACAGCGCCGAACTGCGCGAAGCCTACGAGGCGTGCCTGCCGGCATTGAGCGCCTACTCCACCGAAATGGGCCAGAACCGTGAGCTGTTCCAGGCCTTCGAAGCCCTGGCCAACAGCCCGGAAACTGCCGGTTTCGATGTGGCGCAAAAAACCATTCTGGAACACTCCCTGCGTGACTTTCGCCTGTCGGGTATCGATTTGTCGCCGGAGCAGCAAAAACGCTACGCCGAGGTGCAGAGCAAGCTGTCCGAATTGGGCAGCAAATTCTCCAACCAGTTGCTGGACGCCACCCAGGCCTGGACCAAGCACGTCACCGATGAAGTCACCCTTGCCGGCCTGACCGATTCGGCCAAGGCGCAAATGGCTGCCGCCGCCCAGGCCAAGGGCCTCGACGGCTGGCTGATCACCTTGGAATTCCCCAGCTACTACGCCGTCATGACCTACGCCCAGGATCGTGCCCTGCGTGAAGAGGTGTACGCCGCCTATTGCACCCGTGCCTCGGACCAAGGCCCGAATGCCGGTCAGAACGATAACGGCCCGGTGATGGAACAGATCCTCGACCTGCGTCAGGAACTGGCCCAGCTGTTGGGTTATGCGTCGTTCTCCGAGCTGAGCCTGGCCACCAAGATGGCCGAGTCCAGCGACCAGGTGCTGAGCTTCCTGCGTGACCTGGCCAAGCGCAGCAAGCCATTTGCCACCCAGGACCTGCAGCAACTCAAGGCCTACGCCGCCGAGCAAGGCTGCGCCGATCTGCAAAGCTGGGACAGCGGTTTCTACGGCGAAAAACTGCGTGAGCAGCGCTACAGCGTGTCCCAGGAAGCGCTACGCGCCTACTTCCCCATCGACAAAGTGCTGGGCGGCCTGTTCGCCATTGTGCAGCGTCTCTACGGCATCGAGATCGCCGAGCTTAAAGGCTTCGACACCTGGCACCCGGATGTGCGTTTGTTCGAGATCAAGGAGAACGGCGAGCACGTCGGGCGCTTCTTCTTTGACCTGTATGCCCGCGCCAACAAGCGTGGCGGTGCCTGGATGGACGGTGCCCGTGACCGCCGCCGTACCCTTGATGGTGTGCTGCAAAGCCCCGTCGCCGACCTGGTGTGCAACTTCACCCCGGCCGACAGTGGCAAGCCTGCCCTGCTGACCCACGATGAAGTCACTACTCTGTTCCACGAATTCGGCCACGGCCTGCATCACCTGCTCACCCGCGTGGAACACGCCGGCGTATCCGGTATCAACGGTGTGGCGTGGGACGCGGTGGAATTGCCGAGCCAATTCATGGAGAACTGGTGCTGGGAGCCTGAAGGCCTGGCGCTGATCTCCGGCCATTACGAAACCGGTGAGCCACTGCCCCAGGACCTGCTGGAGAAAATGCTCGCGGCGAAAAACTTCCAGTCCGGCCTGATGATGGTGCGTCAGCTGGAGTTCTCGCTGTTCGACTTTGAACTGCACGCCACCCATGGCGATGGTCGCAGCGTGGCCCAGGTGCTTGAAGGCGTGCGCGATGACGTCTCGGTCATGCGCCCTCCGGCCTACAACCGCTTCCCCAACAGCTTCGCGCACATCTTTGCCGGCGGTTATGCGGCGGGTTACTACAGCTACAAATGGGCGGAAGTGTTGTCGGCGGACGCCTTCTCCAAGTTTGAGGAAGACGGTGTGCTCAACGCCCAGACCGGGCGTGCGTTCCGTGAAGCCATCCTGGCCCGTGGCGGCTCCCAGGCGCCGATGGTGCTGTTCGTCGATTTCCGCGGACGCGCGCCGTCGATTGACGCACTCTTGCGCCACAGCGGCCTGAGTGAGGACGCGGCAGCATGAGTGAAGGGCCAGTGATCACCAAAAAGCAATTTATCGCCGGAGCGGTCTGCCCGGCGTGCAGCGAGCCGGACAAGTTGAAGATGTGGACCGAAGACAGCGTGCCGCACCGCGAATGCGTGGCGTGCGGGTATACCGATACGCTGAATGATCAAGGCCTCTCGGTGCCCAAGGAATTGGGCACAAGGGTCAATACCACCGCGTTGAAAGCGCCGGCGGATCCTAAAGTGCAGGCAGTGCAGTTTTTCCCGAACCCGAAGCTGAAAAAAGACTAAGCCGGCACTCACTGTAGGAGCGAGCTTGCTCGCGAAGAACGTCAACGATAACGCGCGTTTCCAGGATAAACAGCGGCGCTGTTGAGTTTTTCGCGAGCAAGCTCGCTCCTACAATTTTTTCTCTTCCTTACCCGTTGTGGTGATCCAGTCTTTCATTGAACACAACGCAAAGGCGCTGGTGCTGCAATCCCCATTCGCCAAAGCTGTACGCAACTTGTCGACATCAGCTTTCATCATGTAGCGAACGCCATCCTTGAAACCATTGCTGCTGCCAAAGCCGCCCAAGGTCATTTCGTTCAGCGCGTCCTCCTTGCTCCACCCTTGAACCACCACCCGATACATCGCTGCCATCAGGCCGGTGCGGTCGGCGCCGTGCTTGCAGTGCATCAATACCGGGCCATCGGCCTCTGCTGCCTGAATCGCTCTGATCGCCGCCAGCACGTCGGCATCGTCGATGTGGTTGGTGCGATAGCTCAACTGCACCTGTTTGATATCAGATGGTTGGAGCCACTGCGCATCAGATTCTGGCAGGAAGTTGATGACCGTAACGATCTTGAGTTTTTGCAATAACGGCAGCGCACGCCCATCCGGCAATGCGCTGCGATAGAGCGTGGGTGTCATTTGGTGCAGGTTGTATTGGTTACCCACCGGCTGGGCCCATTCCGGCGAGCGGATCGACGCAGCCTCATCGGCTTGTACGGTGTTGAACAGGCTCATGAGCGCCAGGCCGAGAACGAGCAGTAAGCGTGAGTTGAACATGAACGTTGTGACCGAGCGAGGAAGTGGCTGATGGGCCACAGACTCGCTCACGGCGGGTCAATACGGCGTGAGGTCCGCGTCAAAGAATCGTGATTCTTGCGATCTGATCCGGTGTTTTTGTCACCGAATCGACGTCTCTGAATTCTTAGCCTGCTATCATTTGTAACTAATGTTTGCCATTGTGCTGTGTCTGCTTGGATCCAATTAGCGGCAAAGCCTTCACGCTGCTCCCAGAAGCGGCGGATAAACCCGTGACCACATGATGAGGTGTACCTATGTCTGATCAAGATCAAGACAACCCCCGGCGTGACTTTTTACGCAAATCCTTGACCTTGATCCCGGTGGTCACGGTTGCCAGCACCGGCCTTGGCGGTTCGATGTTGATGGCCACTCCGGAACCGGCCCAGGCCGAGCCGGCCAAGCCTGCGGTGAGCGATAAAGCCTACGAGCCAAGCTATTTCACGGCCGAGGAATGGGCGTTTATCAACGCCGCCGTCGAGCGCTTGATTCCCGCTGACGCCCAGGGCCCCGGTGCCTTGGAGGCTGGCGCGCCGGAATACATCGACCGCCAGATGAACACCCCTTACGCCAGTGGCGCCCTGTGGTTCATGCAAGGCCCGTTCAACGCCGATGCGGCGCCGGAGATGGGCTGGCAAAGCAAATTGGTACCCAAGGAGATCTATCGCCTCGGCATTGCTGCTACGGATGCGTGGTCGAAAGCGTTCAACGGTAAGGCTTTTGCTGCGCAAGACAGCGCTACCCGAGACGATATGCTTAGGCGTCTGGAGGCTGGCGGCAGCGAAGTGGCGGCGCACTTCGACGCCGTGCCACCCAAGATGTTCTTTAACCTTTTGCTGCAAAACACCAAGGAAGGCTTCTTCTGCGACCCTATCCACGGCGGTAATAAAGGCATGGTCGGCTGGACCATGATCGGCTTCCCCGGCGCCCGCGCCGATTTCATGGATTGGGTGGAACGCAACGAGCAATACCCCTTCCCGGCTGTTTCCATTCGCGGAGAGAGGGCGTAAACGTGGCGACCATCATGAAGAAAGTGGATGCAGTGATTGTGGGCTTCGGCTGGACGGGCGCGATCATGGCCAAAGAGCTGACAGAGGCGGGCCTCAACGTGGTAGCGCTGGAGCGCGGCCCGATGCAGGACACTTACCCAGACGGCAACTATCCCCAGGTCATCGACGAACTGACCTACAGCGTGCGTAAGAAGCTGTTCCAGGACATCTCCAAAGAAACGGTGACCATTCGCCACAGCGTGAATGACGTTGCCCTGCCCAATCGTCAGTTGGGCGCGTTCTTGCCGGGTAATGGCGTTGGTGGTGCCGGACTGCACTGGTCGGGCGTGCATTTTCGCGTCGACCCGATTGAGCTGCGCATGCGCAGCCATTACGAAGAGCGCTACGGGAAGAATTTTATTCCCAAGGACATGACCATCCAGGACTTCGGCGTCAGCTATGAAGAGCTGGAGCCGTTTTTCGACTATGCGGAAAAAGTCTTTGGCACCTCCGGGCAAGCCTGGACAGTCAAGGGCCAGCTGGTCGGCGAAGGCCGTGGCGGCAACCCCTACGCGCCGGATCGCTCCAACCCGTTCCCGCTTGAGGCGCAGAAAAATACCGTTTCCGCCCAGCTGTTTCAGAAAGCGGCGACCGACGTAGGTTATAAACCTTACAACCTGCCTTCAGCCAACACGTCGGGGCCGTACACCAACCCCTACGGTGCGCAGATGGGCCCGTGCAACTTCTGCGGTTTTTGCAGTGGCTACGTGTGCTACATGTACTCCAAGGCTTCGCCGAACGTGAACATCCTGCCGGCCTTGCGCCAGGTGCCTAACTTCGAGCTGCGCCCCAATTCCCACGTGCTCAAGGTCAACCTCGACAGCACCAAGAAGAAAGCCACCGGCGTGACCTACATCGACGCCCAGGGCCGCGAATGCGAACAACCGGCCGACCTGGTGATCCTTGGCGCATTCCAGTTCCATAACGTGCGCCTGATGCTGCTGTCCGGCATCGGCAAACCCTACGACCCGATTACCAACGAGGGTGTGGTAGGCCGCAACTTCGCCTACCAGAACATGGGCACCATCAAGGCGTTCTTCGACAAGGACACCCACACCAACAACTTTATCGGCGCGGGCGGCAATGGCGTGGCCATCGACGACTTCAACGCCGACAACTTTGACCATGGCCCCCATGGCTTTGTGGGTGGTTCGCCGATGTGGGTCAACCAGGCGGGCAGCCGGCCGATTGCCGGTACGTCCAACCCGCCGGGCACGCCGGCCTGGGGCAGCGCCTGGAAGCGCGCCACCGCCGATTACTACACCCATCAGGTCTCAATGGACTCCCACGGTGCCCATCAGTCCTACCGCAGCAACTACCTGGACCTGGACCCGGTTTACCGCGATGCCTACGGCCTGCCGCTGCTGCGCATGACCTTCGACTGGCAAGAAAACGACATCAAGATGAACCGCTTCATGATGGAAAAAATGGGCAAAGTGGCCCAGGCCATGAACCCCAAGGCCATCGCCGTGTTGGGTAAAAAGGTCGGTGAGCATTTCAATACCGCCTCGTACCAGACCACCCACCTCAACGGTGGCGCGATCATGGGCACCGACCCGAAAACCAGTGCGTTGAACCGCTACTTGCAGAGCTGGGATGTGCACAACGTCTTTGTCCCCGGTGCTTCCGCTTTCCCACAAGGGTTGGGCTACAACCCTACCGGCCTGGTGGCAGCGTTGACCTATTGGTCGGCTCGCGCGATTCGCGAGCAGTACCTCAAAAACCCCGGCCCACTGGTTCAGGCATAAGGAGCGATGACCATGAAAGCACTCGTTATCGCCTCCCTGGCGCTGTTCAGCAGCTGCTCGATCAGCGCTGCCGAAACCGATTTGATCAAACAGGGTGAATACCTGGCGCGCGCCGGCGACTGTGTCGCCTGCCATACCGCCAAGGGGGGCAAGCCCTTCGCTGGCGGCCTGCCGATGGAAACACCGATTGGCGTGATCTATTCCACCAACATCACCCCGGACAAGACCGGCCTGGGCGACTACAGCTTCGAGGATTTCGACAAGGCCGTGCGCCATGGCGTCGCCAAGAACGGTAGTACGCTTTACCCGGCGATGCCCTACCCGTCTTACGCACGCGTCAGCGACAGCGATATGCAAGCGTTGTATGCGTACTTCATGAAGGGGGTCGAACCGGTTGCCCAGGAAAACAAGGACAGCGATATTCCCTGGCCCCTGAGCATGCGTTGGCCGTTGGCGGCCTGGCGCTGGATGTTTGCCCCAGCGGTCGAGGCGCATCAGCCGCAAGCCGCTGTCGACCCGGTGATCGATCGCGGTGCCTACCTGGTGGAAGGTCTCGGACATTGCGGCGCCTGCCATACGCCGCGCGCCCTGACCATGCAGGAAAAAGCGCTGAGTGCCACGGACGGCAGCGCCTTCCTGTCTGGCAGTGCGCCGTTGGAAGGCTGGATTGCCAAAAGCCTGCGCGGCGACCACAAGGACGGCCTCGGCAGCTGGAGCGAGGAGCAGTTGGTGCAGTTCCTCAAGACCGGTCGCAGCGACCGCAGCGCGGTGTTCGGTGGCATGAGTGATGTGGTCGTGCACAGCATGCAGTACATGTCTCAAGAGGACCTGACCGCTATCGCCCGTTACCTCAAGAGCCTGCCGGCGGTCGATCCCAAGGATCAGCCGCACCAGTACGACAAGCAGGTAGCGCAAGCGCTGTGGAAGGGGGATGACAGCAAGCCGGGTGCGTCGGTGTATATCGACAACTGCGCGGCCTGCCACCGTACCGACGGCCATGGCTATACGCGGGTATTCCCGGCGCTGGCGGGCAACCCGGTGTTGCAGACGGCAGATGCCACGTCGTTGATCAACATTGTGTTGAACGGCGGCACCTTGCCGGCCACCCATGCGGCGCCGTCAACCTTCACCATGCCGGCGTTCGCCTGGCGTCTGTCGGACCAGGAAGTGGCGGATGTGGTCAGTTTTATCCGTGGCAGCTGGGGCAACCAGGGCGCGCCGGTCAAGGCCAGCGATGTGGCGGATCTGCGCAAAAACGATCTGCACACCACCTCGGGCGATGACCTGGGGCAGGTGACGCAAAAGCACTGATAAGTTCGCTGGCCGCCCAACGGCACTGGTCAGAACCCACGCGCCTCGATACTGTATATAAAAACAGTATCGAGGCGTTTTCATGTCTACTGCGCTGCCGCCCCGTGGCCGGGGTACGGCCACCAATCTGCATAATCGCTTTGCACCCACCGTCAGCGTGGCCGAGGACGACGGTTGGTACCAGGAAGTGCCGCCGACCCAAGGCACCGAAGTGCGTATCGAAACGGCCAAGACCATCATCACCCGCAACAACTCGCCGGACTTGCCGTTTGATCGGTCCATCAATCCGTATCGCGGTTGTGAACATGGTTGCATCTACTGCTATGCACGGCCTAGCCATGCCTATTGGGACATGTCGCCCGGGCTGGACTTTGAAACCAAATTGATTGCCAAGAGCAACGCGGCCGATGTGCTGGAACAGCAGCTGTCCAAGCCGGGCTACGTGTGTGCGCCGATCAACCTGGGCTCCAATACCGATCCGTACCAGCCAATCGAGCGCGAATACCGGATCACCCGGCAAACCCTTGAAGTACTGCTGCGCTACCGGCACCCGGTGACTATCATCACCAAGGGCTCGCTGATCCTGCGCGACCTCGACCTGCTGACCGAGTTGGCCCGCCAGCGCCTGGTGGCGGTGATGATCAGCCTCACCAGCCTGGACGACGAGCTCAAGCGCATCCTGGAACCGCGCACCGCAGCGCCCAAGGCACGGCTGCGGGCGATTCGGGTAATGCGCGACGCGGGTATCCCGGTGGGCGTGCTGTGCTCGCCAATGATCCCGATGATCAACGACAGCGAGCTGGAGAGCCTGCTTACCGAAGCTCATGCGGCCGGCGCACAAAGCGCGGCGTATATGATGCTGCGCCTGCCGTTGGAGGTGGCGCCGTTATTCGAGGAGTGGTTGGCGGCCCATTACCCCCAACGTGCGGCCCATGTGATGAGCCTGGTGCGCCAGGTGCGCGGGGGTGAGGTGTATGACAGCCGGTTTGGCGTGCGCATGCGTGGTGAGGGGCCGTTTGCCGATTTGCTGGCGCAGCGTTTCAGTAAGGCAATCAAACGCCTGGGGCTGAATCGGCGGGAAGGGTTCAACCTCGATTGCACGGTGTTTTGCCCACCGGGCAGGCAGATGGCTTTGTTGTAGACTGAGGGAGAGACGTGCAACTTTGCTGCAGGAATAGTTGCGTTTTGATATCACTGAAACCCGCGTTCTAGAGCGGTTCATTCAGTTTGAGTTAAGTTTCGGCGGTTACCTTGTTCAGCGAGTGACTGATGAGTCGGCGGCCTGGCCGGTGTGTGTTTTACAACTATTTCACCGCCAAGGCGTCGAACTGACCTGAACCCTCCCCTGCATTGATCAAGAGGATGAATCATGAGTGATAAGGATAAACAGCCGTTGGCTGCGTCGGCTTCAGCCCCTCAGGTGGCGGAATCCGCCGATGCAGCGCTGCAGCATATCGTTGACGGCTTTTTGCATTTCCATCACGACGTCTTCCCCCAGCAGGAAGAACTCTTCAAGAAACTCGCCACCGCCCAGAGCCCACGGGCGATGTTCATCACCTGTGCCGACTCGCGCATCGTGCCCGAGCTGATTACCCAGAGCTCCCCCGGCGACCTGTTCGTGACCCGTAACGTCGGTAACGTGGTGCCGCCCTACGGTCAGATGAACGGCGGTGTCTCCACGGCCATCGAGTACGCGGTGCTCGCCCTTGGCGTACAGCACATCATCGTGTGCGGGCATTCGGACTGCGGCGCCATGCGTGCCGTGCTCAACCCCGACAGCCTGGAAAAGATGCCGACGGTCAAGGCCTGGTTGCGTCACGCCGAGGTCGCCAAGACCATGGTCCATGACAACTGCGACTGCGCCAACGAAGGCGAGAGCATGGCGGTGCTGACCGAAGAAAACGTCATCGCCCAACTGCAACATTTGCGCACCCACCCTTCCGTGGCTTCGCGCATGGCCAATGGTCATTTGTTTATCCATGGTTGGATCTACAACATCGAGACCAGCGAAATTCGGGCCTACGATGCGGACAAAGCGGCGTTCCGACCGCTGAACGGCACCGAGCCGATCCCTTCAGCGACGCCTAAAGCGCGCTTCTAAAACACTTCCCTGCCGGGTAATGCGGTGGCTGCCATGGATGCAGCCAGGCTTTACCGCGCCCGGCGAATGCCTCGGGAGAGTCATCATGCGTGCTGCTCAATTGAAAGCTGTATTGCCACGGGAGCTGCTCGCCTCGGTGGTTGTTTTTCTGGTCGCCTTGCCACTGTGCATGGGCATTGCGATTGCGTCCGGCATGCCGCCGGCCAAGGGCCTGATCACTGGCATCATCGGCGGCCTGGTGGTGGGCTGGTTGGCCGGCTCGCCGCTGCAAGTCAGCGGCCCGGCGGCGGGTCTGGCGGTACTGGTATTCGAACTGGTGCGCCAGCACGGCATGCTGATGCTGGGGCCGATCCTGCTGCTGGCCGGCTTCCTGCAACTGGTGGCCGGGCGTTTGCGCCTGGGTTGCTGGTTTCGTGTTACGGCGCCGGCGGTTGTCTACGGTATGTTGGCCGGCATTGGCGTGTTGATCGTGCTGTCGCAGATCCATGTGATGCTCGACGGCGCGCCCAAGCCGTCAGGGCTGGATAACCTGGCCGGCTTCCCGGCAGCGCTGGCTGAAGCAATTCCTACCTTCGGCGGCGGGCTCGGCTGGCAGGCTGGCGTTCTCGGCCTGTCGACGATGTTGGTGATGTACCTGTGGGACAAATTCCGCCCGCAACAACTGCGGTTTGTGCCTGGCGCGTTGCTTGGCGTGGGCCTGGCGACCGTCGCCAGCCTGGTGCTGGCGTTGCAGGTCAAGCGTGTGGAAGTCCCGGAAAACCTGGCGGACGCAATCGACTGGCTGCGCCCCAGCGACCTGCTGAACCTGGCTGATCCACAGTTGCTGATCGCGGCATTCGCCGTGGCGTTTATTGCCAGTGCCGAAACCCTGCTGTCGGCCGCAGCTGTGGACCGCATGCACAGTGGTCAACGTTCCGACTTCGATAAGGAATTGTCGGCCCAAGGGGTGGGCAACATGCTCTGCGGCCTGGTGGGAGCATTGCCAATGACCGGCGTGATCGTGCGCAGCTCGGCTAACGTTCAGGCCGGTGCTACCACGCGTCTGTCGGCGATGTTCCATGGCCTGTGGCTGTTGGGTTTCGTGCTCTTGCTGTCGAGCGTGCTGCAGAGCATTCCGGTCGCGAGCCTGGCGGGTGTGCTGGTGTACACCGGGATCAAGCTGGTAGACGTCAAGGCGTTCAAGGCGCTGGGGCGCTATGGGCGGATGCCGATGTTCACCTATGCGGCCACCGCGCTGGCAATCATCTTTACCGATTTGCTGACCGGCGTGCTGGTGGGCTTCGGGCTCACATTGCTCAAGTTGGCCTTCAAGGCGTCGCGTCTGAAAGTCAGCCTGATCGACCTGCCCCAGGAAGGTGAGATGGAGCTGCGTTTGACGGGGGCGGCGACCTTTCTGAAGGTGCCGGCGTTGACTCAGGTGTTGTCGGCGGTACCTGCGGGGACCACCCTGCATGTGCCGTTGAGCAACTTGAGTTACATCGACCACTCTTGCCTGGAGTTGTTGGAAGAATGGGGCCGGGCCAATGCGGCCAAGGGCTCGACGTTGGTGATCGAGGCGCGTGGGTTGAAGCGTCGGCTGGAAGGTCGGGTGAGAACAACAGTGGGGATCGGCTCAGCGCCTGCCTGACCCCTCAAAAAACTGTGGGTGTCATTGTTCTTTGTGGGAGCGAGCTTGCTCGCGAAAAACGCTAACGATAACGCGTGCTTGCTGAATAAACGCGGCGTCTGCGAGTTTTTCGCGAGCAAGCTCGCTCCTACAAAAAGCTTGTCCAGCTCCCCTGTTGGAGCTGTGATTTATGCCGGCTGATCCAGCGACAGCTCAACCCCAAGCTGGCGCGACAGGCATGGCCAGCGCTTCCAGGACGCTTCGGTCTGCGGGCTCTTGAGCTGTTCGCGATAGGCCTCGACCGACTCCAGCGCAAAGCTTTCCTCGTTAAGCATCTCATCCACCGCCAGGTGCACGGCTTCATCCAATTGGTTGGCGAAGTCTTCACCGATCAGTTGATGGGCGATCACGTTGGCCACCGTGGTATCCGCTGGAATCAACGGTTGGCCAAAATGCTTGATATACAGATCGTTCACTTCTTCGACCAGGCGATGCGCCAGGTAGGCCTCATCCAGCAGGCCATCAAGGCCGTCGTGGCCGGCCAGAATCGCTGGCGGCTGCAGGAAGAAATGTTCAGCGATTTTCAGTACCGGTTTGATCTGGCTTTCAATCCCGGCCTCACGGGCCACGTCATTGGCGGCGTCGAGCAAGTCAGGAACCAGGTCGATGTAAGCGGTCACAAAACGGGTCATGACCATGTTGCGATCACCGTCAGCCAGGGCGATGGACGAATGCAGGTGCGGCACTTGTTTTTTCAGCTGGCTGACGAGCTGGCCGGTGCTGGCTTCGTGTTGATGGGCACGGGAAATCTGCTCGCGCAATGCGGCGGTGTTCATGAGGGCTCCAGTGAAGCAGGCGTAGGAAAAGGGAGAAGATAAGGTAGTTCGTTTATACGAGCGCCTAAGACGCATTTGTCATAATTATTTCATGGTTATAGGCAGGGGTTATATCGAAATGCCATCGTTCGTCGGATAAACGATTCCGCCGCCCATTTTACGGGCTCCGTCTGTCTGTTTCTATTCATTTGCCCCCACACATTGCGGGGTTGCTACGGCTGTCTATACTCGATTTTGTACGCAATTAGCTGATGACGCCCAACTGCATGGCGCAGGCAAGGCTTGGCGGTTGTAAGCAGTATGGAAGCCGCTCCCTTCGCCGCAGGTGCAAACCGGCGGGATAACAAGAAACATAAAGGGGAACCCGCAATGACGCGACATCCACACGTTTGGATGGGCCTTCTGTTGTGGTCGGTATTCGGCCAGGCGCACGCCGCCTGGACTACGAATATGGCGCCAGGGGCTACTGAAGTCAGCCACGCTGTGTTTGACCTGCACATGACCATTTTCTGGATTTGTGTGGTGATCGGCATCGTCGTGTTTGGCGCTATGTTCTGGTCGATGATCCTGCACCGTCGGTCCACGGGCCAGGTAGCGGCCAAGTTCCACGAAAGCACCACCGTGGAAATCCTCTGGACCGTGGTGCCCTTGCTAATTCTGGTGGCCATGGCCATTCCGGCCACCAAGACCCTGATCAACATCTACGACAGCAGTGAGTCGGATATCGATATCCAGGTCACCGGCTATCAGTGGAAGTGGCACTACAAATACCTGGGTCAGGATGTGGAGTTCTTCAGCAACCTGGCCACGCCCGCCGAGCAGATCCATAACCAGGCCACCAAGGGCGAACACTACCTGCTGGAAGTCGACCAGCCGCTTGTGTTGCCGGTGGGCGCCAAGGTGCGCTTTCTGGTGACCGCCGCCGATGTGATCCACTCCTGGTGGGTGCCGGCCTTTGCGGTCAAGCGCGACGCCATCCCCGGCTTCGTCAACGAGGCCTGGACCCGCGTCGAGAAGCCCGGCATCTACCGTGGCCAGTGCGCCGAACTGTGTGGCAAGGACCATGGCTTCATGCCCATCGTGGTTGAGGTCAAGTCCAAGGCTGACTACGACACCTGGCTGGGCGAGCGCAAGGAGGAGGCGGCCAAGCTCAAGGAGCTGACCTCCAAGGAGTGGACGCTGGACGAACTGGTGGCTCGTGGCGACAAGGTCTATCACACCACTTGCGTGGCCTGTCACCAGGCTGAGGGGCAGGGCTTGCCACCGATGTTCCCGGCGCTCAAGGGCTCGAAAATCGCCACCGGGCCGGCCAAAGACCATCTGAGCATCGTGTATCACGGCAAGCCCGGTACCGCGATGGCAGCTTTCGGCAAGCAGCTCTCGGAAGTGGATATCGCCGCTGTGGTGACCTATGAGCGTAACGCCTGGGGCAATAACAAAGGCGACATGGTCACGCCCAAAGACGTGCTGGCTCTGAAACAGGCGGAAAGCAAATGACGACTTTCATTGCCGATGCCCTGAATCGTCCCGCTCACTCGCTTGCAGGAGAACGGCCATGAGCACTGTGATCGACCATGGTCATGCCGACCACGCCCACGGCCCCGCCAAGGGCCTGATGCGCTGGGTGCTGACCACCAACCACAAAGACATCGGCACCATGTACCTGTGGTTTGCCTTCACCATGTTCCTGCTCGGCGGCTCGTTTGCCATGGTGATCCGCGCCGAGTTGTTCCAGCCGGGCCTGCAAATTGTGCAGCCGGCGTTCTTCAACCAGATGACCACCATGCACGGCCTGATCATGGTGTTCGGCGCGGTGATGCCGGCATTTGTCGGCCTGGCCAACTGGATGATCCCGCTGATGATCGGCGCGCCGGACATGGCCCTGCCGCGCATGAACAACTTCAGTTTCTGGCTGCTGCCGGCGGCGTTCCTGCTGCTGGTGTCCACCTTGTTCACGCCCGGCGGCGGGCCGAATTTTGGGTGGACGTTCTACGCCCCGCTCTCCACCACCTATGCGCCGGAAAGCGTGACGTTCTTTATCTTTGCCATCCACCTGATGGGCATCAGTTCGATCATGGGCGCGATCAACGTGGTCGCCACCATCCTCAACCTACGCGCGCCGGGCATGACCCTGATGAAAATGCCGCTGTTCGTGTGGACCTGGCTGATCACCGCGTTCCTGCTGATCGCGGTGATGCCGGTACTGGCGGGCTGCGTGACCATGATGCTGATGGACATCCACTTTGGCACCAGCTTCTTCAGTGCGGCCGGTGGTGGCGATCCTGTGCTGTTCCAGCATGTGTTCTGGTTCTTCGGGCATCCCGAGGTGTACATCATGATCCTGCCGGCCTTTGGCGCGGTCAGCTCGATCATCCCGACCTTCTCGCGCAAGCCGCTGTTCGGTTACACCTCGATGGTCTACGCCACCGCGAGCATCGCGTTCCTGTCGTTCATCGTGTGGGCGCACCACATGTTCGTGGTGGGCATTCCGCTGGTGGGTGAGCTGTTCTTCATGTACGCCACCCTGCTGATCGCCGTACCCACGGGGGTGAAGGTATTCAACTGGGTCAGCACCATGTGGCAAGGCTCACTGACGTTCGAGACGCCGATGTTGTTTGCGGTGGCCTTTGTGATCCTGTTCACCATCGGCGGCTTCTCCGGGCTGATGCTGGCGATTGCCCCGGCGGACTTCCAGTACCACGACACCTACTTTGTGGTGGCGCATTTCCATTACGTACTGGTGCCCGGCGCGATCTTCGGGATCTTCGCCTCGGCTTACTACTGGCTGCCGAAATGGACCGGCCACATGTACGACGAAACCTTGGGCAAGCTGCACTTCTGGTTGTCTTTCGTGGGCATGAACATGGCGTTCTTCCCCATGCACTTTGTGGGGCTGGCCGGTATGCCGCGCCGTGTGCCGGACTACAACCTGCAGTTCGCTGACTTCAATATGGTCTCGTCCATTGGTGCCTTCATGTTCGGCGCCACGCAGATCTTCTTCCTGTTCATTGTCATCAAGTGCATCCGTGGCGGCCCGCCTGCGCCGGCCAAGCCCTGGGATGGCGCCGAAGGCCTGGAATGGAGCGTGCCCTCGCCTGCGCCGTATCACACGTTTACAACGCCGCCGGAGGTCAAATGAAGCCCTCCCTATACTCCCCCTGTGGGAGCGGGCTTGCCCGCGATGGCGGTATGTCCGGCGCTGAATCTACCGGCTTTGAGGTCCTCATCGCAGGCAAGCCAGCTCCCACAGAAAGTCCAAAGCCAGGTGGGCGCCATGGCTGACTCCGTACCGCTCAAGCGCCTGGTCACCCGCCTGCTGATCCTGGTACTGGCGATGTTCGCCTTTGGCTTCGCCCTGGTGCCGATCTACGACGTGATGTGCAAGGCGTTCGGCATCAACGGCAAGACCGCCGGGCAGTACGAGGGTGAGCAAATGGTCGACCCCTCGCGCCAGGTGCGCGTGCAGTTTCTGTCCACCAACGCCATCGACATGGTCTGGGAGTTTCATTCCAAGGCCGACGAGATTGTGGTCAACCCCGGAGCAGTCAACGAGATGCTGTTCGTGGCCTACAACCCCACCGATAAGCCGATGACCGCCCAGGCGATACCCAGCATCTCCCCGGCCGCGGCGGCGATGTACTTCCACAAGACCGAATGCTTTTGCTTCACCCAGCAAGTGTTGCAGCCCGGTGAGCGCATTGAGATGCCCGTACGTTTCATCGTCGATCGCGCGATGCCCAAGGATGTGAAGCATTTGACCCTGGCGTACACGCTGTTCGATATCACTGCGCGCCAGCCGCCCGTGGCCGTGAGCACCGGCGGCTAGCTACTGTTTGCCCCCTCAATCAGGAGAGCGAATACATGTCGACTCATGATACGTACTACGTACCAGCGCAAAGCAAATGGCCGATAATTGCCACGATTGGCCTGCTGGTCACGGTGTATGGCCTGGCCGTGTGGTTCAACGACTTGAAGGCCGCGCGCCCCGAATCTCATGGGCCGTGGATCTTTTTCGTGGGCGGCCTGTTGTTGGCCTACATGCTGTTTGGCTGGTTTGGCGCGGTGATCAAGGAGAGCCGCGCCGGGCTGTACAGCGCGCAAATGGACCGCTCGTTTCGCTGGGGCATGACCTGGTTCATTTTTTCCGAGGTGATGTTCTTTATTGCGTTCTTCGGTGCGTTGTTTTATGTGCGGCACATGTCGGCGCCATGGCTGGCAGGTGAGGGCTCCAAAGGCGTTGCGCATATGCTGTGGCCGAACTTCGAGTTCGCCTGGCCCTTGCTCAATAACCCTGACCCCAAGCTCTATCCTGCGCCTGAAGGCACCATCAGCCCGTGGGGCCTGCCGTTGGTCAATACCATCCTGCTGGTGAGTTCCAGCGTGACCATCACCATCGCCCACCATGCCCTGCGCAAAGGGCATCGTGGTGCACTGAAACTCTGGCTGGCGATCACCGTGCTGCTGGGCCTGGCGTTTCTTGGGTTCCAGGCCGAGGAATACATCCACGCCTATAAGGAGCTGGGCCTGACACTTGGCTCAGGCGTATACGGCGCCACGTTCTTCATGCTGACGGGCTTTCACGGCGCCCACGTGACCATCGGCACCATCATTCTGTTTGTGATGCTGATGCGCATCCTGCGCGGGCATTTCAATGCCGAGCACCAGTTCGGTTTTGAGGCGGCCAGTTGGTATTGGCACTTTGTGGACGTGGTGTGGATCGGGCTGTTTTTCTTTGTTTATGTGCTGTGAGGCGGCTTACCAAGGCGCATGAGAGACCAGTTGGCCGCTGAAAAAACCCCAGGCGATCAAGCCTACGGTGATCACGGCCAGTACCACACGCACGGTCAAGGCAGTGACGAGGCGGTTGGAGTTGCCCTCGTCCTTGACCAGGAAGAACAGGCCACTGAACAGGCTCACGACAGTCGCGATCAGCATCAGGGCAATGGCTGCTTTGAGCATGGTCTGGCTCCAGGGCTACAGAGGGAGGGGCGATGAGATCCAGTATAGCCAGTGCCATGCAGCGCTTTCGTCCAGGTATCGCGCCGACGCTGGTGGTGCTGGTGTTGCTGCCGCTCATGGTGAGCCTGGGGTTCTGGCAACTGTCCCGTGGGCACGAAAAGCAACTGTTGGTAGACCGTTATGCCGAGCGCCGCGCCGCCGAGCCGGTCAGTAGTGCGCAGCTCAATGACATGGTTGATCCAGCCTTCCGTCGCGTTCACCTTCGCGGGCAACTGGACGGTGAACACAGCGTATTGCTGGATAACCGCATGCGTGACGGCAAGGCCGGTGTCGAGCTGCTGCAACCTTTTCATGATCAGGCCAGCGGCCTATGGCTGTTGCTCAATCGTGGCTGGCTGCCTTGGCCAGATCGGCGTATCGCGCCCGCCTTTACTACCCCTGAACAGACGCTGAACCTCGACGCCTGGGTGTACGTCGCCCCCGGCGAGACCTTCCAACTGCATGCCGACCCGGCCAGCACGCAATGGCCGCGCCTGCTTACCGCGCTGCACCCCGCGGCGCTGTGGGGCGAACTGGGGCGCAGTGGTTTTGCCTATCAATTGCGTGCTGAGGCGGGCCCCGGTACCTACGAAACCAGCTGGCCCGTCGTCGCCATGGGCCCGGAAAAACACCTGGCCTACGCTGTGCAATGGTTCGCCATGGCCATGGCGTTGCTGGCGCTTTACCTCTACCTCGGATGGCATAACAAAAAGGAGAAGCCCCATGGGAGCGGCCATGAATCCACCCAGCACATCTGACACGCCTGATCGGCGCAAGGGTCGCTGGCAGCTGATTTTGATCCTGATGATGGTGATCGGCCCGATGGTGCTGGCAACCTTCATGTACAAAATGCAGTTCTGGGTGCCGAACAGCCGCAGCTATCACGGCGAGCTGATCGGCAACGGCCAGACCCGCGCCGACATCGGCGTGCAGGCCGATGAACAGCGCTGGCAACTGCTGGTCACCGCCCCCACCGCCTGCGCTGCCGATTGCCAGCAACTGGTGTACCTGGCGCGCCAGCTGCAGATCAGCCTTGGCCGTGATGCATCCCGTGCCAGCCATGCCCTGGCTGGCGCGCAACCGTTGAGCAGCGAATACGAGGCCAAGCTCAAGGCCGAATATCCACAGCTGCAGCGCTACCCGCTGGAGGTGTCGGCCTTTACCAGAAACGCTGCCGCGCCCGGCGATGCGCAACTATGGATCGTCGACCCCCACGGCAATCTGGTGCTGCGCTACGACGCCAAGGTCAAGGGCAAGGACTTGCTCAACGATCTGCGCCTGCTGCTGAAACTGTCGAACATCGGATAAGGGCACCCTCATGGCCAAGCCTGGATTTCGCCTCGCGCTGTTTGCCACGTTACTGGCGTTGTTTGTCGTGCTGCTCGGCGCCTATACCCGCCTGACCCACGCCGGCCTCGGCTGCCCGGACTGGCCGGGCTGCTATGGCTTTATCAGCGTGCCGCAAAGCGAAGCCCAGCTGGCCCATGCCGAGTTGCACTTTCCCGACACGCCGGTGGAGGCCGACAAAGGCTGGGCCGAGATGACGCATCGCTACTTCGCGGGCAGCCTGGGCCTCTTGATCGCGCTGCTGGCGGCGCGTTCGTGGCGTCATCGGCGTGATCCGGGCCAGCCGGTGAAGCTGCCGCTGTTCCTGCTGGCGGTGGTGTTCGCCCAAGCGGCGTTTGGCATGTGGACCGTGACCTTGAAGCTCTGGCCGCAAGTGGTCACAGGGCATCTTTTGGGCGGCTTTGCGACCTTGAGCCTGCTGTTTCTGCTGACCCTGCGGCTGTCCGGCGTACTACCGGCGCTGGTCGTGCCCAAGCGCCTGCAATATTGGGCAACGGCAGGCCTGGTGCTGGTGATCGGGCAGATCGCCCTGGGCGGCTGGGTCAGTTCCAACTATGCGGCGGTGGCCTGTGTCGATTTGCCCACCTGCCATGGCCAATGGTGGCCGGCAGCGGACTTCGCCAATGGTTTTCACCTGACCCAGCACATCGGCCCCAATTACCTGGGGGGCCAGCTCGACAGCGAAGCGCGCACCGCCATCCACCTGACGCATCGCATCGGCGCCGTGTTGGTCACGCTGGTGCTGCTCGGTTTGGCCTGGCAACTGCGAGCAGTGGGGATGACGCGCCTGGCCGGCCTGCTGTTGATCGCTCTGGCTGCGCAGATCTGCCTGGGGGTGAGCAATGTGGCGTTCGGCCTGCCGCTGCCGGTGGCGGTCGCGCACAACGCTGGCGGGGCAGCGTTGTTGATGACGCTGGTGCTGGTCAATTATCACGCGCGCACCAGCCTGGTTCGGGTGCGTCACCCCCGCCTGTTCGGCTGGCGCTTTATCCCGCGCAAACAGGTGTCGGGCCTGATCACCCTTAAAGGAGAACTGCCATGGCGACCGTGATCGGCGCACGTCGCGACCGGGCGATCTGGCGTGACTATTTGGAGCTGACCAAGCCCAAAGTGGTGGTGCTGATGCTGATCACCTCGCTGGTGGGGATGTTTCTCGCCACCCGCGCCGGGGTGCCCTGGGCAGTGCTGGTGTTCGGCAATCTCGGCATTGCCCTGTGTGCAGGCGGCGCGGCGGCGGTCAATCATGTGGTCGATCGACGGATTGATGCCGTGATGGCACGCACTCACAAGCGGCCGATGGCTGAGGGGCGTGTCTCGCCGATAGCGGCGTTAGCGTTTGCGTTGTTCCTGGCTATTGCAGGGTTGGCCCTGCTGCTGGCGTTCACCAACCCGCTGGCGGCCTGGCTGACCTTGGCTTCGCTGCTGGGTTATGCGGTGATCTACACCGGTTTTCTCAAGCGAGCGACGCCGCAGAATATCGTCATCGGCGGTCTGGCCGGTGCGGCGCCGCCGCTGCTGGGCTGGGTGGCTGTCACTGGGCATGTGAGTGCCGAACCCTTGCTGCTGGTGCTGATCATCTTCGCCTGGACCCCGCCACACTTCTGGGCCCTGGCCATTCACCGCAAAGAGGAATACGCCAAGGCCGACATCCCGATGCTGCCGGTCACCCATGGCGAGCACTACACCAAGGTGCATATCCTGCTGTACACCTTCGCCCTGCTGGCGGTGAGCCTGATGCCCTACGTTATCCACATGAGCGGGCTGCTCTACCTGGGCTGTGCGCTGGTATTGGGTGCGCGCTTTCTGCAATGGGCCTGGGTGTTGTACCGTGGCAGCCAGCCGCACGCGGCGATCAACACGTTCAAGTACTCTATCTGGTACTTGCTGCTGCTGTTTATCGCCCTGCTCGTAGACCACTACTTATTGTTGAACCTATGACTCGAACTCAAAAAACCGTCTTCATCCTCGTGGCCCTAGTGGCGTTGAT
Source organism: Pseudomonas sp. AM4(2022) (assembly GCF_036346515.1). Classification (NCBI taxonomy): domain Bacteria; kingdom Pseudomonadati; phylum Pseudomonadota; class Gammaproteobacteria; order Pseudomonadales; family Pseudomonadaceae; genus Pseudomonas; species Pseudomonas sp. AM4(2022). Next base: position 461,661 of record NZ_JAOTNW010000002.1, read on the forward strand.
CATGGGCCTGACCGTCAACAAAGTGCTCTCGGGCAAAGGCCAGGGCGATCCCACTGCGCTGATCGACGCCGGCATCATTCTGCTGCCGCAAAGCCGCCAGTTGCCCGCAGTGAGCATGACCAACCAGGACGGTCAGCCGGTGCTGGCCAATGAATTGAAAGGCAAGTGGAGCCTGTTGTTCTTCGGCTACACCTTCTGCCCGGACATCTGCCCGACCACCCTCGCCCAGCTGCGCCAGATCAAGAGCGAGCTGCCCAAAGAGGCTGTGGATAAGTTGCAGGTGATTTTGGTCAGCGTCGATCCGAACCGCGATACTCCGGCCCAGCTCAAGCAGTACCTGGGTTACTTCGACCCGCAATTCCAGGGCCTGACCGGCGCGAATGTTGAGGATGTGCAGAAGGTTTCGAATGCCGTGAGCATCCCCTTCATTCCGGCGGATACCAGCAAGCCGAACTACACCGTCGACCACAGCGGCAACCTGGCACTGATCGGCCCGGATGGTACCCAGCGTGGGTTTATTCGTGCGCCGTTGAACAACCAGAAGCTGGTGGCGCAGTTGCCGGGGTTGCTACAGCGCAAATAGAGTCAAGGCGAAACAAGTGTGGGAGCGGGCTTGCTCGCGAAAGCTGGGTGTCAGTCGCCGAAAATATCGACTGAACTACCGCATTCGCGAGCAAGCCCGCTCCCACATTTATTGATCTCCATTAAGCAGGAGATCGATCTACCAGGCCGAAATCAGAACGCCGGCTTGATCGCGCCTTTGTACTTCTCTTCGATGAACTTCTTCACTTCAGGCGTGTGCAAGGCTGCAACCAGCTTCTTCACCGCGTCCGCATCCTTGTTGTCTTCGCGGGTCACCAGGATGTTCACGTAAGGCGAGTCGCTGCCTTCGATCACCAGGGCATCCTTGGATGGGTCCAGCTTGGCTTCCAGGGCGTAGTTGGTGTTGATCAGCGCCAGGTCGACCTGGGTCAGCACGCGCGGCAGGGTGGCGGCTTCCAGTTCGCGGAATTTCAGGTTTTTATCGTTGCCGGTGATGTCCTTGATGGTCGACAGGATGTTGGTCGGGTCCTTCAGGGTGATCAGGCCGTTCTTGGCCAGCAGTAACAGCGCACGACCACCGTTGGTGGCGTCGTTCGGAATCACCACGTTGGCGCCGTCAGGCAGGTCGGCCAATTTTTTGTACTTGCTGGAGTAAGCGCCCAGAGGCTCCAGGTGCACCGCGCCGACGCTCACCAGGTGAGTGCCTTTGGCCTTGTTGAATTCATCCAGGTACGGCTGGTGCTGGAAGAAGTTGGCATCCAGGCGCTTTTCAGCCACCTGTACGTTCGGCTGCACGTAGTCGGTGAAGACTTTGACCTTCAGATCCACGCCTTCTTTGGCCAGGGCAGGCTTCACGAATTCGAGGATTTCGGCGTGAGGCACCGGCGAAGCAGCGACCGTAATGGTCTCGGCGTGGGCGGAAAACGCAGCCACGGCGGCGAAAGCAACCAGTAGTTTTTTCATCCAGCAAGCTCCTTGTTCGGGCATCTGCCGGCTATGCGCCGGCAATGGCCGTTATTTACGAGAAAAATGCACCACCAGCCGGTCGCCGACGGTTTGCAGAATTTGCACCAGAATCAACAGCATCACCACAGTGACCACCATCACATCGGTCTGGAAGCGTTGGTAGCCAAAACGGATTGCCAGGTCGCCCAGGCCGCCAGCACCGACCACACCGGCCATTGCGGTGTAGGAAACCAATGTAATCGCCGTCACCGTAATCGCCGCGAAGATGCCAGGGCGGGCTTCGGGCAACAGGGCATTGGTGATGATCTGGCGGGTGGTCGCGCCCATGGCCTGGGTGGCTTCGATGATGCCACGGTCCACTTCGCGCAGGGCGGTTTCCACCAGGCGCGCAAAGAATGGCGTAGCGCCGACGACCAGCGGTGGGATCGCACCGGCGACACCCAGCGACGTGCCGGTGATCAGTACCGTGAACGGAATCATCACGATCAACAGAATGATGAACGGCAGCGAGCGCAAGATATTCACGATCAGCGACAGCAGCGCGTACAGGCCTTTTTGTTCGAACAGTTGGCGCGGGCTGGTCAGGAACAACAGCACGCCCAGGGGCAGGCCGAGCAGCACAGTGAAGAACAGCGAGCCGAACAGCATGGTCATGGTGTCGCCGGTGGCGAGCCAGATTTCAGACCAGTCGATATTGGCGAAGAAACTCAGGAAAACGTCCATCAGCGCAGGACCTCCATGTGAACGTCGGCGGCGGTGAAGCGTGCAAACGCAGCTTCCATGTCACCGCCGGTGACGGCGAGGGTCAGTTGCCCATAAGGGATGTCTTTGATGCGGTCGATGCGACCGGCAAGGATGCTGTAGTCCACCCCGGTTTCCCGTGCGACGGTACCCAGCAGTGGCGCGTAGGTCGCGTCCCCTTGGAACGTCAGGCGCACGATACGGCCTGGTACATGGGCAAAGTCGTCGCGCTGCTCGCCTTCGTCAACCTGCTCGGCTTCCTGCACGAAACGCTTGGTGGTCGGATGCTTGGGGTGCAGGAACACGTCGGCGACCGAGCCTTGCTCGACGATCACGCCGGCGTCCATCACGGCGACCTGGTCGCATACGCGGCGGATCACGTCCATTTCATGGGTGATCAACACGATGGTCAGGTTCAACTCGCGGTTGATCTCGGCCAGCAGTTGCAGGACCGACGCCGTGGTTTGCGGGTCGAGGGCGCTGGTGGCTTCGTCGCACAGCAGGATTTTTGGCTTGGTCGCCAGGGCTCGGGCGATGCCGACGCGCTGTTTCTGGCCACCGGACAACTGCGCCGGGTACTTCTTGGCGTGGTCCGACAAGCCGACGCGGGCGAGCAGCTCAGCCACACGCTGGTCGATTTCCTTGCGCGACAGTTCGCCGGCAAGCGTCAGCGGCAGAGCGACGTTGTCTGCCACGGTCTTGGACGCCAGCAGGTTGAAGTGCTGGAAGATCATCCCGACCTGCTGGCGAAAGCGCCGCAGGCCGTTGGCGTCCAGCGCAGTGACTTCTTCGCCATCCACCTTGATCTGGCCGCCACTGGGCTCTTCCAGGCGGTTGATCAGGCGCAACAGGGTGCTTTTACCGGCACCCGAGTGGCCAATCAGGCCAAACACCTGGCCGTTCTCGACGCGCAGGCTGGTGGGGTGCAGGGCGGGGATATCCTTACCGGCGACGCGGTAGGTTTTATGGACGTTTTGAAACTCGATCACGTAGCGAACCTTGTGGGGCGCATTGAAAAGGGATCAGCGGTTAGCCGGGCGCGCATTTTAGCCTGTCCGTATAGCGTTTCTTAGCATTTATTTCGTATTCATCCAGTCATTTGGCAATAACGCGATCAAAGGTCATAAAAAAGGAACGGTGCAAAACCGAGTCAGTCACTACTTAAGCAACTCGATTTCCCAGGTGCCGTGCCTGGGGTTTTGCTCAAACGAGCCGGGGACCGCTCTGGCCACTTTGAATAAGGAGTTTTGACTGATGAGTACCAAGAAGCCAGCCACCCCGCCCAAGAGTGAACTTGCGGGTACCGATACCCTGGACCGTGGCAACACCAACGCCAAGTTGCAGGCCCTGGAAGAATTCCGTTCTGACGCGACCGGCCAGGCCCTGCGCACCAACCAAGGCGTGAAGATTTCCGATAACCAGAACAGCCTGAAAGTCGGCGCCCGCGGCCCTTCGCTGCTGGAAGACTTCATCATGCGTGAAAAGATCACGCACTTCGACCATGAGCGTATCCCGGAGCGCATCGTGCATGCCCGTGGTACGGGCGCCCATGGTTATTTCCAGAGTTATGGTGATCACTCGGCACTGACCAAGGCAGGTTTCCTGCGCACGCCTGAGCATAAAACCCCGGTGTTCGCGCGTTTTTCCACGGTGCAGGGCCCGCGTGGTTCCGGCGACACCGTGCGTGACGTTCGCGGTTTTGCCGTGAAGTTCTTCACCGACGAAGGCAACTTCGACCTGGTGGGCAACAACATGCCGGTGTTCTTCATCCAGGATGCGATCAAATTTCCTGACTTCGTCCACGCGGTGAAACCCGAGCCTCATAACGAGATTCCTACTGGCGGTTCGGCCCACGATACGTTCTGGGATTTTGTCTCGCTGCAACCAGAATCCGCGCACATGGTGATCTGGGCCATGTCCGACCGCGCCATTCCAAAAAGCCTGCGCGCCATGCAGGGCTTTGGGGTGCACACCTTCCGGTTGATCAATACCGAAGGTAAGTCCAGCTTCGTGAAATTCCACTGGCGTCCAAAAGTCGGCACCTGCTCCCTGGTTTGGGATGAGGCGCAAAAGCTGGCCGGTAAAGATACGGACTACCACCGTCGTGACCTGTGGGAAGCGATCGAGAGCGGCGATTACCCCGAGTGGGAGCTGGGCGTACAGATCGTGGCCGAAGAAGACGAGCACACGTTTGACTTTGACTTGCTCGACCCGACCAAGATCATTCCAGAAGAACTGGTACCGATCACGCCGTTGGGCAAAATGGTGCTCAACCGTAACCCCGACAACTTCTTCGCTGAAGTCGAGCAGGTTGCGTTCTGCCCAGGTCACATCGTGCCGGGCATCGACTTCACCAACGACCCATTGCTGCAGGGCCGTCTGTTTTCCTACACCGATACCCAGATCAGCCGACTGGGCGGGCCGAACTTTCATGAGATTCCAATCAACCGGCCTGTCGTGCCTTTCCATAACGGCCAGCGCGACGCTCAGCATCGCACTGTGATTGATAAGGGGCGTGCGTCCTACGAGCCAAACTCCATTGATGGTGGTTGGCCGAAAGAAACCCCTGCTGGTCCTACCGATGGTGGCTTTGAGTCCTACTACGAGCGCGTCGATGCCAACAAAGTGCGCGAGCGCAGCGAATCCTTCGGTGACCATTTCTCCCAGGCGACGCTGTTCTACAACAGCATGAGCCACCACGAGAAAGAGCACATTATCGCGGCCTACAGCTTTGAGCTGGGCAAGGTGGAGCGCGAGTTCATCCGTGCGCGCCAGGTCAACGAGATCCTGGCCAATATCGACCTGGAGCTGGCCAAGCGCGTTGCGCAGAACCTGGGCTTGCCGGCGCCGACCAAGGGCACGGTGCCTGCCCGTGAAACGTCGTTGAAAGAATCGCCAGCCTTGAGCCAGGTGAATTTGCTGTCGGGCGATATCAAAACGCGCAAAGTGGCGATTCTGGCAGCCAACGGCGTTGATGGTGCGGCCATTGACGCGCTAAAAGCCGCGCTGGAAGCTGAAGGCGCCCATGCCAAGTTGCTGGGGCCTACTTCGGCGCCTGTGACCACCGCGCAGGGCAAGACGCTGCCGGTCGACGCCTCGATGGAAGGCATGCCGTCCATTGCCTTCGACGCAGTGTTTATCCCGGGTGGCAAAGAGTCGGTGAAGGCGCTGAGCGGTGATGGTGTGGCGTTGCATTACGTACTGGAAGCCTACAAACACCTGAAGGCGATTGCGGTAGCCAGTGATGTGAAGCCGTTGCTGGACCTGCTGAAGCTGGAAGCGGATGCGGGGTTGATCGTGGGCGCGGATGCCAAGGCGTTCAAAGCGTTTTTTGCGGCGATTGCCCAGCATCGGGTGTGGGAGCGTGAGCCGAAATCCAAGGCGATTCCGGCTTAACTTATCGGTTGTTTGTTAGATCGTCATCGCAGGCAAGCCAGCTCCCACACCGTTCAAATGTGGGAGGTGGCTTGCCTGCGATGCTTTTAGTCCGCCTTGCGCGGAATCAGCACAACCTGCGCCGGAATGTGTTTCAGGATTTGCCGGTGAATCTTCAGGTCATATCCCGAATCAATCCGCTTCACCCGCTTGGTCAGTAACGTGGCCAGCCACGGGTAATCCTGGGTGCGTGGCACCTGGATGCTGACATCGCACTGGTAATTCACCACATCGGTGGCGATTGCGTCCAACTGATGGCGCATGTCTTCAACATCCGCGAGGTTCAGAGCCACGGTGGTGCTTGGCGCCGCGGGGTCGATGACCTTGGCGGCGGGCTTGGCTTCAGCGGCTCTCAATGCAGCTTCTGCCTGGTCCAATTCGGCTTTGCGTGCATGGCTGATGGCGCTGTTGACGCCACCGGTCAGCGCAGGGGCCTTGGGCATCAAGGCGCGGGCACGGCTCAGGGCCGTGGCGGCCGCGTTGACGTCGCCTTTTTGCAGCACGATCTGGCTGCGCTGCAGGTAGGCTTCGGCCAATTGACGCTGGTAGGCCTCAAGTGCCGGGTCGTTGGGCGATTGGGCCTGCAGTGCGGCCAGTTGGTCTTCGGCGGTGGCCAATTCGCTGCTGGCCAGGTTTTGTTCCAGCTGCGCGATGGCCGCAGCCCGCGGATCCGGAGCCTGGGGGGCAGCGGGCGGCGTACTTTGGCAGGCGCCCAGCAGCAGTGAAAATGCGGCAAGGAGCAGATAACGGGAGGTGAACGGCTTCATTCCTGCGACTCTCTATTTGCGCAAAAAGCGAGCAAGTCTACACCCCTCGACGGGGCAGGACAAAACTCAGCAGAAACAGGGCGGCCGCCGTAACCACAATCGACGGCCCGGCCGGTGTGTCCTTGAACCAGGACAGCGCCAGGCCACCACACACTGCAAGCATCCCCAGGAGGCTGGCGCCAATCGCCATCTGCTCCGGAGAACGAGCGTGGCGCTGGGCGGCGGCGGCTGGAATGATCAGCAGCGACGTGATCAACAATACGCCGACAATCTTCATCGCGACAGCAATCACCACGGCGATGAGCAACATCAGGGCCATACGCAGGCCTGCGACGGGCAAGCCTTCTACCTTGGCCAGTTCTTCATGCACGGTGATCGCCAGCAACGGGCGCCACAGGGTGACCAGCAACACCAGCACCGCAGCGCTGCCGCCGAGGATCCACGCCAGGTCGGTCGGGCTGATCGCCAGCAGATCGCCGAACAGATAGGCCATCAGGTCGATGCGCACTTCATGCATGAAGCTCAGTACCACCAGGCCCAGGGACAGGGTGCTGGGCGCGAGGATGCCCAGCAGTGTGTCGGAGGCCAGTGGCTGGCGTTGCTGCAGAGTCACCAGCAGCACCGCCAGCAGAAGGCAGCCGACGGTCACGGCGATGGCCGGGCTTACATCCAGCAGAAAGCCCATGGCCACGCCCAGCAAGGCGGCATGGGACAAGGTGTCGCCGAAATAGGCCATGCGTCGCCAGACCACGAACGAGCCCAATGGGCCCGCCACCAGTGCCAAAGCCAAGCCTGCCAGCAGGGCGTAGAGCAGAAAATCAGCCATGCTTGCAGCTATCTCCATGAACGTGGGGGGTATCGACGACGGCGCCATGCAGGTCATGGGCGTGGTCATGGTGGTGATGGTAGATCGCCAGGCTCTGGGCGTTCTTACCGAACAGCTCCACAAATGCAGGGTCGCCACTGACCTGTTCCGGGTGGCCCGAGCAGCACACGTGGCGGTTGAGGCAGACCACTTGGTCGGTGGTGCTCATGACCAGGTGCAAGTCGTGGGAGACCATCAGCACGCCGCAACCATGGCGGTCGCGCAGGCGGGTGATCAGGCTGTACAGCTCGGCCTGGCCGGCGACATCGACGCCTTGCACGGGCTCATCGAGTACCAGCAACTCGGGCTCGCGCAGCAAGGCGCGGGCCAGCAGCACGCGCTGCATTTCGCCGCCGGAGATGCTTTGCACCGGGTTGTCGATGACGTGTTCGGCGCCGACTTCCTTAAGCGCAGCCTGGGCGCGGGCGCGGTCTACGCCGGGCACCAGGCGCAGGAAGCGCAATACGGAGAGCGGCAATGTCGGGTCCACATGCAGCTTTTGCGGCATATAGCCCACGCGCAGCTTGGGCTTGCGCCAAACCGTGCCGCTGTGGGGCTTGAGCAGCCCGAGTACGGCGCGCACCAGGGTGGTCTTGCCGGCGCCGTTGGGGCCGATCAAGGTGACGATTTGCCCCGGTTCTACGCTCAGTGCGATGTTTTCCAGCACGTTTTGCCCGGCGAACGTGACCCCGACCTGCTCCAGGCGGATTAACGCATTGCTCATCAAACCCCCTGGCAGCCTGCGCACAGGCCGACCACTTCGACCGTTTGCCCCTCGACTTTGAAGCCGACGTCGGCAGAGCTTTTGATAATGGCGTCGCTGATGCTTTTTTGTTCAAGCTCGATGGCGGCGTGGCATTCGCGGCAGATCAGGAACTGGCCCTGATGCGCGTGCTCCGGGTGGTTGCAACCGACAAAGGCATTGAGCGAGGCAATACGGTGCACCAGGCCGTTTTCCAGCAGGAAATCCAGCGCACGGTAAACGGTGGGTGGCGCGGCGCGGCGGCCGTCCTGCTCGCTGAGGACGCCAAGAATGTCGTACGCGCCCAAAGGCTTGTGGCTCTGCCACACCAGCTCCAGCACCCGGCGACGCAAGGCGGTCAGGCGCAAGCCTTTTTTTGCGCACAGGGTGTCGGCCTCTGACAATGCGGTGTGCACGCAGTGAGAGTGGTCGTGGGGACGGCTGGCAAGCGGTGTTTTAGGCATGAGCGGCGACAGATATTTGATAGAGACGTTATTATGTTACCCGTTCCTACGCCATCGAGTGGTCATCGTGTCCCGACTTTTTCCCGTTTTTGTCGTATTTGTCACCAGTTTGTTCGTTGCGGGTGCCGCTCATGCCGAGGTCAAGGTGCTGACGAGCATCAAGCCGTTGCAGCTGATTGCAGCTGCCGTGCAGGACGGCGTGGCCGTTCCAGAGGTGTTGCTGCCGCCGGGGGCGTCGCCGCACAACTTCGCTTTGCGCCCATCCGACGTACGGCGTGTACAGTCGGTGGACCTGCTGTACTGGATCGGGCCGGACATGGAAACGTTTTTGCCGCGTGTGCTCAAAGGCCGTACGGCGGCAACGGTGGCCGTGCAGGACCTGCCAGGCATGAAACTGCGCATCTTCGGCGAAGATAGCCACTCTCATGCCGACGAAGCCGACGAACATGACCACGATCACCGCCCAGGTAGTGTCGATGCGCACCTGTGGCTGTCGACGGTCAATGCGCGCGTGATCGCCGCGCGGATGGCGGCCGACCTCAGCGCCGCCGACCCGGCCAATGCCGAGCGTTATCAGAGCAATGCGAAGGCCTTCGAAGAACGCCTGAATGCGCTGGATGCGCGCCTGAAGCAGCGTTTGGCGGGCGTTGATGGCAAACCTTACTTCGTGTTCCACGAAGCCTTTGATTACTTCGAAGAGGCGTACGGATTGAAGCATGCCGGCGTGTTCAGCGTGGCCGCTGAAGTGCAGCCGGGCGCCCAACACGTAGCGGCGATGCGTAAGCGTTTGCAGGAAGTGGGCAAAACTTGCGTGTTCAGTGAGCCGCCGTTGCGACCTCGCTTGGCCGAAACCCTGGTGGCCGGGTTGCCGGTGAAGTTGGCGGAATTGGATGCGTTGGGTGGCTATACGCCGGCTACCGCGCAGGGTTATGAGCAGGTGCTGGAAAAACTCGGCAATGACCTGGCCGGTTGCCTGGAGTCGCTCTAACAGGCAACACATAACCTCTGTGGGAGCGGGCTTGCCCGCGATAGCGTTGGCTCAGTCGATACCGCTATCGCAGGCACGCCAGCTCCCACATTGACCTAGTCGGTGTTTTAAAGTGCGAACGGCAGGTGCACCGTGACCTGCTGACGCTGCGCCAAGCGGTGCTCGAACTCAGCCGGGTCATGAATCAATACATCCTGCCCGGCAAATGACTCAGCCGCGATCAGCCGGGACAGCCAGAACCGTACGCACGCCACGCGCAGCATGGTCGGCCATAGCTCGGCTTCCTTCGCGGTAAACGCTCGTAGTCCCGCGTAAGCGCCCAGCAGCGCCCGGGCACGGTGACCGTCAATCACGCCCTCGGCATCCGAGCACCAGTCATTCAAGGCGATTGCCACGTCGTAGAGCATCGGCCCCGAACAGGCGTTGTAGAAGTCGATCAAGCCCGTCAGGTGCGTGCCTTCAAACATCGCATTATCGCGAAACAGATCGGCGTGCACATTCGCTCGTGGCAGGCCGAGGATGTCAGCCTTGTGAGCGTCGATCTCGGCCAGCGTATCGCGCAACAGGCGTTGCTGGGCCTCGTTGAGGTGCGAAATAAGTTGCGCGCCCTCGCTGAGCATCCACTCCAGGCCGCGGTCGGTCTTGCGTTCAAGTACCTTTTCGCCTTGGGTAGCCAAGTGCAGGTGGCCGAGCAGTTCGCCAACCTGAGCGCAATGCTGCGCATTGGCCTCCTTGATGTGCTTGCCCGCCAAGCGCGGTTGCAGCAAGGCCGGTTTGCCCTTGAGTTCGCGCAAAGCGATGCCGTCGGTGGTACGCAGGGCGTACGGCACAGGCAGGTCGGCGTCGTGGAGCACGTCGAGCAGTTCAATGAAGAACGGCATTTCTGCCACCGGGCCACGCTCAACCAGGGTCAGGACGAATTCGCCTTGCTCCAGGCTGATAAAGAAATTGGTGTTTTCGCTGCCGGCGGCAATCCCCTGGAAATCAAGCAGGCGGCCGAGCCCATAAGGGGCGAGAAAGGTTTCCAGCTCGGGCCGAGCCAGGGGGGTGAACACAGACATGGTTAAAACTGCCATTACGGGCGCTGCGGTGGGCAGCGCCGGTTAAAATTAAGAAATCATTTCCATTCGAAGATCTTCCATGACGGGATCAGCATATCCGGCTGGTCAGAGCGGATGAAGTTCGCGTCGGTGCCGTCCGCACGTACCAGAAAGTACGGTGGTGCGCCCTTCGGGGTGACCTTGATCGCGTACAGGAAGCCGTTTTGGCGGTATTCCTGGATGGTTTTGTCGCCTTCCGTGCGAATGGTAACTTCCGGGTCTGCCGAAGGGGCATCGTCTGCCGCCATGGCAGCCATCGGAGCGAGTGCAATCAAACCGGTCAACAGCAGGCGATTGAATGTACGCATGATAACCTTGTCCCTTTGTTTTCATTGGTCCGGCTATTCTAGCGCCTGACCCGCCGAAAAGGTTGATCCTGCTCATGAGCCAAGCGCCCCTCGTCCTGGTGGACGGTTCTTCTTATCTGTACCGCGCCTTCCACGCGCTGCCACCGCTGACCACCTCCAAAGGCCTGCCCACCGGTGCGGTCAAGGGCGTGTTGAACATGCTCAAAAGCCTGCGCAAGCAGTACCCAAACAGCCCATTTGCGGTGGTCTTCGACGCCAAGGGTGGGACGTTTCGCGATGAGATGTACGCCGAATACAAAGCCAACCGCCCGAGCATGCCTGATGACATGCGCCTGCAGATCGAGCCGCTGCATCAAAGCGTGATCGCTCTTGGCTTCCCGTTGCTGTGCGTCGAGGGCGTGGAGGCCGATGACGTGATCGGCACCCTGGCCCGCAGCAGCGCGGCCGCCAGCCGCCCGGTGGTGATCTCGACCGGTGACAAAGACATGGCGCAACTGGTGGACGGCCACATTACCTTGGTCAACACCATGACCGGTAGCTCGATGGACATCGAGGGCGTTAAGGAGAAATTCGGTGTCGCTCCGGAGCAGATCATCGACTATCTGGCGTTGATGGGGGATTCGTCCGACAACATTCCCGGCGTTCCGGGCATTGGTCCCAAGACCGCCTCCGGCTTGCTGGTAGGGGTCAATGGCGGCCTCAAAGAGCTTTATGAGCAGCTGGATATTGTGCCGACCCTGCCTATCCGTGGGGCCAAGACCCTGCCGGCCAAGCTGGAAGAGCATAAGGAGATGGCCTTCCTGTCTTATCAGTTGGCAACGATCAAGATCGATGTGCCGCTGGATATTGGGTTGGATGATTTGCACCTGATCGAACCGGATCGCGAAAAGCTGCTGGAGCTGTACACGCTGCTTGAGTTCAAGAGCTGGTACGACGAAATCCAGCGCGATGCCAAGCGTGTCGAGCTCAAATCGGCGAGCGAGGTTGCGCCGGCCGCCGAAATGCCGGTCGAGGCTGTTATATCGGTACCGGTAGAGGCGGTTTACACCACCATTCTGGACCAGGCCACCTTCGACGTGTGGCTGAAAAAACTCCACGATGCGCCGTTGTTTGCTTTCGACACCGAAACCACCGGCATCGACGCCCAGCAGGCGCAATTGGTCGGGGTCTCGTTTGCTGTGCAGCCCCATGAAGCCGCCTACATCCCGCTGACCCATTCCTATATCGGCGCGCCGGATCAATTGGACCGCGACACCGTGCTGCTGGCCTTGAAGCCGCTGCTGGAAGATCCGACTAAGCTCAAGGTGGGCCAGCACGCCAAGTTCGACATGAACATCCTGGCCAACTGCGCCATTGGTGGCGACCCTGCCCAGGGCATTACCGTGCGCGGCATCGCCTTCGACACCATGCTCGAATCCTACGTGCTCAATTCCACCGCGACACGGCACGATATGGACAGCCTGGCGAAGAAATACCTGGACCACGACACGGTCAGTTTCCAGGACATCGCCGGCAAAGGTGCCAAGCAACTCACGTTCGACCAGATCGCCCTTGAGCAAGCCGGCCCCTACGCGGCCGAAGATGCCGATGTGACCTTGCGCCTGCACCAGCACCTGTACGCGCAGCTGACGGCGATTCCGAGCCTGGCCAGTGTGCTGACGGACATCGAGATACCGCTGGTACCGGTGCTGGCACGCATCGAGCGCCAGGGCGCACTGGTGGACAAGGACCTGCTCGGCATCCAGAGCATCGAGCTGGGTAACAAGATGGTCGAACTGGAGCGCCAGGCGTACGAGATCGCCGGTGAAGAATTCAACCTGGGTTCGCCCAAGCAGCTCGGGGCGATCCTGTACGAGAAGCTCGGCATGCCGGTGCTGAAGAAAACCGGCAAGGGCCAGGCATCCACGGCTGAGGAAGTACTGGCCAAACTGGCCGAAGATGATTTCCCGCTGCCCAAGGTACTGATGCAGTACCGCAGCATGAGCAAGCTCAAAAGTACCTATACCGACCGCCTGCCGGAACAGATAAACCCGCGTACCGGGCGTATTCATACGTCTTACCATCAGGCCGTCGCGGCGACCGGGCGCTTGTCCTCCAGCGATCCGAACCTGCAGAACATCCCGGTGCGCACCGCCGAGGGGCGGCGCATTCGCCAGGCGTTTGTCGCGCCCAAGGGCTACAAGCTGCTGGCGGCGGACTATTCGCAGATCGAGCTGCGGATCATGGCGCACTTGTCCAAGGACGAGGGCTTGATGAACGCCTTCCGCAATGACCTGGACGTGCACACGGCCACGGCGGCCGAAGTGTTCAAGGTCGAGTTGAATGAGGTCACGTCCAACCAGCGCCGCAGCGCCAAGGCGATCAACTTCGGCCTGATTTACGGCATGGGTGCCCAGAAGCTGGGTAAGGACATCGGCGTCGATACCAAGACCGCCAAGGCTTACATCGATGTGTACTTTGCCCGCTATCCAGGGGTGCGCGAATATATGGAGCGCACCCGCGCCCAAGCGGCGGATCAGGGCTATGTCGAAACCTTCTTCGGGCGGCGCCTGTACTTGCCGGATATCAACTCCAACAAGCCCCAGGAGCGCGCGGCGGCCGAGCGCACAGCGATCAACGCGCCGATGCAGGGTACGGCGGCGGACATCATCAAGAAAGCCATGGTGCAGGTGGATAATTGGCTGACCGAATCGGGCCTGGATGCCAAGGTCATCCTTCAAGTGCACGACGAATTGGTGCTGGAGGTGCGTGAAGACCTGGTCGCGCAGGTCAGCGAGAAGATTCGCGAGCATATGAGCGCAGCGGCTCAGTTGGACGTGCCGTTGGTGGTGGACGTAGGCGTAGGCGATAACTGGGACGAGGCGCACTGATTCTGCGGCTTCGCCATCATCGCGAGTGGTGGCGAAGCGGTTTAGAGCGCAAACCGCGGTCAGTTATTTCCAATAGTTTTTTGAGCCTGTCGGAACTTAACCTGTGAACTGCCACTCAGAGTTACTGAATGGGTGGTGAAGCCCTTCAATGCTCCTATGTTGTGTTAAGTGTTGGCAGATAATTCCGGACCCCGCCCTAGCGGTCCGGAACTTGAACCCCGAACTTCCCCTCCCCAAAAGAAGTCCGGGGTTTTTTTTGCCCGCAGAAAAGTTACTCGGCGATTTCTGCGCCCTTGTCCGCCAATTCCATCCAGCCGGCCAGTACGGTGTAGGCTTCTTCCAGGCCCATGCGCTTGGGGGCGGAGAACAGCTGAATCGTGATGGTATCGCCCCAGCCCTTACGGATTTCGGACTGCACTTTGAGCAGGGTGTTCTTGGCTGCGCCGTAGGTGAGCTTGTCGGCCTTGGTCAGCAAAATGTGCATTGGCATGCCGCTGGCGACAGCCCAGTCGAGCATCAGCAAGTCGAAGTCGGTCATTGGATGACGGATATCCATCATCAAGATCAAACCCTTCAAACTCTCGCGGCCACCCAGGTAAGCCTCAAGGTGACGCTGCCAGTGCAGCTTCAGCGGGATAGGTACTTTTGCATAACCGTAGCCCGGCAGGTCGACCAGACGCCGATCATCGTCTAGCTTGAAGAAGTTGAGTAGTTGCGTGCGGCCCGGGGTTTTCGAGGTGCGCGCCAGGCTGGCGTGGGTCAGGGTGTTCAGTGCGCTGGATTTACCGGCGTTGGAACGGCCGGCAAAGGCGACTTCAAAGCCCTCGTCATCGGGGCATTGGTCCACTTTGGCGGCGCTGAGCATGAAGGTGGACTGTTGGCACAGGCCGAGGATGGGGTTTTTGAGTTGCATGAGATTTCCGATGTGGGCGGTGCCGAGAAAGGGTGCGGCAAGCGGTGTCGTTTCCGTTTCAGTAGCGCCAGTATATAATGCCGCAGATTTTGTGTGTGCTTTGTCCCAGCGAAGGATGAGGTTCACGGGAGCGAAAGACCTTTATTGCGCATTAGAACGCAAAACGCTCTCAAACCCTGAATAGGTCGATGTATGGACCGACGGTTGCTCGCTTCTGCTGCCCTGATTCCGCTTTACGGCGCTCAGGCTACACAGGATCAACCGAGTTTGCATGGTCAGGCTGACGCAGTGCGTGACCCAGGGTTTCAAGGCAATGCCGCCGCGTGGTTTGTGCATGGACTGCAGTACTGAGGATTACCAGGCCGTCATTGATTTGATGGTGAGTAAACCCGGTAGATAACTCTTAAACCCTTAGCCGTAGTTGGATTAGCTGATGAACAAACTGATCGTGAGTCTGCTGTTGACCTTGGGCATCACAGGCGCTGCCGTCGCTGCAGAGGGCCCCGTCAAAGGTGATGCCACTGCCGGTCAAGCGAAGGCCGCCGTGTGTGGTGCCTGCCACGGGCCGGATGGTAACAGCCCGGCGCCGAACTTCCCCAAACTGGCCGGCCAGGGTGAGCGTTACCTGAGCAAGCAGATGCACGACATCAAGGACGGCAAGCGCACGGTGCTGGAAATGACCGGCCTGCTGACCAATCTCAACGATCAGGATCTGGCGGACCTCGCGGCGTATTTTGCCAGCCAGAAGGGTAGCGTGGGAGCTGCCGATCCTAAATTGGTTGCCCGCGGAGAGCAGTTGTTTCGTGGCGGTAACCTGGAAAAAGGCTTGCCTGCCTGCACCGGTTGCCACTCGCCCAATGGCGCAGGCAACGCTGCCGCAGGCTTCCCGCATCTAAGCGGCCAGCACGCCACCTACATCGCCAAGCAGTTGACCGACTTTCGCAAAGAAGAAGCCGGCCGGGCCAACGATGGGGACGCCATGACCATGCGCACCATCGCTCGCAAGCTGAGCGACGAAGACATCGCAGCCCTCTCCAGTTATATCCAGGGCCTGCACTGACGGGGCTGGGCGTTAACGCTCGATTAATCCCGCGATGCAAGCATAAAAAGGGTGGCTCAGGCCGCCCTTTTTTGTGGCCGCTGCCGTTACACTAACGAACTCATGTCCGCGTAGACCTGTCACAACAAAGGTCGCGTGAGGCGACTTTATTTGTCCAGGAGTAAAGCATGCGTAATCTGATCCTCAGCGCCGCTCTCGTCACTGCCAGCCTCTTCGGCATGACCGCACAAGCAGCCGATGTGCCGCTTGAAGCCGGTAAAACCTATGTTGAACTGGCTAACCCGGTTCCGGTTGCGGTACCCGGCAAGATCGAGGTGGTGGAGCTGTTCTGGTACGGTTGCCCGCATTGCTACGCGTTCGAGCCGACTATCAACCCATGGGCTGAAAAGCTGCCCAAGGACGTTAACTTCCGTCGCATTCCCGCCATGTTCGGTGGCCCATGGGACGCCCACGGCCAACTGTTCCTGACCCTGGAAGCCATGGGTGTTGAGCACAAGGTCCACAACGCCGTCTTCGAAGCGATCCAGAAACAAGGCAAGCGCCTGACCAAACCGGACGAAATGGCTGACTTCGTTGCTACTCAAGGTGTCGACAAGGACAAGTTCCTGGCGACCTTCAACTCCTTCGCCATCCAGGGCCAGATCAAACAGGCCAAGGAACTCGCGCAGAAGTACGGCGTGCAAGGCGTTCCAACCCTGATTGTCAACGGCAAATACCGTTTCGACCTGGGCAGCACCGGTGGTCCTGAAGCGACCCTGAACGTTGCTGACCAACTGATTGCCAAAGAACGCGCTGCCAAGTAAGGGGCTCGCCATGCGCCGCTGGGGTACCGAGCGTGTCGTTGGCCTGCATGAACCGCAGGTCAACGAGCATCATCTGGAGTCCACAGGCCTGCCGGCAGATAGCCGCTTGCGCCTACTCAGCTTCAATATCCAGGTGGGCAACAGTACCGAGAAGTATCGGCACTACCTCACGCGTGGCTGGCAGCACCTGCTGCCCCACAAGGGGCGTACCGGTAACCTGCAGAAAATCGGCGACCTGCTCAGCGACTTCGACTTGGTCGCCCTGCAGGAAGCCGACGGCGGCAGCCTGCGCTCCGGCTATATCAACCAGGTGGAACACCTGGCTCAGCTAGGGGCCTTCCCGTACTGGTATCAGCAACTCAACCGCAACCTGGGGCGCCTGGCGCAGCACAGCAACGGCGTACTCAGCCGCCTCAAACCCACGGCTATTGAAGATCACCCCTTGCCAGGCCCCAAAGGGCGCGGGGCGATCCTTGTGCGTTTTGGCGAAGGCCCGGAAGCCTTGGTGGTGGTGATGATGCACCTGGCCCTCGGGGGGCGTACGCGCAACCTGCAATTGGCCTACGTGCGTGAATTGATTGGCAACTATAAGCACCAGGTGCTCATGGGTGACATGAACACCCATGCCAACGACCTGCTGCAGAATTCTCCGCTGCGCGACCTTGGGTTACTGGCGCCGCAAGTCGAAGCCACGTTTCCCAGCTGGCGCCCGCAGCGCTGTCTTGACCATATCCTGCTCAGCCCAAGCCTCACACTGGAAAGTGTGCAGGTGCTAGCGCAGCCCATTTCCGATCACCTGCCGGTCGCGGTAGAGATTCGTCTGCCGGGTTCGCTCACGGCTGATGCATTACCCGCGTTGAGCCCAGGCCCTCGCGGACCCCTTGCATGAGCGACGACGCCCAGCGCTGGAAAGAGAAATACCTCCAGAGCATCGAGCAACAAGACAAACTCGAACGCCGCTGGGCTGCCCGCCTCGATTTGCTGCGCCGCGGGCTGGTGCGCAGCACGCTGGCCGCCGAAGGCACCGACCGCGCCGTCGATCAATGCATGAAGGAAATGCGCGATGTCGTGCGCACGGACGACATGGATGCTGCCCTCGCCGCTTTACTGCCGCGCCTGGAAAAGGCCGTGCTGGATTCGGAGCAGCGCCGCGAAACCCGCGTCGACCAGATCAGCACCGCGCTCACCGCCTTGGTCACCCAGTTGCAAAAGCTGCCGCTGCCCCGCGAGGTGGCTCGCCCGCTGAAAACCTTCGCCAAGCAACTCGATGGTCGCGTGGCACAAGCGCGGGAGATACCGCTGCTGCTCAGTGAGCTGAGCAGCCTGCAGGGGCAGGCGCTGAATAATCTGGAGCCTGAAGGCGAACCCGCACGCCCAGGCCCGGGCCTGTTGCAACGTCTGTTCGGTAGTAAAGAGACCGCCAGTGAAGCGCTCCCGGTTGACGCGGAGCCACTGCCGGCAGTGCAATTGGCACCGCCAAAGCCTGCAGCGCCCAAACCCGCGCCCGAACCGGAAGAACCTGCGCAATCGGAAGAATTGACCCAAGCCTTGCGTGCCTTTGCACCGCTGTCACCCGCACCCGTGGCCTTGAAGCCTGCGCCTGTTGCAGCGGCCGAAGGGCAAGAGATCGCCAGCGAAACGCCGGTATTCGACGCTCCAGAGCTGCCGTCGATTGCGGCGCCTGCGCAATTATCTGAACCCGACGTGCAGGCGCCACCGGTTGCGGAGCCTGCTCACGAAAGCGCACTCGCCGCCTTTATCGAGCCGCCGCCGGCTCCAGTCGAAACGCCGGATGAGACCACCATCGGCAGCCTGTCGCTGCCCCCTGTGCTGGAAAGCCCCGAGCCCGACGAACTGCAACCGGACGGCACCTACGCCCTGCCTGATTCGCCTGAACCGTCCTACAGTTCGGTGGCCAAGCACATTGAAGGCACTTTGCTCGGCCTGCTGGAAGATCTTTCCCTGCCCGAACGTCACCAGCCCCAGGCCGAGGCAATGCGTGAGCGTCTCGCCCATGGTTTGAATTGGTACGAACTGCTGCCGATCCTGGATGACCTGGCCGTGCTGATGCTGGCGGTCACCGACAGTGGCCAGCATGAGTTCGAGGCTTATCTCAAGCAGCTCAACGAGCGTCTCGAGGCATTCCAGGGGCATTTGCAGGTCGCCAGCGAGGGCCACGCCGACAGCAGCCTGGCCGCGCGGGAGCTGGACACGCAGATTCGCGAGCAGGTCGACGGCCTGCAAAGCAGCGTGCAGGACGCCGCCGACCTGGACAGCCTCAAGCAAGTGCTCGAAAGCCATCTTGAAGGCTTGCTCGGCACCATGGATGAACACCAGCAACAGCGTGACCTGCGCGAACAGGAAGTGGCCGCACGCCTCAAAGGTCTGGCTGAACGCGTGGCCCATATGGAGCAGGAGGCCCAGGGCTACCGCGAGCACCTGGAGGTACAGCGCCAGAAGGCCTTGATCGATCCACTCACCGGGTTGCCCAACCGTGCGGCGTGGAGCGAACGCCTCGATTACGAGGTCAACGCCTGGCATCAGCGGGGTAACAGCCTGTCGCTGGCCATGCTTGACCTGGACCACTTCAAGCGCATCAACGACGGTTACGGGCACCTGGCGGGGGACAAAGTCTTGAAGATCATCGCCAATGTGCTGAGCAAGCGCCTGCGACCGACGGACTTCATCGCGCGTTTTGGGGGTGAAGAGTTTGTGCTGCTAATGCCCGACTCGGCCTTGGCGGATGCCTTGGCCGTAGGTGAAGTATTGCGTGAGGCTATTGCAGCGTGCCCGTTCCACTTCAAGGGTGAGCCGGTAACCATCACGGTGTCCATGGGCGTGGCGCAGTTTCAACCCGGCGAGCGCAGTGACCTGGCGCTCAAGCGTGCCGATGAAGCGCTCTACAGGGCAAAAGCTGCGGGACGTAATCAGGTGCAGGCGGCATAAAAGATGTTCCATTTTGTAATTTGACCGCCCGGCCATGAACCTTACGTTACACTGTTGCATTATCGTCTTTTAGTGTAATGCCTCTCGCCATGAAATCCTTGTATATCGCCTTTGCATTTCTCTTGCTTGCCGGCTGCGCCAGCGGCCCGCGCCTGAACACCAGCCATCCCTCGGTCAACCACGACAACCGCGTGCAGTTCGTTGTGGTGCATTACACCTCGACCAACCTTGAACGTTCCCTGGCGCTGTTGACCCATGGCCAGGTCAGCAGCCATTACCTGATCGGCGACGACGCCTCCGGCACCATCTACAAGCTAGTGGATGAAAGCCAGCGCGCCTGGCACGCGGGGGAAAGCGAGTGGATGGGGCGCACCTGGCTCAACTCCAGCTCCATCGGCATCGAGATCGTCAACCCAGGGTTCAGTGATACGCCGACTGGGCGTGTGTGGTACCCGTATTCCGAAGCGCAGGTGCAGTCGCTGATCGTGCTGCTCAAGGACATCAGCAAGCGCAATGGCATTGACCCCAAGAACATCATCGGACACAGCGATATCGCCCCACTGCGCAAGCTGGACCCAGGCCCGTTGTTCCCTTGGAAACGCTTGGCGGCAGAAGGTCTGGCCGTGTGGCCGGATGCCCAGGCAGTGGCCCGGTTCCAGGTGCAGTACGCCGCGCAGTTGCCGAGCATTACCTGGTTCCAGGAAGAGCTGGCGCGCCTGGGCTACCAGACGCCGCAGACCGGTGAGCTGGATGTGGCCACGCGGCACGTTATCGCCGCGTTCCAGATGCGCTTTCGCCCGTCACTGTTTGATGGCACCCCGGATGCTGAAAGTGCCGCGATCCTGCGGGCTTTGAATCACCGCTGATGGTGTAAAACTGTAGGAGCGAGCTTGCTGTGGCGAGGGAGCTTGCTCCCGTTCGACAGCGAAGCTGGAGCCGGCTTTTTTGAGGGGCGCTTCGCACCCCAGCGCAAGCAAGCTTGCTCGCCACAGGGTTCTCGCTCCTACAGGGGTAATGCCATATAGAACTGCGTACCCTGCCCCGGCCGTGAGTACACACCCATGCGGCCGCCGTGCAATTGCACGATCTCCTTGCACAGTGCCAACCCCAGGCCCGCACCGCCTTTCTTGCGGCCCACCTGCACAAAGGGTTCGAAGATCCGCCCTTGCTGGCCGTAGGCAATGCCTTCGCCGTTATCCTCAACGCTGATAATCACCCGCTCGCCATGCCGTCGTGCCTGCAGACGAATCTGCCCGCCTTCGGCGGTGTGGCGCAGGGCATTGCCCAGCAGGTTGTCGAGTACCCGCTCCAGTTGCACTTGGTCGGCATACAGCCGTGGCAATTCAGGTTGAGCTTCTACCAGCAACTCAATGTGCTGGGCGTTCGCAGGCTCAGCAAATCGGGCCCGTGCGTGCTCCAGCAAGTCGGTGACATCGCACGTGCCCAAGGTGAGTTTTTGCAGGCCGTTCTGATAGCGCGAGAAGTTGAGCAGGTCGTTGATCAACTGCATCAGGCGCTGCATTTCTTCATTGACCGTATCCAGCAGGTCTGCCTCGCGGGAGTCAGGTGGGAACTTCGCCCGCTCACGGAACAAGCCGAAGGCCATATGCATGCCGGTAACCGGCGTGCGCAGCTCATGGGAGGCGCGCAATACGAACTCGCTGCGCACCCGTTCGAAGGCGCGCTGTTCCGTCACATCATGCAGCACCATCACGGCCCCGAGAATGTGCCCCTGTGTATGGCTGACCGGGGTCAGGCTGTAGGTCAGCAGGCGCAACTCACCCTCGACTTCCACCTCCAGATCATCCGGGGCCCGCTCCAGATTGCCGCCGCGCAGCACCAGCTGCAGCTGTTCATCCATTTCCGCGCGACCCATGGCTTCGCCAAGCCCTTGACCCAGCCGTTCCTCATCCCAGCCCAATTGGCGCTGCGCCACAGGGTTGAGGTGCTCCAGGCAGCCTTGGCGATCAATCATCAACAGGCCGTCATCGATACTGTCGAGCACCGCTTGCAGGCGCTGTTGGCCGGCCAGCAGCTCATCGATGTTAGTGGCCTGATGTTGGCGCAACGCTTCAGCCATGATGCCGAAACGGCGGGTCAGCAGGTTCATTTCCGCTGCGGAGGAGATCGGCAGGGTGACTTCGAAATCGCCCTGTCCGATTTTGTCGGCGGC
This sequence comes from Pseudomonas sp. AM4(2022), assembly GCF_036346515.1. NCBI lineage: Bacteria > Pseudomonadati > Pseudomonadota > Gammaproteobacteria > Pseudomonadales > Pseudomonadaceae > Pseudomonas > Pseudomonas sp. AM4(2022). The sequence continues at coordinate 483,345 of NZ_JAOTNW010000002.1, forward strand.
CTTGGCCAGGGCCTCGATGGGGCCACCGAAACGCCGGGCGATGCCATGGGCCGTGACGAACCCGATGATCAGCACCGCGAGCCCCACCAGCCCGAGCAGGCCCGCTATCAACAAGGCGCGCTCACGGGATTTATGTTCACTGGTACTGATATTTTCCAGGGCCTGCTTGTGTTCGGCGATCAAGCCGTTGCGCAGTATGTTGAAGGTTTCGGTGAGCTTTTCCTTGCTGCCCGCAGGCGGTGATGCCTGTTGGGATTGGTCAAACGCCTTGAGCAGATTCTGGTAATCCGAGCGTGCCTGGCTGAAACCATGGTTTTTGCCGTCGACCTGCTCATGGGCGATGCCCTGGTCCAACAGATCGAAATAATGCTGCTTGGAAGCTTGCAGGGCGTCTGGGTCGGGACGCTTCTCCAGCATCATGATCAACTGGTCGCCCAGGCTCTGACGCAATTTGAGCCCCAGGTCCAGGGTGATGAAATTACTGCGGATCAACGATTCCTGGGTCTTAGCCATTTGCATGACGCTGACCAAGCCCAGGACCAACCCCAGCAAAGCCACGGTAATCAACGCTGAGATGCTCAGGAATAACCGGGTGCGCAGTTTCATCGCGAGCTTCATAAAGTCCTGTTCAAAGGTTGTACTGCTTGCGTTTGCGGTACAGCGTCGACGCATCGATGCCGAGTGTGCGGGCCGCTTGGTCCAGCGTGTCGCTGGTCGCAAGTACGGCGCCGATATGGGCTTTCTCCAGCTCGTCCAGGCTCAAAGCCGCTCCGATACGCGGTGCATTGTTGGCCGGTTGCTCGGCCATCCCCAGGTGACTGATCTCCACCTTTTCCTGCGGGCAGATGATGCTGGCGCGTTCCACCACGTTACGCAGTTCGCGGATGTTGCCGGGCCAGCGATAGTTGAGTAGCGCTTCGCGGGCATTATCACTGAAGCCGCGCGCCGGTCGTGCGTATTCCTTGACGAAGCGGGCAAGGAAGCGGTCAGCCAGGGTCAGGATGTCTTCACTGCGTTCGCGCAGCGGCGGCAAGTGCAAGGTGATGACATTCAGGCGGTAGAGCAAGTCTTCACGGAACCGGCCATCGCGCACCATGTCTTCCAGGTTCAGGTTGGTGGCTGCGAGGATGCGCACGTCGGCGCGACGGGTGACCGGGTCACCCACGCGCTCATACTCTTTGTCTTGGATAAATCGCAGCAACTTGGGTTGCAACGTGAGGGGGAAATCGCCGATCTCGTCGAGAAACAGCGTACCGCCGTCCGCCTGGTTCACGCGGCCCAAGGTGCTTTCACTGGCGCCGGTGAACGCGCCGCGGCTGTGGCCGAACAGTTCGCTTTCCATTAGTTCGGCGGTCAGTGAGGGGCAGTTGATGGTCACGCAGGACTTCTTCGAGCGTTTGCTCCAGCCGTGTATCGCCCGGGCCAACTCACCTTTACCGGTGCCGGACTCGCCGAGAATCAAGATATTGGCGTCCGTCCCGGCCACCTGCCGCGCGGTTTCCAACACCACCATCATTGCCGGGCTATGGGAGTCCAGGCCGTCTTTGGGCTGGCGCACCTCGCCTTCCAGCGCTTCCAGCCGCGCAGAGAGCTGACGCACCTCCAGTTGCTTGGCCGTGGCCAGGCGCAGTTGGTCGGGGCTGCAAGGTTTGACCAGGTAGTCGGCGGCGCCAGCCTGGATGGCGTCCACGGCGGTATCCACGGCCGAATGGGCGGTCACAATCACCACGCGCATCCACGGAGCCTGCACGCGCATCTGGGCCAGCACGTCCAGGCCATTGTCCTCGCCCAGGCGCAGGTCGAGGAAGCACAGGTCGAACACCTGACGCTGCATCAGGGCATCGGCCTGGGCGGCGCTGTTCGCGGTGGCGACGGTATAGCCCTCATCTTCCAGGCAATAGCGGAAGGTGCGCAGGATCGCGGATTCGTCATCCACTAAAAGAATGCGGCCTTGAAGTTCCTTGGCTGAATCCATCTGTCCCGCACTCCTTAACTATAAATGTGATGGTGTTTAGTCCCGGAATAATCGGGCAAGTTGCATGGTTTATTCTGATTCATAAAAGGCTTCTTCGTGCAGCTATCTGCGCGCCTTCCTACAGACGTGGTTTGCGGGCATTTTCAGGACTTGTTGCTCTTCGATCCTTCGATGTGCGCGCCAGGTGTCTGGTTCCGACCACTTTCCATCGTGCATTTCGCACGGCCTGCAACGAGGCATCGTGCAGGATGCTAGGCGATGAATCTATCTATCAAGTCTAACTCTTTGATTTTGTTGTGTTTTATTTTGCAATAAAGCTGGCATGCACTCTGCAATATCTCTCCCAAGAGCGTCATGAACGAATAATCAGAATGCGGGAGCAATGCAGTATGACTCGCCAAAGCCTCAGCCAATTGCGTGTATCGCCGCTGCGCCTGCAGCAGGGCCTGTTTGCCAGCTTGGCCTTGATGGTCACGTTGATTGCCGGCCAGCAGTTGCAGCATTGGCAGGAGCGCGCGCAGCCGGCCCCGCAATTTGAGCGTCCCGTCATGACCCAGACCCATTTCCGTTCCATTGGCAGCGCCAGCGCCGATGTGACTGCCCCGCAATTGAGCCTGGTAGACCAGGGTTCCACCCTGGACGAACTGCCGGCCCATGACCGTTGGGTGTTCTAGGCAAAAAACGTCGCTCGTGTTGAGCGGCTGCACGGCATCACCGCTGTTACCCCTATAGAAGCATAAGGAGAATCACCATGTTGAGTTGGGCAATCACATTTCTGATCATCGCCATTGTGGCCGCAGTCCTGGGCTTCGGTGGTATCGCTGGCACCGCCACCGGCATCGCCAAGATCCTGTTTGTGGTCTTCCTGGTGATGTTTATCGCTTCGTTCTTCTTTGGTCGCAAAGGCCGAGGTTGAATATGGTCAGCCTGCCTTTTAAAGCCCTTGCTGCCGCCCTGCTGTTGGGCGGCAGCGGCCTGGCCATGGCCGCCAACGACGGCCAATCCCGGGCTAACGAATTGCTCAGCGCGGATCCGCAGTACCGCGAAACCTGGCAAGACGTGGTGAAGAAAGAAGAGCGCCTGCCCGAATGGGTGATGAACCTGTCGGGCACGGCCGAGCAAATGAATGCCGTTGAGGAAGATGGCGACAAGTACTTGGTCGGGCCGCTTTGCGAAACCGCAGACACCTGCCTGAACAAGCGCCTGATCGTGGCCTTCAGCCTCGACAAGGAAGATGCCTACGCCATGTTGGTGGAAGTCCCGGCTGGTTTGCCAGCGGACAAGTCCCCGACACGGCACGCCGATTACCGTTTTCTCGGTAAGCCGGACGAGGGTATGCAAAAGCTGCTGATGGAGCAGCTCAAGAAAGACCCGAATTGGTACTAGGTTCCGTCTGACGGAGCCGGCGTCCATAGAAAGAAGCTCTGGTGCTTCTTTCTGTTTGCATCGCTCCTTGAGTGATGCATGACCAGGGGGCCGGGTTGCTCTGATCGATCAGGATCGGCGTGACCTACGGGTACAGGGAGTACCTGCGCAAGGGCCGGGTCAGGCGAAAAGCTGCGACGCAAGTTCACAAGACCTCAAGCTTGCTGAACTTGCGGCGGGCTTATCGCTCTCATGCTCGCGTTTCATGCCGTCCATAGCCGCAGTTTTGCTTTTTGCCTCTGGCCAACCATTACCGGGTATGTCGGCGTGACCATCTATCGAGAATTTTTCATCCGCGCTATAGGATCTTTCTGGCGCTAGGTGATGGATTTCTCAGACATTTCTGCCAATCAATCGAAGTCGTCCAGTATCTCTGAGCGAGCCTGATTTGGCCGCTTAACGGCATATTCACCCGCCCGAATGGCGGATACGAACTGACCGTTTGGACAAATATTTTCAAAAAAAGCCATGCCGATTCGGCATAGGGTAGGCGTTTACGGCATTAGACGTCGCTCCCTTGCATGGGAATAGTTGCGCCTTTTTTCGCCTGCCAGTAAGCCATTTCGGCCACGCTGCGGTGACCTTCCATGGAGGCAGATGCACACACTTTTTCGCTTTCGAGCGTTGCAGCTGGCGCATTTGCCGTAAGTCCACTTGAAGCAAGGGTAATGACATGAAGAAGGCAAAGCTAAGCCTCGCCTGGCAGATCCTCATCGGTTTGGTACTGGGCATTGCAATCGGTGCAGTGCTCAACCATTTCAGTGCTGAAAAGGCCTGGTGGATCAGCAATGTGTTGCAGCCGGCGGGCGATATCTTTATCCGCCTGATCAAGATGATCGTGATCCCGATTGTGATTTCTTCGCTGATCGTCGGTATTGCGGGTGTCGGCGACGCGAAAAAGCTCGGTCGTATCGGCGTCAAAACCATCCTCTACTTCGAAATCGTCACCACCATCGCCATCGTGGTGGGCCTGTTGCTCGCCAACCTGTTCCACCCAGGCGCTGGCATCGACATGAGTACCCTGGGTACCGTCGATATTTCCAAGTACCAGGCGACTGCCGCCGAAGTGCAGCATGAACATGCGTTCATCGAAACCATCCTCAACCTGATCCCCTCGAACATCTTCGCCGCTGTTGCCCGTGGCGAGATGCTGCCGATCATCTTCTTCTCGGTGTTGTTCGGCCTGGGCCTGTCGAGCCTCAAGCCTGAGCTGCGCGAGCCGCTGGTGACCATGTTCCAGGGCGTGTCCGAGAGCATGTTCAAAGTCACTCACATGATCATGAAGTACGCCCCTATCGGTGTATTCGCGCTGATCGCGGTGACGGTCGCCAACTTCGGCTTCGCCTCGCTGCTGCCGCTGGCCAAGCTGGTGATTCTGGTTTACGTCGCGATCCTGTTCTTCGCCTTCGCGGTCCTGGGTTTGATCGCACGCCTGTTTGGCTTCTCGATCCTCAAGCTGATCCGCATTTTCAAAGATGAGTTGGTATTGGCTTACTCCACCGCCAGCTCCGAAACCGTGCTGCCGCGTGTGATCGAAAAGATGGAAGCCTACGGCGCGCCGAAAGCGATCTGCAGCTTCGTGGTGCCAACCGGTTATTCGTTCAACCTCGACGGTTCGACCCTGTACCAGAGCATCGCGGCGATCTTCATTGCCCAGCTGTATGGCATCGACCTGTCGATCGGCCAGCAACTGATGTTGGTACTGACTCTGATGGTGACCTCCAAAGGTATCGCCGGCGTGCCGGGCGTGTCCTTCGTGGTGTTGCTGGCGACGCTGGGCAGCGTGGGCATCCCGCTGGAAGGCTTGGCGTTTATCGCCGGTGTCGACCGTGTGATGGACATGGCGCGTACCGCCCTGAACGTGATTGGTAACGCCTTGGCCGTACTGGTTATCTCCCGTTGGGAAGGCATGTACGACGACGCCAAGGGCGAGCGCTATTGGAATTCCCTGCCGCACTGGCGCAGCAAGGAAGCCCTGCCTACAGCACAAGCCACCCGTAGCTGATTGCAGATTGATCGAAAACAAACCCCGGAGAATTCCGGGGTTTGTCGTTTCTGCCAGCCCCGTTATCATTCGCCCCATCTTTCGGGGGATTTATCTGATGCTCAATGGCCTGTGGCTTGGCTTCTTTGTCGTGGCAATGGTGTCAGCGCTGGCGCAATGGCTGGTGGGCGGTAACGCCGGGATCTTCGCGGCGATGGTCGAAAGCATTTTCGCCATGGCCAAATTGTCGGTGGAAGTCATGGTGCTGCTGTTCGGCACCCTAACGTTATGGCTGGGCTTTCTGCGGATCGCCGAAAAAGCCGGGATCGTCGATTGGCTGGCCAAGGCCCTCGGCCCGCTGTTTCGCCGCCTGATGCCGGAAGTGCCCGCCGGGCACCCCGCGATCGGTTTGATCACCCTCAACTTTGCCGCCAACGGCCTGGGCCTGGACAACGCCGCGACGCCCATCGGCCTGAAAGCCATGAAGGCGCTGCAAGAGCTCAACCCCATCCCCAATACGGCGACCAACGCTCAGATCCTGTTCCTGGTGCTTAACGCGTCTTCGCTGACGCTGTTGCCGGTGACCATTTTCATGTACCGCGCCCAGCAAGGCGCTGCGGACCCGACGCTGGTGTTCCTGCCGATCCTGCTGGCCACCAGTGCGTCGACGCTGGTGGGCCTGCTGTCGGTGGCGGTGATGCAGCGTCTGCGGCTGTGGGACCCTGTGGTGCTGGCCTATCTGGTCCCCGGCGCGTTGATACTGGGTGGCTTCATGGCGCTGCTGGCGACCCTGTCTGCCACAGCGCTGGCCGGTTTGTCGTCGATCCTGGGCAACCTCACGCTGTTTGGCTTGATCATGCTGTTCCTGGTGATCGGTGCCTTACGCAAGGTCAAGGTGTACGAGGCCTTTGTCGAAGGCGCCAAGGAAGGCTTCGACGTGGCCAAGAACCTGTTGCCCTATCTGGTGGCGATGCTGTGCGCGGTTGGCGTGTTGCGTGCCTCAGGCGCCTTGGAGTTCGGCCTGGAAGGGATTCGCCATGTGGTGGCCTGGACGGGCCTTGATACGCGCTTCGTCGACGCGCTGCCGACGGCGATGGTCAAGCCGTTTTCCGGCAGCGCGGCGCGGGCGATGCTGATCGAGACCATGCAGACCCAGGGTGTGGACAGCTTCCCGGCGTTGGTGGCGGCGACGATTCAGGGCAGTACGGAAACCACTTTCTATGTGTTGGCGGTGTACTTTGGTTCGGTGGGGATCCAGCGGGCTCGGCATGCCGTCGGTTGTGCGTTATTGGCGGAGTTTGCCGGCGTAGTGGCGGCTATCTCCGTGTGCTACTGGTTCTTCGGTTGAGCATGAGCCGCACCCTGTAGGAGCGAGCTTGCTCGCGAAAAACGTTAACGATAACGCGGGGCATCAGATTCCCCGAGGCGTTCTCAGGTTTTTCGCGAGCAAGCTCGCTCCTACAGGGCGGTGGAATCATCGTTTCGGCGCAGTATTACCCTGTTGCACCACCCAATCCACCACCTGCTTATTCAACTGATCCCCGGCCTGGCCAAAAGCAGCCACCACCGCTGGCACCTTGGTGTCACTCACCGGCTGCCTCACTTCAAACCGACGGCTGGCAATAATTCGCTGATCACGCCCACGCACCAATCGCGCGTCGAGGCGAATCACCACCTCCACCGCTTTGCCTCGATACTCACTCTGAAACGCCTGCAACTGCCCGCCCAGCTCATAGTCGGCTTGCAGGTTGGTCTCATCGGTACTCAGTAATGTCACGCGCCCGTCGCGCTGGAAGCCATCCAGCAGGCGATTACGCAGCAGCACCGGCGCCGGGTCGCTCCAGCGTGAGTTCGCGTAGTTGCTGATCAAGTTACCATCTGGCACCACGGCGATGCGCGGGCTGTCGAGAAACTCGCTGGTCTGCGGCTTGGTCACGCGCAGCGACCAACTCACCGGCGTGCCTTGGCTGGCCGGTTGGGCGGACGCCAGGCGGTACACGTCCGACGGGTCAGGCTTGGGCAGGATCGAGCATGCGCTGACCAGTGCCAGGGCCATAGGGACGATCATGTGATACGCGCGCTTCATGGCGTGAACTCCTTGTTCTTGTCGCTGCCCAGCAGGTAACCACTGGGGTTGGCTTCCAGGCGGCGAGAGATGGCGCGCAGTGAGCCGAGGGTTTCACGCAGCTCGCGCACGGCTGGCGCCAGTTCGTTAAGGCCCTGCATGCCGCTGTTCACCGAGTCCTGGTTATTGGTCAGCAAGGTATTGATGGTGGCGGTGCTTTGCTCCAGGGATTTCATCGCCTGCTCGGCGCTGCCGAAGGCTTGCTTGCCTTGCTCGCTGAGCAAGCCATTGGCGCTGCGCATCAGTACGGTGGTTTGCTCAAGCGCCGCGCCCGCCTGTTTGCTCACCTGCATCAATTGCTGCATCACCACCTTGATGTCGCCGCGTTGCTCGGCAATGGCGCCGGTGGTTTGTTGCAGGTTATCCAAGGTGTTGCTCAGGCGTTCGACGTTTTCCCGCGAGAACAGGTGGTTGGCGTTGTGCAGCAGCAGGTTGACGCTGGTCATCAAGTCGTTGCTGTTATTGAGCAGGCGTGCGATAGGCGATGGCGACGCGATGATTTCCGGCAGGTTGCCGTCCTTGCCCTTGAGTTCCGGGCTCTGTGGGGTGCCGCCACTGAGCTGGATGATCGAGGTGCCGGTGATGCCGGTCAGGGCCAGCTTGGCCTGGGTGTCTTCCTTGATTGGCGTTTGCCCGGCCAGGCGGATGCGAGCCAGGACGCGGCGCGGGTCTTTGGGGTCCAGGCGCAGGCTGATGACATCGCCCACCTTGATGCCGCTGTACTGCACCGCACTGCCCTGGGACAGGCCGCTGACCGCTTCGTTGAAGATCACTTCGTAATCCTGGAAGGCGGTATCGACGCTGGACTTGGCCAGCCACAGGCCAAACAGCATCGCGCCGACCACCACAATTACGCTGAACAGTCCGATCATCACATGATGGGCTCGGGTTTCCATGTCATACCTCGTTGAGCGATTGAGCGGCATCCAATGCCGCGCGGCCCCGGGGGCCGTGGAAATATTCGTGAATCCAGGCGTCGTCCGTTTCCGAAACGACATCGATGGCGTCGGCCACCAGCACTTTCTTCTGCGCCAGCACTGCCACACGGTCGGTGATGGTGTACAGCGTGTCGAGGTCGTGGGTGACCAGGAACACACTCAAGCCCAACGCATCGCGCAGGGTGAGGATCAGTTGGTCGAATTGCGCCGCGCCAATGGGGTCGAGACCGGCGGTGGGTTCGTCCAGGAACAGGATGTCCGGGTCCAAGGCCAGTGCGCGGGCCAGAGCCGCGCGCTTGATCATGCCGCCGGATAACGAGGCCGGGTATTTATCGGCCGCCGACAGCGGCAACCCCGCCAGGGCCAGCTTGACCGCCGCCAAGTGCTCGGCATCGGCGCGGCTGAGGCCGGCGTGCTCGATCAATGGCAGGGCAACGTTCTCGGTCACCGTCAGCGAGGAAAACAGCGCGCCCTTCTGGAACAGTACGCCAAAACGGCGTTCTACCAGTGAGCGTTCATGTTCAGGCAGGCTCGGCAGGTTTTTGCCGAACACCCGCACTTCGCCTTCGCTGGGGCGCCGCAGGCCAACGATGCTGCGCAACAACACGGATTTACCGCTGCCAGAGCCCCCCACCACCGCCAGGATCTCGCCCTTGTACAAATCCAGGTCGAGGTTCTCATGCACGCTTTGGCTGCCAAAGCGATTGCACAGGCCACGCACTTCAATCACCGCCTCAGTGGGCGCACGGTGTAGACGACTCACCAGCCCATCTCCATGAAAAACATCGCCGCGACCGCATCCAGCACGATCACCACAAAGATCGATTGCACCACGCTCGACGTGGTGTGCGCGCCGACTGACTCGGCACTGCCGCTGACTTTGAAACCTTCCAGGCAGCCAATGGCCGCGATCAAAAACGCAAAGATCGGCGCCTTCACCATGCCCACCAGAAAGTGCTGTACGCCAATGTCCGATTGCAGCAGCGAAAGAAACATCGCCGGCGAAATATCCAGGGCCACCGCACACACCACGCCACCGCCGACGATCCCCGAGAGCATCGCAAGGAAGGTCAGCATCGGCAACGCCACCAGCAGCGCCAACACGCGGGGCAATACCAACAGTTCCATAGGGTCCAGGCCCAGTGTGCGGATGGCGTCGATTTCTTCGTTGGCTTTCATGGAGCCGATTTGCGCGGTGAATGCACTGGCGGTACGGCCGGCGATGAGGATTGCGGTGAGCAACACGCCGAATTCGCGCAGGAAGGAGAAGGCCACCAGATCTACGGTAAAGATCGTCGCGCCGAAGCTCTTGAGCACGGTGGCGCCGAGGAAGGCCACGACGGCGCCCACCAGAAAGGTCAGCAGCGCGACGATAGGCGCCGCATCCAGGCCCGTCTGTTCGATGTGGGCGACCATGGGTGTCAGGCGCCAGCGCTTGGGCCGCCAAATGCCGCGAGCGAAGGTTTCGAGGATGAGGCCGATAAAGCCCAACAGCTTCATTGCGTCTTGCCAGACCGTGTCTACTGCGCGGCCGATGCGGGCCAAGACTTGAATGCCGGCGGCCTCTTCCGGCTCTTTGATCGGTACGCAAAAGTCATTCAGGGAGCGGTAGACGGTCTTGAGCAGTGCACGGTCGGCGGCTGCCAGGGTGCAATCAGTCTGTTCGGCAGAATGTTCGATGCGCGCAGGGCCCAGCAGCTCCACCAGCAGCGAGGCGCCGGCGGTATCCAGCGCACCGAGACCGTTGAGGTCAATGCGGGCGCCGGCGTCGTATTGGCCGTCGAGTGCGGCCGACAGCTTCTTCAGGTGAGCGTAGTGGGCCAGCGTCCAGTCGCCGGTAATCCGTAGCGAAGGCGGGGTGCTGGACGTATCTAGATGGGCCGCGCCGGCCGTCGTGCTAGTGGTCATAAGCTCCGAGCTTGTTTGGCTATCCACAATTGCTACGTAATAGCACGATCCGGCTTACTTTGGGTTGTCCGCTTGTGCTGTGTCTATCACCTTGAAGCGCAGAACGCCGATGACTTGGCCGTCTTCGGTGAGCACCTGCACCTGCCAGCGCCCTACGGCGTCACCCGGGAAGTTCTGCTTGTGGGTCCAGGCGCGATAGCCTTCCTTGCGCCCACCATGGATGTCCAGGGCAATGCGGTCGACTTCCTGGCCGTTGAATTTCCACACATGGTAGATGCGCTCATCCAGCCCGCGTGGCGCGTTGATCGCGGTGTACGCATACAGCCCACCACTGCGCAATTGGGCGGCGGTGACTTGCTTGAGGTCGTCGCCCGGCGTGCGGTCTTGCAATTGGGTGCTGATGGCGACTTCGGTCATCCACAGGGTGGCGGGCGGTACCCAGCTGCGCAGGAACCAGCCGGCGCAGCCGATAGCGGCCGTTACCCCCAGCAGCATCGCCCAGCCCTTGAGGCTACGCAGCGGCAGGCTGACGGCCAGGCTCGGGATCGACAAGACCATGGCTACACCCAACGCCAGTTTGTAACTCTGGGCGGTGGTCAGGTGCATGATGATCGGCAGCGCGGTCAGCAACGCGGCGAATAGGGTCAGGGTGTGCAGGGCCAGGAACAGCGAGCGTTTGGGCGCCAGCCATTTGTAATACAGCGGGTCGATGATCGACACCAGCGCCGCCGCGCCCAGCAGGCCGGTGAACAGCGATTGGCCGCTGTTCCAGGCGGTGGTGACGAAAAAGAAGGGCAGGACGAAAAACAGACTTTCCTGGTGGATCATCTGGGTGGCGTATCGCAGCAGCGGTTCAGGGATCTCGCGATTGAAGACTTTGGTGAACAGTTGCGTAAAGCTGTTCTCCAGCATCAGCCACAACCAGCTCACCAGCATGATCACCGCGATCCAACTGGCCATGCCCTGCTGACGGTCTACCAGGATGAAGCTGCCCACGCCCGAGATGAAACCGCCGAGTGCAATCACCCCTGGGTAGCGCTTGATCAGTTCTATAACTCGCTGGATGAGGGGCGGCAAGTTCGGCATGGGCGGTTCACTGGTTGTGGGAAAAATCGCAGATAGAATAACGCCTTAGCCCGATACTCTGTGCCTCATTACTCAACAGGTTTGCGATAAAGCCTCAGGCCGATCAAACCAAGGATGATCAGGCCCAGCACGCCCGCGCCGATCCAGGTCAAGGCGTCATAACTCAACAGCGGTTTTTCGATGCGCCAGTAGCCCGGCTGCTGGAACGCTTCGCGCATAGCCTGGTTGGTTTGCGCCAGGCTCACGGCCTTGATGCGTTTAACCGGGTCGCTGAAACGTCCATTGGAGTAGTCGCCAGCCGCACTCCAGTAATAGTCGGCCAGTGCGCTGTTGCCCTGCACTGCCCAGGCTTGGCGGGCGATGGCGGCTTGTTGCAGGCGTGTGAATACTGTTGGGTCGAGGCCGTTCTTGAGCAGCTGGGCCTTGAGGTCTTGCAAGACCTGCTCGGCTTCAGGGAGGTTTTCCCGCTCAAGGTCGGCATTCAGGCTGAGGAACCCGACGCCGCCGAGTACTTCGCGTTCCACCCACGGGCCGTAGGACAAACCGTGCTTGAGGCGCAGTTGCCGGTACAGCGCCCAGTCGAGGTAGTCCTTGAGCAGGTTGTAGGTTTCATCATGCTGGTCGTCCAGCACAGGCTCGGGGAACAGCCAGTGCAGCTTGGCGCCATCGCCCACCCAGCCGCGGATCAGGTCGCGGTGGCTGGCGGCGGTGTGCTGGATTTCCGGGAGGGGGCGATGTTCGCTCGGCTCCACTGGGTCGAGTTCACCATAGGTGCGTTCTAGGTAGGCGGGCAGCAGTTTGTCGAGATCGCCGACGACAATCAGGGTCATATTGTTCGGCGCGTACCATTCGTTGCGCAGCTTCTCCAACTGGTCGCGGGTCAGGTGGCTGACCTCGGCGCGTTCGGCGCACTTGAGGCCCAACTCCACAGCCAATTGGTTGCTGGCGCTGTGACCGAGGTCCTGGCGATCCAGCAGGCGTTGCAAGTGTGAATAATGGCCGCCGTCTTCGCGCTCCACCACTTGCTTGGCGGCATTGATATGGGCGTCGGTCAGTTGCGTGCGCGTGAGGATTGCCAGCAGCAGGTCCAGCACCTTGCGTTGGTTCTGCGCGGGCGCCTCGATCACGAAGGTGGTATCGGCGTTGCTGGTGTAGGCGTTCCACTCGCCGCCCAGGGCTTGCATGCGGTCTTCGAGGTCGCCCTCGCCGCCGCCGTCGATGCCGCTGAACAGCAAGTGCTCGAACAAGTGCGGTAGTTCTTTTTCTTCGCAACCGAAGTCGTCCAGGCCCACACCAACCACCAGGCGAATAGCGACATGCCCACGCTCGGTGCCCGGTTTGAGCAGCAGTTGCAGGCCGTTGGGCAAGGTGTAGCCCTCGACTTGCAGACGGTCAAAGGCAAAGGCGTGTGCCGAGCCCAAGAGCAGGCAGGCGAGTAACAGGCGACGCATAACAAGCTTCCTGGCGAATGAGGTCCATTGTTAACTGACTTCGCTCGCGGGCGTACGTTCAGGGCGAATGGGTAATGTCGGCAATACTTTCAGCCGAGAGCGCGCCAGTGTCGGACGTTTCCAACACTACATAAGCACTGCTGCAAAACAACGAGTTCAAGCGTTTCATGTCGGCAATCAGTTCCAAGTGCAGGGAACTGGTTTCCAGGCTCTGCACGATCTTGCGCTGCAGGCGGCTGACATGGGCGTGGGCCAGGCGGCGCTCCTGGGCGCGGAAGCGGCGCTTTTCACGCAGTAATTGGCGGGCGCTTTCCGGGTCGCCGCTGAGAAACACCGACAGGCCCAGGCGCAGGTTGGCGATCAACTGGCTGTGCAGGCCACTGAGTTCCTCCAGGCCCACTTCGGAAAATTGCCGGCGTTGCGAGGTCTTCTGTTGCTGGACCTTACGCAGCATGCGTTCGATCAGGTCACCCGCCAATTTCAAGTTGATCGACAGCTCGATGATCTCTGCCCAGCGGCGGTTGTCCTGTTCGCTGAGGTCCTCACGGGGCATTTGCGCCAGGTAGAGTTTGATCGCGCTGTTGAGCGCCTCGACGTCATCGCTGAGGCTGCGCATTTGCTGGGTGATTGCGGTTTGGTTGCCGCGCAGCACTTCCTGCATCGAAGTGAGCATATTGTCGATCAAGTCGCCCAGGCGCAGGGTTTCGCGGGCGGCGTTCGCCAAGGCCAGGCTTGGGGTATTCAATGAGGCCAGGTCCAGATGGCGTGGCTTGGCCTTGCCATTGGTTTCGGGGCGTTCCGGCAGCAGCCATTCGCACAGGCGGGCCATGGGCCCGATGGTGGGCAACAGGATCAGGCAACGGCTGACGTTGTAGAGCAGGTGGAAGGTGATGACCATGCCCTGGACGCTGTAGTCCAGGCCGTCCATCCAGCCTACCAGCGGGTCGAGCACTGGAATGATCAGCAACAGACCGATCAATTTGTACAACAGGCTGCCCAGGGCCACTTGGCGACCGGCAGTGTTTTGCATGCTGGTGCTGAGAAAGGCCAGCACGCCGCTGCCGATGTTGGCGCCGATCACCAGGCCGATGGCCACGTGCAAGCCGATCACGCCAGCACCGGCCAGGGTGGCCGTGAGCAACACCGCAGCGAGGCTGGAGTAGGAAATCATGGCGAACAGCGCGCCGACCAGGGCGTCCAGCAAGATATCGCCGGTCAGCGAAGCGAAGATGACTTTGACGCCTTGGGCATGAGTGATGGGGCCGGCGGCTTCGACGATCAATTGCAGCGCGAGGATGATCAGGCCCAGGCCGATTCCGACCCGGCCCAACTGCCCTGCCCGCGTCTGCTTGCGCGACAGGAAGAAAATCACCCCGAGGAAGATCAGCAGCGGCGACAGCCAGGACAAATCGAACGTCAGCACCCGCGCCATCAAGGCCGTACCGACGTCGGCGCCAAGCATGGTGGCCAAGGCCGGCGTGAGGCTCATCAGCCCTTGGCCGACAAACGAAGTCACCAGCATCGCAGTGGCGTTACTGCTTTGCACCATGGCCGTCACCAGGATACCGGCGACAAATGCCAGCCAGCGCTTGGACATGTTCTGCCCGATGACTTGGCGCAAATTGGAACCGTAGACCCGCAGGATACCGGTTCGGACGATATGCGTGCCCCAGATAAGCAGGGTCACGGCGGAAAGCAGATTGAGCAAGGTCAGCATGCTCGGCCCCCCGTGTGGGTGCGCTCCAGCAGGAGCGAAGGAAAGTTACCGCGTGCCGCTCTACGTCTTGTACCTAAGCTGTAGTTGGCGAATGGGCTCTGCGCCAGCATCGCATAGCTAAACTCGGGATTGAAACAAAACTGTCATGAAGATCGTTCCCCACTCTCGGCGTGGGAACGCATCCTGTGACGCTCTGCGTCACTTTGCGGACGCGGAGCGTCCGAGAGGGCATTCCCACGCGGAGCGTGGGAACGATCACTCGCGGGTCAAATTTACTGACCCGGAATGTCCTTGCGCAGTTTCACCGGGTCCTGCTGTTTCTTCTTTTTCGCGATGGCGGTACGCATCTTGATGTTCACCGCTTCCACCGCCAGCGAGAACGCCATGGCGAAGTAGACGTAGCCTTTTGGCACGTGTACGTCGAAGGATTCAGCGATCAGCACGGTACCCACTACCAGCAGGAACGACAGCGCCAGCATTTTCAGCGACGGGTGCTTGTCGATGAACTCGCTGATAGTGCCGGCAGCCAGCATCATCACCAATACCGCAACGACAATGGCGGCAACCATCACCGGCACGTGGGAAACCATGCCGACAGCGGTAATCACCGAGTCCAGGGAGAACACGATGTCGATGATGGCGATCTGGATAATGGTGTAGATGAACTTGCCGCCGGCGCCTTTGGGTTCATCTTGGGTTTCATCTTCACCTTCCAGGGCGTGGTACATCTCCTGGGAGCTTTTCCACAGCAGGAACAGGCCACCGAAGAACAGGATCAGGTCGCGACCGGAGATGCCCTGGCCAAACACCACGAACAGGTCGGCGGTCAGTTGCATGACCCAGGTGATCGACAGCAGCAACAGGATGCGCGTGACCATGGCCAACGCCAGGCCGAAGATCCGAGTGCGTGCCTGCATATGCTTGGGCATGCGGCTGACCAGGATCGAAATCATGATGATGTTATCGATGCCCAGGACGATCTCAAGGGCCGTCAGGGTGAAGAAGGCAATCCAGATTTCCGGATTGGTCAGCCATTCCATGTGTATTCCTTTGAGCAAGTGTTAACCGCGCAAGCTGTAGTGCCGCGCGGTGAGTGAGTCGGTACGATTATAGAGTGCTGAACAGCGGAAAAATCCCCATCAGCAATGCGGCGAACATTATGCACAGGCACACCAACACTGCCCACTTGAGTGTGAAACGCTGGTGATCGCCGAATTCGATACCCGCCAGAGCAACCAGCAAGTACGTCGAGGGTACCAGTGGGCTGAGCAAATGCACGGGTTGCCCGACGATCGACGCCCGCGCCATTTCCACCGCGGTGATGCCGTAATGGCTGGCAGCTTCGGCCAGTACCGGCAGTACGCCGTAGTAGAACGCGTCGTTGGACATGAAGAAGGTAAACGGCATGCTCACCAGCGCGGTAATCACCGCCAGGTAAGGGCCCATCGCTTCGGGGATGACCGCCAACAGGCTTTTGGACATGGCGTCGACCATGCCAGTGCCCGACAGAATGCCTGTGAAGATACCGGCGGCGAAGATCAAGCCCACCACGGCCAATACGCTACCGGCGTGAGCCGCGACGCGGTCTTTCTGCTGCTGCAGGCACGGGTAGTTGACGATCATGGCGATACTGAACGCCACCATGAACAGCACCGGCAGCGGCAACAGGCCGGCAATCAGGGTGCACATCAAGGCCAGGGTCAGGGCGCCGTTGAACCAGATCAATTTCGGCCGGCGGGCGTCGGGGAATTGCGACACGCTGATTTCGCTGTGGTCGATCTCATCGCCTTGCAGGTGCAATTCACCCAGGCGTGCACGCTCGCGCTTGCCGTACATGTAGGCAATCACCAGGATCGCCACGACACCGGCGGCCATGGCCGGGATCATCGGTACGAAGATGTCCGACGGGTCCACATGCAGCGCACTGGCGGCGCGCGCCGTCGGGCCGCCCCAGGGGGTCATGTTCATGACGCCACCGGCGAGAATGATCAGGCCGGCCATGATCCTTGGGCTCATGCCGATGCGCTGGTACAGCGGCAGCATGGCCGCGACGCAGATCATGTAGGTGGTGGCACCGTCACCGTCCAGAGATACCACCAGGGCCAGTACGGCGGTGCCGACCGACACCTTGAGCGGGTCGCCCTTGACCATCTTGAGGATCTTGCGCACGGCCGGGTCGAACAGGCCGGAGTCGATCATCAAAGCAAAATAGAGGATGGCGAACATCAGCATCACGCCGGTCGGCGCAAGCTTGGTGATGCCTTCGAGCATCATCGGGCCGATCTTCGGTGCAAAACCGCCGAACAGCGCGAACAGGATCGGCACGATGATCAAGGCGATCAGCGCGGACAGGCGCTTGGTCATGATCAGGAACATGAACGTGATGACCATGGCAAAGCCAAGGAAAGTCAGCATAGGAATACTCCAGGCGTAGCGCGGCTAGGGAATGGCGGACCGAGTGGCGGTCAGCGCAGAACGAAAGGCACGAGGCGTACGGGTGGAGTTGGAGCGAACAGGCGGGTACGAGCGGACATCGGGAATCACCATTGTTGTTGTTAACAGCCGGTCTGTTGCCGGCAGTGGAGGCGATCCTAGACGGGGAAGCTTTCAGCCAGCTTTCGCTGAGAAAACAGCTGACACGCGGGCTTGGGGTTTATGCAGATAAAACTGTGGGAGCCGGCTTGCCTGCGATAGCGGTGTGTCAGCCAACATCTCTTATGGCTTTGACACCGTCATCGCAGGCAAGCCAGCTCCCACATTTGGGAATGGTCGCTGCCAGACTATCAGGGTAGCTCCAGGCCGCCGGCGGCTTTGTGCAAGGCTCGCAAATGCTCACCCACCTGCTTGAGGTTGGCTTCACAAGCGGCAATCTCGGCTGCGCGGGATGGGTCGAGCAGCGCCCTCACCTCCTTATCCAGCTCGCCGGTCAACGACTGCAACTGCTTCTGGCGTTCGGCGCTTTCTGATTCAAGGCGCTTGGCTTCCGAAGGTTGCGGCAGGCCATAACCCCCACTGTCCAGCAACTCGGCCGGGCGGCTGAGGAAGCCGCTGTTGGCGAGAATTTGCTGCAGCGTGTTGTTGGCTTTCTCCATGCCGCCGTATTTCAGCTCGCGGGCATTGAGATAGCGTTGTTTGACCTCATCCTGGGCGAGCATCAGTTGTTTGCGATAGCTGGCCTGCTCCAGCAGCAACAGCGCGGCGCTGGTACGCAGGTCGGCCTGGGCAAACCATTGGCGACGCGCTTGCGCGTCCAGGGACAACCAGTCTTCGACCTGGGTCTGCTTGATCGGCAGTTGCTTGCGCAACACATCGAACATGGCTTGGTAACGCTCGCGGAACGAGTCGAAGTGATACCCCAGCCGCAGTGCCTCGCGCTTGTCATTCAATACGCTGGTATCGGCCAGGCCGCGGGCGCTGAGCACTTCCAGCAAACCGTTGGGGGTGATGTTGTCCAGGCCAGTCAATTGCGGGTTGGCGCTGCCGCTGCGCAACAGTTTCAGGCTTTCGACCGCACAATTGTTGGAGATAAAGAAGTAGCTGCCGTCATAGCTCCAGTGCATCTGCGCCGCATGTTCGACGGTGTCGTTGATTTCCTGGCGGCTGAGCTTCAGCGGCACCGATGCCAGGCCACGCAGTTCGGTCTTGGTGTACTCATCAATGACCTGGGCCAGCGGCAGTACGAACAGCCGCGACGGGTATTTGCCCACCAGGCCATCCCAGCTCGACAGCTGTACGTCACCGACGAAGGCGCGGTAAGACAAGACCAGGTGCCGGTCCAGATCTAGCCGGCAATCCGGGCCACGCGGGCGGCCCGGGGCACAAATCACCAGGCGCAACATGCTATGGCCCCAACGGCTCACCAGGTTCTGGTTGGCTTCGGCCAGCAGATAGTCGATTTCATACACGCGCTCCGGATCGATCTGGCCCAGGGGCGTTTTGGCGAAATCGTTGCCCGCGTTCAGGAAGGCGTAGGTACTGGCGCAGGTGTCCTGTTCGGGCGGGACCCAGCCGAAGTGGTCCTTGTAATAACGGAACAGCGCGGGGCGGCGACAAGCATAGCTGGGGTCCAGGAGGAAGTACTCCATGTTGACCGCTACGAACTCCAGCGGGCTGGTGGTTTCGTAGATGTCCGGGCTGCGTACCACCTGATGGTTGTGCTGCTCACGCTCTCCGCGGCGACCGACATATTGTGGCCAGCCGGCGAGATCCAGTAGGCGCGGGTCGTCACTGAGGGTAAAGCGGCGGCCGTTCTGGCCACGGCACTGGTCGGGCAAGCCGATCAAGCCGGTGATGCTGTTCTGACGGCTGCAGCGCTGGATCAGCGTGCGCTCGTCCTTGGACCATAGGCGCGCACGGTCATAGATGTGGGTCAGTTCATGCAGCACGGTGGCGAGCATTTCCTGGCGCACGGTACCGTGGGGGCGATTGGTTTTCAGGGTGGCGGCGCGGCCGTCAGTCAGGCTGGCGAGCAGGTTCTGGTTGAGGTCCAGCTCGGACACCAGGGATGCCTGGCCATAGGCGTTTTCAGGCATCTTGTCGGTCCAGCCGACATCGATACGTCGGTCCAACTGCTCGATAAAGCTCGGCGGCAAGGAACGCAGTGCTTCATCGAGCAATGCCTGGCTGGCCTGCTGTTCGGCTGGGCTCAAGCCTTCGGTCTTGAGCCGCAGTTGCAGGCTGGCCTGGGCTGTACTTGCACACAGCAGCACGGCCCCGGCCAGGAGCCAGGTTTTGAGGCGCCTCACAGAGCGAGGATAGCTTCGGCGAGGGTCTGGTCGCTGGCATCACGGGCTTCTGGCACGCGGGTGCGAAGGGTATCGAACGCGGCTTCCAGCTGGGCGCCACGGATCTCGCCATTCGTTGCGACGAAACTGGCGGCGTCATCGTGGGCTTCGCGCACGATCTTGGAGTCGCGGATGGAGGTGGTGGTGTCCGAGGTGAAATCAATGGTGCGCGCCGAGGCACGCACGACGATGTTGCTGGTGGCCTTCAAGGTTTGCGCCTGGGCGACATCGGCCAAAAACAGCAGGCCGAGGGCGGCGACGATCAGCGGGCTACGCATGGGGTGACTCCAATGACAAAGATAGAAATACAACGATGATTATTGGACGAGAATTGCTTGCGCCAGTTCAAGGTCGCTTGCATGAAGTTTTGGCTGGGTGCGACGCAGATAATCCAGCGCGGACTCCAGGCGTGCGCCCCGCCATTGGCCGTCAGTGGCAACGAAAGCGGCAGCATCATCCCGAGCGGCCATGACCAACTTATTGTCGAACGGCGCAGAGGTCACTTTGCTGGTGGCATACACGCTGACAACAGTGCTCTGGGTGGACACATCCAACGCTGAAGCCATGGGTGACCAGCAGGCGCAACACAGAACAGGAACACTCAATAAACGGTATGAAAAAGCCATGGGACTCGACAACTGAAAGCGAGCGCCAAGGCTAGCGCAACGGCCGGGCGAGAGCCAGCGTCGAGCCATGCGGGAGCGGCGGGCGCTCCCGTCTGGTTGCCGTGGATCAGATAGCCAGGATGGCCTGTGCCAGCTGTGCATCGGTAGCGGTATTCAATTGCGGCGCTTGTTGGCGGATCTGGGCCAGGGCGCTTTCCAGTTTCACGCCACGGATGGCGCCTTCGCTGGCGACAAAGCTGGCGGCGTCGTCACGGGCCGCTTGTACGACCTTGTTGTCGCGCAGGGATGAGGTGGCATCAGACGTGGCATCGGAGGTTGCCTTCAGAGCGCCGACGATCGAGTCGGTCGTCATGATCAAGCTGCTCGCGTTGGCATTGGCAGCCAGGGTCAGCACAGCGGCAGTGCACAGCAGGCGAAGACGGGACATGGGGTAACTCCTGTAGACGAATAATAAGGTGGCGCGAAACGGCCACAATGAAACGGACTGGGACTGTCGAGCATCAGACGCACGCTCTACAGGGTTCGCCACGTGGTGAACGGATATTAGGCGTGTGCCGGGCTATTCGGAAGCCTGCAATTAAACTGTACCTGTCATATTTTAATAATTTTAAACTGTACCTGTGTGCTTGGATTGAGCGCATTTCAATGTGCAATCACAGATACAACAAAGCCCGCCTCCGGTTACCCGGGGCGGGCTTTGCTTTGACAAATCAGGGTGCTGGCAGTGGACCCGTTAGGTCAGGGCCAGCGGGCGCCACTTAGCGCCAGAACGGCTTGCTCAGCTCTTCGTAGCGTTGAGCTTCGCTGATACCGGCGTCAGCCAGCAGACGCGAATCCAGGCGAGCCAGTTGGTGGCGGCTGGAGATGCGGCGCTGCCACAACATCAGGTTGGCGAGAACGCGCAAAGGCAGGGAAGCCTGGGTGTTTACAGCTTTTTCTTCGAAGAACAGTTCGGAACTGAGTGTACGTTCCATGATGACATCCTTCCGCTTGTGGCGGGATTAGGTAGTGGTTTAACTGATGCCAATGATCCTCTTCCGAGGCAAGACTCTCTAGATACAGTTCACCTGTATTGTGAGAGGCCAGTTAACTGTTTAAGAGGGCTGTACGGTACGAAATTGGGGCAACTGTACCTGTGCGCACTTAAAAGGTGCGAAATAGGCGTTTTTAAGCTGAGGCGTGGGATATTTCGGTAGGAAATGACCAGTACAGCAGTACAGTTTTTTCCAGAAGTGCGAGTGAGTTCACCGAGCTGATGAAACTGTATTTGCATCAGCCCGGATCTGTATCCATCAAGCGTTGAGCATGTGCCCGGTTTCTTCCAGATTAATGTGCCAACTCAGTGCTTCGCGCAGGATGTGCGGGGTATGCCCGCCGATGGCGCAGGCAGCATCGAAGTACGTGTTGAGCGCATCGCGATAGGCTGGGTGCACGCAGTTATCGATGATGACCCGGGCGCGCTCCCGTGGCGCCAGGCCCCGCAGATCGGCAAGGCCTACTTCGGTGACGAGAATGTCCACGTCATGCTCGGTGTGGTCCACATGGCTGACCATCGGTACCACGCTGGAAATCGCGCCGCCCTTGGCAATGGACTTGGTAACGAAGATCGCCAGGTGCGCATTGCGTGCAAAATCGCCGGAACCACCGATGCCGTTCATCATCCGCGTACCGCAGACGTGGGTGGAGTTGACGTTGCCGTAGATATCGAATTCCAGCGCGGTATTGATACCGATGATGCCCAGGCGACGTACCACTTCAGGGTGGTTGGAAATTTCCTGCGGGCGCAGCACCAATTTGTCTTTGTAGTGCTCCAGGTTGCCGAACACATCGGCATTACGCCGCTCCGACAAGGTAATCGAACTGCCGGAGGCAAAGCTCAGCTTGCCGGCATCGATCAGGTCAAAGGTCGAATCCTGCAACACTTCCGAGTACATGGTCAGGTCTTCGAACGGCGATTCGATCAGCCCGCACATCACCGCGTTGGCAATATTACCGATGCCGGCTTGCAGCGGGCCGAGCTTGTTGGTCATGCGCCCGGCATCGACTTCTTGCTTGAGGAAGTTGATCAGGTGATTGGCGATGCCTTGGGTGTCGCTGTCAGGCGGCGTTACCGTGGAGGCGGAGTCCGCCTGGTTGGTGATGACGATGGCGACGATTTTCTCGGGCGGGATCGGAATCGCGGTGCTGCCAATGCGGTCGTCGACTTTCACCAGCGGGATCGGCGTGCGCGTCGGCCGGTAGGTCGGGATGTAGATGTCGTGCAGCCCTTCCAGGTTCGGGTTGTGCGCCAGGTTGATCTCGACGATCACCTGTTTGGCAAAAATCGCGAAGCTGGCCGAGTTGCCTACGGAGGTGGTGGGCACGATATGCCCTTGCTCAGTGATCGCGACGGCTTCGATCACGGCGATGTCGGGCAATTTGAGCTGATTGTTGCGCAGTTGCTCGACGGTTTCCGACAGGTGCTGGTCGATAAACATCACCTCGCCGGCATTGATCGCCTTGCGCAGGGTGCTGTCGACTTGAAAGGGCATGCGTCGTGACAGTACGCCGGCTTCGGTCAACTGCTTGTCCAGGTCATTGCCCAGGCTCGCGCCGGTCATCAGCGTGATTTTGAGCGGCGAAGTCTTGGCGCGTTCGGCCAGGGCGTGGGGGACGGCCTTGGCTTCACCGGCACGGGTGAAGCCGCTCATGCCGACGGTCATGCCGTCCTCGATCAGTGCAGCGGCGTCTGCCGCGCTCATGACCTTGTTCAACAACGAAGGCAAGCGGATACGATCACGGTACATGAATTGTTATCTCTGGCTACGGAAAGCAAGGTGGGCAGTGTAGTGATTTCAAAAAGTTTCGGCCCGCTACCATGGTCGAATGCCAGGTCGCGATTTAGAGCCTTTGGTCGGGTTTCATGTGTGTGTAAAGCGGGACGCAGAGCATCCCTGGATGCGTTCCCACGCAGAGCGCGGGAACCATAAAAAAACCCCAGCCTACGTGAGGCCAGGGTTTCGGGTATTGCGCTGGCGCAGTGTTATTCGACGGCTTTGACCATGTCTTCGATGACCTTTTTGGCATCACCGAAGACCATCATGGTCTTGTCCAGGTAGAACAACTCGTTATCCAGGCCGGCGTAGCCGCTGGCCATCGAGCGCTTGTTGACGATGATGGTCTTGGCCTTGAACGCCTCGAGAATCGGCATGCCGGCGATGGGGGAGTTCGGGTCGTTCTTGGCGGCCGGGTTGACCACGTCGTTCGCGCCCAGCACCAGCACCACGTCGGCCTGGCCGAACTCGGAGTTGATGTCTTCCATCTCGAACACCTGGTCGTAGGGCACTTCGGCCTCGGCCAGCAATACGTTCATGTGCCCCGGCATACGGCCCGCCACCGGGTGGATCGCGTACTTCACGGTGACGCCGCGGTGGGTCAGCTTCTCGGTCAGCTCCTTGAGCGCGTGTTGTGCCCGCGCGACCGCAAGGCCGTAGCCTGGGACGATAATCACGGTATCCGCGTTGGTCAGCAGGAAGGTGGCGTCATCCGCGGAGCCGGACTTCACCGGGCGTGCTTCTTTGGAGCCCGCCGCGGCGCCAGCATCCGGCGCATTGCCGAAACCGCCCAACAGCACATTAAAGAAGGAGCGGTTCATCGCCTTGCACATGATGTACGACAGGATCGCGCCGCTGGAGCCCACCAGGGAACCAGCGATGATCAGCATCGAGTTGTTCAGCGAGAAACCGATGCCCGCCGCTGCCCAGCCGGAATAGCTGTTGAGCATCGACACCACCACGGGCATGTCGGCGCCGCCAATCGGGATGATGATCAGCACACCCAGTACAAAGGCCAAGGCCAGCATCAGCGCGAACGCAGTGAGGTTGCCGGTAAACATGAACGCCAGGCCCAGGCCCAGGGTTGCGAGGCCGAGCACCAGGTTCAGTTTGTGTTGGCCGCCGAACTGTACCGGTGCGCCCTGGAACAGGCGGAACTTGTACTTGCCCGACAGCTTGCCGAATGCGATCACCGAGCCGGAGAAGGTGATTGCACCGATAGCGGCACCGAGGAACAGTTCCAGGCGATTACCGGCCGGTATCGAATCGCCCAAGTGCTTGACGATGCCCAGGGACTGCGGCTCGACCACGGCGGCAATGGCGATGAACACCGCTGCCAAGCCGATCATGCTGTGCATGAACGCGACCAGCTCTGGCATCTTGGTCATTTCAACACGCTTGGCCATGATCGAGCCGGCGGTACCGCCAACCAGTAGGCCAACGATGACGTAGCCGATACCGGCAGTCGCCAGTTCAGCCCCCAGCTTATAGATGAGGCCGACGGTGGTGAGTACCGCCAGCGCCATGCCGAGCATGCCGAACAGGTTGCCGCGCCGCGAAGTGGTCGGGTGCGAGAGGCCTTTGAGGGCCTGGATGAAACAGATCGACGCGATCAGGTAGAGCGTCGTCACGAGATTCATGCTCATTACTTGGGCGCCTCTTCTTTTACTTTCGGGGCTTTCTTCTTGAACATCTCAAGCATCCTGCGGGTGACCAGGAAGCCGCCGAAGACATTCACCGCCGCCAGGGCCACGGCCAGTGTGCCCATAGTCTTGCCCAGCGGGGTAACGGTCAGCGCGGCAGCCAGCATGGCGCCGACGATGACAATCGCGGAAATGGCGTTGGTCACGGCCATCAGCGGCGTGTGCAATGCGGGTGTTACGTTCCAGACCACGTGATAACCGACATAAATCGCCAGCACAAAGATGATCAGGTTGTAGATACCGGGGGAGATAAGCTCTTCCATCGTCTGAATCCCTGCTTAGGCGTTTTTGCGGATGACTTGGCCGTCGCGGCACACCAGGCACGCGGCGACGATGTCGTCTTCGAGGTTGATTTCAAACTGCCCTTCCTTGGTGAAGACCAGCTTCAGGAAGTCCAGCAGGTTGCGCGCATACAAGGCCGAGGCGTCGGCGGCGACAGCACCCGCCAGGTTGGTCGGGCCGCAGATGATCACGCCGTTTTCCACCACTACCTGGTCGGCCACGGTCAGCGGGCAGTTGCCACCTTGGGCTGCAGCGAGGTCGATGACCACCGAGCCGGGTTTCATCTGCGCCACGGTATCGGCGCTGAGCAGGGTCGGAGCCTTGCGGCCCGGGATCAGGGCGGTGGTGATGACGATATCGGCCTGTTTGGCGCGTTCGTGCACGGCCAGGGCCTGGCGTTGCATCCAACTGGTGGGCATCGGGCGTGCGTAGCCACCGACACCGACGGCGCATTCACGCTCTTCATCGGTTTCGTAGGGGACGTCGACAAACTTGGCGCCCAGGGATTCGATCTGCTCCTTTACCGCCGGGCGTACGTCGGACGCTTCGATCACCGCGCCCAGGCGCTTGGCCGTGGCGATGGCTTGCAGGCCTGCCACACCGGCGCCGAGGACCAGCACGCGCGCGGCTTTTACAGTGCCGGCAGCAGTCATCAGCATCGGCATGAAGCGCGGGTAGTGATGAGCGGCCAGCAACACGGCCTTGTAACCGGCGATGTTGGCTTGCGAAGACAGCACATCAAGGCTTTGAGCGCGTGAAGTGCGCGGCGCGGCTTCCAGGGCGAAGGCGGTGATGCCGCGCTCGGCGAGCTTGGCGATGGTTTCGTTGCTGAACGGATTGAGCATGCCCACCAACACGGTGCCACTTTTGATCAGCGCAAGTTCGCTGTCGCTGGGGGCAACCACTTTGAGAATCAGCTCGGCGCCAAACGCGTCGTTGGCACTGCCAATGGTGGCGCCTGCCGTTTCATAGGCACTGTCGACGATGCTGGCATTGATGCCTGCGCCGCTTTGTACAGTGACCTTATGGCCCTGGCCGATCAGCTTCTTGATGGTTTCCGGGGTGGCAGCCACCCGCGTTTCACCGGTCTGGGTTTCGAGAGGAACACCAATGTGCACGTCAAATCTCCTGCATGATCTTTTTGCTTTTGATCTTTTTGTAAAAAGGCCAGTGCACCGCGAGTGGCGCAACTGGGGCGGCCGATCAGCACGATCCCGCTGAAATGACAGCGGGGCGCGGCATTTTGCAGGCGAACTTTACGGCCATCAAGGGATTATGACGGGTGACGAAAAATTAACTACAAGTCACCCTGTGACTGATTGTCGCAACAAGCTGAAATAACCTCTTTAAATACAGGTCTTTAAAGGCGTTCAGGCGTTTTCGGTCCGTTTTTCCATTGCCAGTGTGAATAGTCGTGCATTGGCCGGTAAGAGTCGCTGCGAGCCATGAGATACATGGCTTTTAGCCTTATTTTTGGCTGACAAGTACAGTCTGTTTAAATGCGACATATACGTACATCTGTAGGCTCTGGATTTATCTGACTACAAAGTCAGTAATTGCGCTTTGTCCTTTATTTACATGGGTCGTAGCGTCTTGACTGATCGAGCAGCCAGTCCCTGAATGCATGCAGAGAGGCGGATTCGACCTTTTTGTCAGGAATCATCAGGTAATAAGCCTTTTCGCTGGTCAGTGCTTCGGTGCTGGCGATTACCAGTTGTTGCTCCTTCAGCTCCCGCTGTATGAGGAAGGGAGGAATCAGTGCGATGCCCATGTCATGCATGGCTGCTTGGGACAGCATCGAGAATAGCTCGTATCGAGGGCCTGTCATGTCGCGAGGGATGTTCAGTTGTTGGGCGTTGAACCATTGGCGCCAGGCGTAGGGGCGTGTGGTCTGCTGCAGCAGGGGCAGCTCGGCGATCTGTTGAGGGGTGAAGTGCGTGCGGTCGCCGAGTAAGCGCGGGCTGCATACCGGTACTGGGTTTTCGCCCATTAACCTGTGGGATTGCGTACCCGACCAATCGGCATCTCCGAAGTAGATCGCCGCATCGAACTCGGTATCGGCGAACAGGAAGGGGCGTGTGCGGTTCGTCAGGTTCACCGTGACTTCCGGGTGCTGATGTTGAAAGTCTTTCAGGCGTGGGATCAGCCACTGCGTGCCGAAGGTGGGCACGACCGCCAGTTCGATCACATTGGCGCCTTGCTGGCCCATCACCGACAAGGTGTCGCGCTCCACGGCATCCAGCTGCGTTGCAACCCTGCGGCTATAAGACAGCCCCGCCTCCGTCAGCTTCACTCCGCGGCGTGAGCGGCGAAACAACTCGACACTCAAAAACTCTTCCAGGCTGGCGATCTGTCGGCAAATCGCGCCTTGGGTGATGGAAAGCTCCAGTGCTGCCTTGGTGAAGCTCTCGTGGCGGGCTGCTGCCTCAAAGCTGATAAGGGCGGTGGTACTGGGAATTTTTCTGCGCATGTACGTTGTCCTCACAGATAAAGCGCATTTATGGGCTTTTTGAGTGTTACGAAGTGAGAAATTAGCACAAGCCTATGCGAATTCCTCGTTTGCCCTCTGCGCTGACCGCGCCTAGTCTGGGTCCACGACTTCTGATTTTTTCCGCGAGGACTTATTCATGGCTGGCAAGGCAAGCTTCAACTGGATCGATCCACTGCTGCTGGATCAACAGCTCACCGAAGAAGAGCGCATGGTGCGTGACAGCGCCGAGCAATTTGCTCAGGACAAGCTGGCTCCCCGCGTGCTCGAAGCCTTTCGCCACGAAAAGACAGACCCTGCTATTTTCCGCGAGATGGGCGAGACCGGTTTGCTGGGGGCGATGATCCCCGAGCAGTACGGTGGTAGTGGCTTGAACTACGTCAGCTACGGTTTGATTGCTCGGGAGGTCGAGCGTGTCGACTCCGGCTATCGCTCGATGATGAGTGTGCAGTCTTCCCTCGTCATGGTGCCGATCAATGAGTTTGGTACCGAGGCGCAAAAACAGAAGTACTTGCCCAAACTGGCCTCTGGTGAATGGATCGGTTGCTTCGGGCTGACCGAGCCCAACCATGGTTCCGACCCAGGTGCGATGATTACTCGTGCACGCAAAGTGGATGGCGGCTACAGCCTGACCGGCGCGAAGATGTGGATTACCAACAGTCCGATTGCGGATGTGTTTGTGGTGTGGGGCAAAGACGATGCTGGGGACATCCGTGGCTTTGTCCTGGAAAAAGGCTGGAAAGGTCTGAGCGCTCCGGCTATCCACGGCAAGGTGGGTCTGCGGGCCTCCATCACCGGTGAAATCGTTATGGATAACGTATTTGTGCCGGAAGAAAATATCTTCCCGGATGTACGTGGCTTGAAAGGTCCGTTTACCTGCCTCAACTCGGCACGGTACGGGATTTCCTGGGGGGCGCTGGGGGCTGCTGAGTTTTGCTGGCATACCGCGCGCCAGTACACGCTCGATCGCCAGCAGTTTGGTCGCCCGTTGGCTGCTACTCAACTGATCCAGAAGAAGCTGGCCGACATGCAGACCGAGATTACCTTGGCCCTGCAAGGTTGCCTGCGCCTGGGGCGGATGAAGGATGAGGGTACGGCGGCGGTTGAGATCACTTCGATCATGAAGCGTAACTCGTGTGGCAAGTCATTGGACATCGCGCGCATGGCCCGAGACATGCTCGGCGGCAACGGCATCTCCGACGAATTCGGGGTGGCGCGCCACCTGGTGAACCTGGAAGTGGTCAACACCTATGAGGGGACCCATGACGTGCATGCCTTGATCCTGGGGCGCGCGCAAACCGGTCTTCAAGCGTTCTATTAATAGGAGCATGGGCATGGGCGCGCTTTCGCATCTGCGAGTGCTGGATTTGTCGCGAGTACTCGCGGGCCCTTGGTCCGGGCAGATTCTTGCAGACCTTGGGGCCGAGGTGATCAAGGTCGAAAGGCCGGGCAGCGGCGATGACACGCGCGCTTGGGGGCCACCCTTCCTTAAGGATGCGGATGGCGAGAACACCAGTGAGGCAGCATATTATCTGTCGGCCAACCGTAATAAAGAGTCGGTGACCATCGACTTTACGCGACCAGAAGGCCAGAAGCTGGTGCGCGACCTGGCTGCCAAGTCGGACATCCTCATAGAAAACTTCAAGGTGGGTGGTCTTGCGGCGTATGGGCTGGACTATGAATCCCTCAAAGAGGTTAACCCCGAGCTGATTTACTGCTCCATCACGGGGTTTGGTCAGACGGGCCCCTATGCGATGCGCGCGGGGTACGATTTCATGATCCAGGGGTTGGGCGGGCTCATGAGCCTGACCGGGCGGCCTGAAGGGGATGACGGCGCCGGACCGGTAAAGGTTGGCGTAGCCTTGACCGATATCTTGACCGGGCTTTATTCGACCGTGGCGATCCTGGCTGCGCTAGCGCATCGCGATCACGATGGCGGTGGGCAACATATCGACATGGCGTTGCTGGATGTGCAGGTGGCTTGCCTGGCGAATCAGGCGATGAATTACCTGACCACCGGGACGCCGCCGAAGCGCTTGGGGAACGCTCACCCTAATATTGTGCCCTATCAGGATTTCCCCACTGCCGATGGAGATTTCATTCTCACCGTAGGCAATGACGGGCAGTTCCGTAAATTCGCTGAAGTCGCTGGGCAGCCACAATGGGCGGATGACGTGCGTTTCGCCACCAATCGCGCGCGGGTGGCTAATCGCGCGGAGCTGATTCCCTTGATTCGCCAGGCGACGGTCTTCAAGACGACCGCTGAGTGGGTGTCGCAGCTGGAGCGAGTGGGCGTGCCGTGTGGGCCGATCAATGATCTGGCGCAGGTGTTTTCTGATCCTCAGGTCATTGCGCGTGGCTTGGCGGTTGAGTTACCTCACGCATTGGCGGGGGTGGTGCCTCAGGTTGCGAGCCCGATACGCCTATCCAAGACGCCTGTGGAGTACCGGAGTGCGCCTCCTCTATTGGGGGAGCATACGCTTGAGGTGCTGCAGGGGGTTCTGGGGCTGGGAGCTGCTCATGTGGCTGCGTTGAAGGAGGCGGGTGTTATTTGAGCTTTTCCTTATAGAGGCGCAGTGGGGAGTTGGTTGTTTTTTAACCGAAGCTAACTTATTGATAGAAAAGCAAAATTAAGAGTTGACGGCGAATTATATCTGTCTATAATTCGCCCCACTTCCGGCGCAGTCGAAACGGAAAACTCCTTGGTAAACAATGAGTTATGAAGTTTCTGGCAGCAAGTTGCTTCAGTTCATCGAAGCCAAAGGAAGTTGAAAAAGAGGTGTTGACAGCAGT